>NZ_CAUZLM010000009.1:0-57780 GCF_963580165.1 Fructobacillus evanidus
TGAATAGCTCAAAGAATTTCTCCTCATGGTTTGTCTAGCAACTACCATTGTAAAGAATTCTTTGGGTTTTTTGTTTTTCAATTATCGTTCGAATTAATTATAGAATCTGCCTAAATCAAAAAATATTTCGAATATTTTGATTACCAGTTGTTAAATCATAGATTTGATTAGTTGATTGTTCAGGATGAGCTAATACTTCTGTGACAAAGGAAGCAACATCTGCTCGCGAAATTTGCAAATCTTCCTTTGGGCCAGCAAAGTCGACATTCAATGAAACTTTTCCAGTCCCGGCAGTATCCAAAAGTAGCGTTGGGCGAACAATCGTATAATCCAAACCGGAGTTTTGCAAATACAAATCAGCATAGTGCTTCATCATAAAGTAATGATAAATACCGGATGCAGACCAACGACTGCGATCATCCGCCCCAGCAGCTGAAACCATGACATAGTGAGCAACACTTGCTTTTTTAGCAGCAACCATTGTTTTAATGGCGCCGTCCAAATCAACTTCTACCGTTCGCTCAATACCACCCTTGCCTCCGGCACCGGCCGTGAAAACAATTTGGCCAACTTGGTGGTCCATGAAAAACTGGGCCATCGCTTGTTCGTCGCTATCGAGGTCAAAATAAACTCCCTCAACACCGGCTAAATCAGCCACCGTTTGCAATTGGTCTTTATTCCGAAAGGCCGCTAAAACTTCCCGCTGATTTTTAGCTAAATCTTGAACCAAAATTTGGCCAACCTTACCATGTGCACCAATCACAAGCGTCTTTGTCATCAAAATTTCCCTTCACTTAATCCAAAATTGTCAAAATACTTTCCGTGTCCATGCGACCAGAACGAATTTGATTCAACAAACTATCTTCATCGCGATAACCGAGCCCAATACCCATTACAACCTGTTGGTCATCTGTTAACTTGAGCGGTGCCATTAAATCATCAGCAAATTTAACGAATTCATAGGCTGGCAAAGAATCAACACCTGCATCTTGGGCCGCCAGCATCAATGCTTCTGAAAAGGCACCCAAATCAACTAATGACCAATCGGGATAATCCTTCGGCAAGGTTAAGTAAACAATTGCCTGGGCATTGTAGAGGTTGGCACCTGCCTTCCCCATCATTGTACCCCAATCATCACCAATTTGTTCCTTGGTACTGGCAAACCAACCCATGATATTTGCCTTGGCGCCATCATCCCACTCTGGGATTGGCTGATATGGCAAAACTGATTGACTAGGTGCTTGGTTCACAACAGACTGTAAGTGTTGTTCTCGAATCGTTGCCAAGGTATTGCCAGTGGCAATCACCACTCGGACTGGTTGCGAGTTCACAAAAGATGGGACTTTCTGTGCCGTTTCGACAATTGTCTGCAACGTCTCTGTAGCAATTTCTTGATTTTGGAACCAGCGAATGGAACGCCGACTATTCACAACAGTTTGAAAATTCATTTGGTAGGGACTCCGATTTCTTTAAATATTTATTAGAAACATTATCCCTATTTGTTGAAAATAATTCAACTTTCTTTTTGATTGGTATAGTTGGTAATTATTTGTGCTATTTTTAAAAATACAGTAAATGGCATAAAAAAATCAGAACTGATTTTTAAAATTATTTGACAGAAGAGCGCACAATTTCCTTTTTATAAACAGATAAACTTTTATCAAATTCATAAATAATTGGTTCGCCGTTTGGAATCTCAACTTTGGTTACCTGTTCCGGTGTTAAACCCTCAATCAGCTTTGTCAACGCTCTGACGGACGTTCCGTGGGCCACAATCAAGACATCTTCTCCCGCACGCAACCGTGGCACAATTTCCTTCTCAAAAAGTGGCCGAACTCGAACTTCTGTACTTTGAATATTTTCACTAAGTGGCAAAAGACCGTAAGGCACCCGTGCATAACGGTGATCAAAGGCCGGGTAAGTTCGGCCATCAATGGTAACAGTCGGATCATATGCCGGCTGTTTAGGTGGCAGGACAGAATAAGACCGCCGCCAGATTTGGACCTGCTCTTTGCCATACTTGGCGCGCATATCGTCCTTATCTTCACCCTGCAAGATGCCGTAATGACGTTCATTTAACCGCCAAGACTTCGTTAGCGGAATATATGATTGACCTAATTCATCCAAGATACGATTAATGGTCATGATTGTCCGACTAAGGACTGAACTATAGGCCCGGGAAAAATGAATCTCCTGTTTTAAGAGCGCCTGCCCGGCATCCTGTGCTTGTTTTTTGCCAGTTGCAGACAAATAAGTATCGATCCAACCATTAAAGCGGTTAGACTGGTTCCATTCACTTTGACCGTGACGTAGTAAAACAAGTTTTGGCATAATCAAGCTCCTTTGCGCTCTATTTTACACCGATTCTCTTTAAGCAGGCAACGCTTTCTATAAACAAAATAAAAAGCCTTCAAAAGAAGACTTTTATGATAAGTCAGCTTATAAGTTTACCATTCAACACCATATTCTTCAAAGAATTCTGGGAGTGTTTTCAAGTTTTGACCATCGTATGAATCTAAGAATTCACGAACCGAACTTGGTCGTTGCAAATCAAGGTTACTGTTATAAGTTGGGTTAAGCGTTTCTTCCATGCCTTGGTCTGTCTGCTTTAATTGTAATTCTTCGACAGGCAACGAACGGGCATCTGAAATTTTAGCTTCAATCAAGAATGGTCGACCAGCCTTCGTAACCTCAATCGCCTTATCAAAGGCTGCTGGTAATTCACTGGCCTTAGTAACCGTCACTGATTCAACACCCATTCCCTGGGCAATCATGGCGAAGTCTTGATCAGCAAGATCAATTCCTGAATGATGCATAGCCACATCATCTTGTTCACTCTTAATAAAGTTCAACGTCTTGTTGGCTGTAATAACATTAATAATTGGCAAACCATACTTCTTCTCGGTCAGCAAATCTTGCATAATCATTGAGAAGGCACCATCACCAGCGATGTTCCAAACTTGACGACCAGGATATGACAATTGGCCAGCCAAAGCAGCTGGTAGTCCAGAACCCATAGAAGCAAAGATGGCAGAAATCACGAACTTATTCTTGGGCGTCACATGCAAATGACGGAAAGAGTTAATGATATTGTCACCAATATCAATGGCAAAAACGGCATCCGGGTCAGCTACCCGGTTAATTTCTTTGTAAATTGGTTCGGCCCGAAGCGGCTCGCGAGTATCGTCTTGCAATTGCTTTTGGTAGGCAAACCAGTTTTCCTTGTCAGCACAAGCGGCCTTGAAGAATGCAGATTCTGGTGCTTGTTCACTACGGTCCAAGGCAGCCTGGACAAAGGCGGTTGCATCCGACCAGATTCCTAAATCAAGGTTATGATGACGGCCAAGCTCTGTTCGGTCGTTATCGACCTGAACGAACTTAAACGGATGAGTCGTGTACACTAATTTGGCAAATGGGAAATCTGCCCCAATGGCAATCAACAAATCAGCACTCGCCATGATTTCATCGGCAGCCTTTGAGGCAGCACGGTTGGCCATGCCCAAGTTTCCTGCATAGCTTTCATCGACATGGCCTTTTGCCAAACCGGTCATAACCAAAGGAATTTGCAATTTCTTTGATAATTCAATCAGGACGTCACCACCCTCTTGAATTCCACGACCAACGTGAATAACTGGTCGCTTGGCTTCCTTAACCAATGCTAAGAATTGATCAACTTCAGCAGCAGTTGGTTCTGGTTGTGGCGTCTTTTTATCATCTGTGGCTCCATGGGAACCATAAGCGATATCTGGAATTTGTTCGTAGCCCAAGTCGTTTGGAATAATCACCGTTGCGACACCCTGATGCTTGTAGGCTTCACGAATGGCCTGATCGACCACGTGTGGCAAACTTTCTGCCGTCATGACAGTTCGGCAATAAACGGATACATCTTCAAAGATTGGATCTTCGTTGAATTCTTGGAAAAAGTGTGAGTTCATAACCGCGCGTGGCGTTTGACCGACAAGGGCTAAAACAGGTGCATGATCTTCCTTGGCATCATAAAGACCTGTTAACAAGTTTGTAGCGCCAGGTCCGGCTGACCCAAAGGCGACACCAATCTTACCAGTGAGCTTGGCATCCGCTGCGGCTGCCAAAGCACCAACTTGTTCATGGCGAACTTGGATATAGTGAATTTGTTCTTTTCGCTCTGCGAGGGCTGCCATGGTGGAGTTAAACGAACCCCCAGGATAGCCAAAGAGGTGATCAACACCCCAATCTTCAAGCACCTTCAACATTGCGATGCTTGCTGGAACTGTGTTTCCTGTTACTGACATAAGACATCTCCTGTTCTACTTTGCTATAGCCATATTATAACCTTGTTTTACAAAGATGTAAAAGAATTTGCATAGTTGTAACATTCAACAGACAATTATTAATAAAAAGATGCCTAGTGCTGATTTGCTAGCGATTATACCAACGTCACCTTCACCATCGTTTTTAACTGCAAAGTCGTAATCAGTCCTTCCAAATCTTTCACCCGCCGTCTGGGAACGGTCAAGATTTGACGAGAAATAGTTGAACGCCCAACCTGATTCCACTCAAAGAAAAAATTAACTTGTCCAGCATACCGTTGATCCACCACTCTTAACTCGTAAACGGTATTTTTTGCCCGTTTAAATAAGGGTGTCATTTCCTTTAATATTTCAGTTATTAATTCATTTTCGACCATGATCAACCTCCACAAACTGCAAGTCTTCCCAATTTTTTGGTTCTTTATCTAAGTAAAAACCATCCATAAAAAAGCCCGTTACGCGACCAATTTCCAGGGGACTAGCCCGCCCCTCGATATCAAAGCTATTCGCTTGGACAACAACCCGCTGTGAATTCCGATAAGCCAAAGAAACCACCTGCTGCATTTGCTCATACGACATGGCCTCATGCAACTCCGTCTTATCTGCCTGGCCTTGATCCGTCTTCTGATTTTTTAATCCGGCAGTGTGATCCGAAAGAAAAAAGCCATTCCACTTGACCTTCCCTCGCTCGCGATAATCATGGTCAAAGTAACCCGCAACAATTGCTAACCAGTCTGGATCAGCGGAAAAATCCTTACTCATAAGCATTTCCTCCATTATGACCCCCAACCAAATTAGCTCGGCTAATCGCCGTGGCCCCCTTTTCCAACGAAATTGAACGAACCAGGCTCGCCGCGCCAAAGCGCCGACGAATTTGGTCAACGACCGTATCAACCGGATCTTCTTCCTGGTCAGTTGGACTAGGAGCCTTGTCAAAGAGTGAAATTTCTTGCACGCTTTCACTCGATAAGCCAGAAAAGGAAACTCCAATATAGCGAACTGGGTCACCCGACCAATGCTCTTGAAAAATACGTTTCAAAACGGCCATCAAGGTTTGACTACGGTTGGTTGGCTCGATGCGAACGGTCTGGTGCAGGCCCGTTTTGGGATTGTGGCGCGTGTTAAAAGCGATTCCTTGGTCCGCATAACCCAAATATAGTGACGCCAGGGTTGCTTGTTGTTGGTGCGCCCGGAGGCGACTTGCCACCTGGTCTGCCATTTCTTGCACCACCACTTGGATGGCCGCTCCATCATGGTAATTTTCTGGTAAGACTTGTGAGTTCCCGTAAGACTTATCTTTTGGCGTAATCTTTTCCGTTAAATCAGACCGGTCAATGCCCCAGGCCAAGGCATAAAGTTGCTCCCCCATTAAGCCCAGCCGTTCTTTGAGGGCATATGGGTTTTGTTTGGCTAAATCGCCTATGCTTGCAATGCCCCACCGCTTCAGCTTTTGTGCCGTTTTTGACCCAATACTCCAAACATGACCAAAGTTTGTCACGGGCCACAACTTTTTCGGTACGTCCTCATAGTGCCACTCGGCCAGTAGGTGTGGGGCCTTTTTCGCTTCTAAATCCAAGGCTAATTTGGCTAAAACCGGACTATCCCCGATGCCAACTGAAAGGTAAATTCCCATTTCAGCCAGGACTTGCCGTTGAATTTTTTGTGCAACTTCTCTTGGGCTTTTACCAAAGAGGTGCCAAAAATCAGTGATATCCAAAATTGATTCATCAATGGAATATGGTAGCAAGTGGTCATCGTCAACGTATTGTTGGTAGATGGCATTAATGGCTAAGTTTTTTTTGATATAAAGGTTCATCCGCGGCTCCGCCTTGATTAGGCCAGGAACATCAGGGACATCCTTTTGTCTGGTAACGTTGGAAATCCCCAGCCGCTTCTTAGCCATTGGCGACGAGGCCAAGACCAGACCCCCAGTATCGTTTTCCTGATGTGACATCACCACCAGCATGGCCTTCAGCGGATTTAAACCTCGTTCAACCGCTTCACAACTG
This sequence comes from Fructobacillus evanidus, assembly GCF_963580165.1. Taxonomy (NCBI): domain Bacteria; kingdom Bacillati; phylum Bacillota; class Bacilli; order Lactobacillales; family Lactobacillaceae; genus Fructobacillus; species Fructobacillus evanidus. Next base: position 6,299 of record NZ_CAUZLM010000009.1, read on the forward strand.
GCATAAAAGCTTTTTGAATCGATTAGAAAGACAACCCGCCGGTCTTCATTTTGATAAATTTGTGAAAAATCATTAGTCGTCATCCGACGGATTCCTCCTGTTAAGTCTGTTTTTATTATACGAACAGATGTTCGCTTTCGCAAGAAAAAATCAATAAAAATTTGCTAAGAAAAAGACCCAACGTCACCGTTAGGTCTCTCATCAAAATTTTATATCATCATTACTCATCTGCTAAGGTCAAAACCTGGCCGACAACTTCATCAAAGTTGTCAGGTACCCAATCAGCCCGCCTTTGTTCTGCTAGAGCGAGACTGATACTTTCCCCCTCGTAATCGGCAAGAAAACGGTCATAATAACCGCCACCGAAACCGACTCGAAGGCCGGCATCGCTAAAGGCAAGCCCCGGTACCCAGACCAAATCGATTGCTGATTTCTTCAGTTCCTGGCCATTTTCGGGCTCTAAAATACCAAAGCTTTCACCAGCTGTCAGGGCACTATCGGCACTGATTTTAACAAAGGTTAATTCTCGATCAACCACCTTCGCCAAACCAACCGTCTTCCCAGCCTGCCAGGCGGCCTCCATAATCGGTGTTGTCTCCACTTCAAAAGGAAGCGATGCCGTCACCGCGATAGTTTGCGCCTGAAGCCAGGCTGGTTGTTGAAACAGTTTTTGATATAACTGTTCTTCTTGTTCAGCCTTTGCTAGCGGGCTCAAGGCCTTCAACTTGGCTTTTTGTTCCTGGCGAATCGTCTTTTTGTCAGGCATTTGTTCACCTCCAGCGGATTCAAAGAAAAAAAGCTGCATTAACAGCTTTTCATCATTCTATACCATTATTGGTCATTAAGGCAACTTGTGTGCCATTGCCAAGCGTTCTGCTTGCTTCTTAATGTCCTTTAATGCCTTTTCATCGTCATGGTTGTGAATTGCTTCCACAATCAAACGGGCAACTTCAGCACTGTCGTTTTCATCGAAACCCCGAGTCGTGATGGCTGGTGTTCCGATACGAATTCCAGAAGTAACAAATGGACTGAGTTGTTCGTTTGGCAAGGCCTCCTTGTTCGTCGTGATTGAGACACGGTCCAACAATTCTTGTGTTTCCTTACCAGTCAAATCAGTCTTCGTCAAGTCCAAGTTGAAGAGGTGGTTATCAGTACCACCAGCAACAACACGGATGTCATCAGTCTTTCCAAAGACTGCTACCATTGCTTGTGCGTTCTTGATGATTTGCTTTGCATAGTCCTTGAATTCTGGACGCAATGCTTCACCGAAGGCAACTGCCTTAGCAGCAATCACATGTTCCAAAGGTCCACCCTGTGAACCAGGGAAGATAGCTGAATTAATTTGCTTAGCGTACTTTTCTTGTGACAAGATAACCCCACCACGTGGGCCACGCAAAGTCTTGTGGGTTGTTGATGTTACAACATCAGCAATGCCAACTGGATTTTGGTGCAAACCAGCTGCAACCAAACCAGCAATGTGGGCCATATCAACCATCAAGTAAGCCCCAACTTCATCAGCGATTTCACGGAACTTCTTAAAGTCGATTGTTCGTGAATAGGCAGATGCACCAGCCACAATCATCTGTGGTTTAACTTCCTTGGCTTGTGCCATGATGGCATCATAGTCCAAAGTTTCAGTCTCTGGATCCAAACCGTAAGTTTCTGAATGGTAAACCTTACCAGAAAAACTTACCTTGGCTCCGTGAGTCAAGTGACCACCAGCATCCAAATCCATACCCAAAATTGTATCGCCTGGCTTCAAAAAGGCCATGTAGGCTGCTGCGTTTGCCTGTGAACCAGAATGTGGCTGCACGTTGGCATATTCTGCACCAAACAATTCCTTCAAACGATCAATCGCAGCTTGTTCAACGATATCAACGTATTCCGTTCCACCATAGTAACGCTTGTAGGGATATCCTTCTGCGTACTTGTTCGTCAATACCGAACCTTGGGCGGCACGAACGGCTTTTGAAGCAAAGTTTTCAGAAGCAATCAATTCGATTGTCCGGTTTTGCCGGGCACCTTCTTGTTGAATGGCTGAAAAAATCAATGGGTCTTGGTCAGTAAAATTCATGATTTAAGCTCTCCTGGGCATCTTCTTTCACTAAATCAAACAACATCAGCTAGCCAGTCAGCTGATTGACTAGTGTAAAGTCATTATAGCAAAGATTTATTGCGATAGTCTAGCATAAGTACGACTTTTATTAAAATTCGTGCAAGTAATTATTTAAATCGTTCGTGTTTAGATGATTTTCCAAACCAATCAAGAGCTTTAGTCGTGCCTTTTGGCCATTAACGGCCGAGGCGAAGATGGCTCCCGCCTTCTCAAGCTGCACGCCACCACCAAGGTAATCGTAAACCGGTTCGGCAATACCCTTAAAGGACCGCGAAACAATCACAACAGGGATACCAACATCCAAGAGCTTCAAAACCCCCAAGGCAGCATCCTCACCCAAGTTTCCTGCTCCAAGCGCTTCAATCACGATGCCATCAATGCCTGAGTCGGCTAAAAGACTCAGAATGTGGCCATCCATCCCGGCATAAGCTTTCATAACCGGAATTCTTTTATTAACGGCTTTAATTGGATAAGTTTGCTTATCTGGCAGGTCATAAAAGAAGAGAATCTTGCGCTTATTGACCATACCCATCGCCCCTGAAATCGGTGAGGCAAAAGTAGCAACGTTCGTTGCATGTGTTTTCGTCACGAACCGGGCAGCATGAATTTCATCATTTAAAACAACCATGACACCCCGATTTTTTGACTGCTCGTCAATGGCCACGCGCAAGGCCGATTGGAAATTATATAAACCATCGGAACCCAATTCGTTGGAGGAACGCATAGCACCGGTCATGACAATCGGAATTTCAAAGGAAAGTGTTCCATCCAAGAAGAATGAGGTCTCTTCCAATGTATCCGTCCCGTGCGTGATGACTACCCCGTCAAAATCTTGTTCCGCATCCTTGAGACGGTTATAGAGGGCCAACATATGGGTCGGGGTAATATGTTCAGATGGCAAATTAAAAATGTTTTCAGTCGTCAATTCCACTTCGGGTAAATCGAGGTGGGCATCATTTAATGGGTTTTGTGCACCCTGTTCAACATCACCATCAACATCCTCGTGCATGGCAATCGTTCCACCAGTATGTAAAACTAAAATTCTTTTCATGGCTTTCCCTTTCGCGCCTTAATGGTCAGCTGCCCTTCAAAAGCAGCCATTTTTTGAATAAAGACCTTTTCCTTTGGCTTCAACCCGACTTCTCGGTCATAAAGATAATCAATCACCCGTTGAATGCCGCGCTTGGTCATTAAAGATAAGGTTACCTTAGCAATCTTATTCATGTCAATTGCTGAAAATTGCCGTAAATAATAGACAACTTTCTGGTCCAAGTTTAAACGTTGGTCATCAAGGTCAAAATGTGACCGTTCAATGATGCCGTTGTATTTTTCAGAATAGTCAAAGACTCCCGTTACTGCTCCGGAAATCGGATCAGCCTGCCAGTTTGGCGCCACACCAAAAGCGGGCAACAGCTGTAATTCAAAAATATTGGTAATAACTTGGGGGTCTACCTGTTCATTGAGTTTTTCAAAACCAATCAGCGTTTTTTCATACCACTCCGGTTCTGATTTCCCTTCTTCGAAGGCTAAATCCAGGAGCTTTACAATTAACGCTGCATAGGCACTCACATTGATGTCCCCAACCACATTTTTATAAGGATGACTATCCTGAACGTCATTAATGAAACCCAATCCCGTATTATTTTTTGGATAAGCGCCATCGAAAATTGCCCAGGAATAAGCCTGGCAGGCAAAACCAACTTTTGACTTTGCCTTCTTGGCCCCACGAGCCATCAAAGTCATTATTCCCTGTTCCTTCGTAAAAACTCGAACCAGCAGATCATTATCTCGGTAAGGCCGTGTATACAAGACGAGACCTTCAATCAATGCCATCACGGCCCTCCTTTCCATAAAAAAACAACCATCAAGCTGATGGTTGTCTGCTCAGCTATTGTGGCTGGTAAAGCGGTTTAAAAATCATCCTTACGGTAGCCAAAGCTTTGCAAAGCCTGTGGTCGATCACGCCAACGTTCCTCGACCTTAACCCAGGTTTCCAAAAAGACCTTAGAACCAAGCAGGCGCTCAATATCTTTCCGTGCTCGTGTACCAATTTCTTTAATCATTCGGCCTTGCTTACCAATCACAATGTTCTTTTGACTGGCACGCTCGACGATAATTGAAGCCTGGATGCTAACCAAACCGTCATCATCAGAGGAGATTTTATCAATCACGACCGCCACGGAATGTGGGACTTCTTGCTTAGTTAATTGCAAAACCTTTTCACGAATTAATTCGGAAATAACGAAACGTTCCGGGTGATCCGTCAACTGATCTGAATCGAAGTACTGTGGTCCTTCATCCAAATCACCGATAACCGTTTCCAACAACTCGGGGACGTTGTCACCCTCTGTTGCCGAAATTGGGAAGATTTCCTTCCAGGCTGGTGCATCCTCTTGGTAAGACTGGATGACCTCGAACAGTTCTTCCTTAGGCAACAAATCCACTTTATTGACCAGCAAATAAATTGGTGTCTTCGTTACTTCCTTCAAACGGTCGATGATATAGTTATCACCCCCGCCACGCTTTTGACTTGCGTCAACGACGAACCAGATAGCATCAGCCTCATGCAAAGCTGAAAAAGCTGATTTGACCATATAGTCGCCCAAAGAATTTTGAGGCTTATGAACACCCGGTGTATCGATAAAGACCACCTGGGCCTCATTAGTTGTATAAATACCTTGGATCTTATTTCGGGTAGTCTGCGCCTTATTCGACATGATGGCAATTTTTTCACCAACAATGCGATTCAATAAAGTCGACTTTCCAACGTTTGGTCGACCAATAATGGCAACGAAACCTGATTTAAATCCTGGATTTGTCATAAAATAAGTTATCCTTTCAAACGGTGGACGAAACGAGAGAAATTCGTTTCAATCCCAAAGTAATGCCAGATGTGTGGCTGGAAAATCAGAGCTAAGATAATCAACTCAGCACCAACAGCGACTAAAACCATTCCGGCCGAAACATCCTTCACCAGACCGGCTAATGGATGGTACTTGCGTTCAACCACCAGGTCTACGACGGCTTCCACCACTGTATTTAAGAACTCGCCATAAACAGCCAAAAAGACCGCAATCACGACCCACAGCCATTCAGACCGGTTAAGACCTAAGTAAAGGCCAAGCACCAGAATAAAGAATGCGAAGCTTAAATGGAAACGCATATTCCGCTCGCGAATCACCACCAAGAAAATCCCTTTCAATGCATGGTACATTGAAATCAAAAAATTCTTGTTCCGCCCTGATGGCGCCTTGGGATTGGTTTGTTCCGCCAACTCTTCCACAGCAGACTTAGGGTGAAAATCAGCCTCTTCAATCTGACCGTGGTTGTTATCGCGTAAGTCCGTAGTCATCTAAAATCTTCCTCTGCAAGTCAAACATCTCTTTTTCTTCGGCATCACCAAGCATGTGGTCATAACCGTTTAAGTGCAAGAAACCATGAACAACTAGAAAGCCAAGCTCACGTTCAAAGGAGTGACCAAGGTATTCCGCCTGGCTCTCGATAATATCAACGGAGACCAAAATATCCCCAATATTTTTAGCAATATCTTCGGACATTTCTTCATCAAGAAGAACAGGGCTATCATCGCCATCCTCTTCAATGGCAAAAGAAATGACATCCGTTGGCTTGTCTTTACCGCGATAATCGCGATTATAAGCCTGAATGGCATCATTATTCATAAAGGTCACTGACATCTCAGTGTTGTCTGGTAATTCTAGATAGGCACCAGCATAATTTAAAACAGATTTGACGAGGTCTTGGTGAAACTGTGTCACACCGTCTTTCGTCTGATCAATTAATGCTAAATCCATTAGTTATTGGCTTCTTTCTGTGCGTTTTTTAATTCAGCTAGTCGAGCATCCGCATCTTCATAGGCGGAAACAATCAGACCAACGACGGGGTGGCGAACGACATCACCACTCTCAAAGTTAATAAAGGCAATGCGGTTGACATCGCGGAGAATCCGGCGAGCAGCCACCAGCCCAGACCGAACACCATGTGGTAAATCAATCTGGGATGGGTCCCCATTGACGACCATCTTAGAGCCGAATCCCAAACGCGTCAAAATCATCTTCATTTGAGCGTTTGTCGTATTCTGAGCCTCATCGACAATGATAAAGGCATCATCAAGGGTTCGACCACGCATATAGGCGAGTGGTGCAATTTCTAGGACACCCCGTTCAATAAGACGAGCAACATGGTCTGCTCCGACTAAAGAATTCATGGCATCGTAAATGGGCCGCATATAGGGGTCAACCTTTTCCTTTAAATCACCCGGTAAGAACCCAAGTGATTCACCAGCCTCGACTGCAGGGCGAGTAATCACAATCCGCTCGACGTCACCCTTCTTTAAGGCTGAGATGGCCATGGCGACGGCTAGGAAAGTTTTTCCAGTTCCAGCGGGGCCGATTCCAAAGGTTAAATCATTCTTACGAATCGCCTGGACATATTGACGCTGACCATAATTTTTAACACGGACTGCCCGGCCCTTATTATCGCGGATAATACTTTCACTATACAAATCTGAAAAGTAATCCAATGTTCCGCGTTTTGCCATTGTCATCGCAGAGATAACGTCAGCAGGACCGACGGAAATTTGTTTCTTAATCAATTGTGTCAGTGCTTCCAAAACGGCGAGCGCCAAAGAAGCTTGGTTCGAATCGCCTTGGACAGCTACCTGATTGCCACGAACGAGCATTTTAACGGCCAAGCCCTCTTCCATTAAAACCAGAAGTTGATCCTTTGGCCCCGTTAATTTGGTCTGCTGTTCAATGTTCTCAAAAGTGAATAGTTTCTCTGTTTGCGTTGTCAAAAATCCCGCACCTCATTTAGTTGAACTTACCTTATTTTAACACAACTTAGAACAAAAAAAGCCCGACAAAATCGGACTTTTCAAGTAAATCATTAGATTGTTTCAACAGAAACGTTGTTAGCTGACTTTGCCATGTCGATTGGGGCAACAGTCACAACAACAATCTTGTCACCAGCAGCTGCCAAACCTTGAGCTTGAGCAACTTCCTTGGCCTTGGCAACCAAGTCATCAACAGACTTTGGTGTGTCAGCCAAGATAGGCAAGATTCCGTTGTTCAAAGTCAATCCACGTTGCACGCGTTCTGACTTTGTCAAAGCAATTGTCATTGCAGTAGGACGGTGCTTTGAAACCATACGTGCGGCGTAACCAGTTTCAGTCAAGACAACAACGGCCTTAGCTTCAACTGAATCTGACAAGCGAGCTGCTGCTGAGGCAACTGATTCAACATCATCATCACCGTAGAAAGTATCAGCATGACGGCTGTACAATGACAAAGCTGATTCAGCCTTTTCATCAAGAGCGGCCATCATAGCAACAGCTTCAACTGGGTAGTCACCGTTAGCTGATTCACCAGAAAGCATTGTTGCATCAGTACCATCAAAGACAGCGTTGGCAACATCAGAAGCTTCGGCACGTGTAGGACGTGGGTTTTCTTCCATTGAGTCAAGCATTTGAGTAGCAGTGATAACTGGCAATCCCAAAACGTTCATCTTGTCGATCATTTCCTTTTGGATCAAAGGCACGTTTTCGGCAGGGATTTCAACACCCATGTCGCCACGTGGAACCATCAAACCATCAGAAACTTCCAAGATAGCATCCAAGTTGTCGATACCTTCTTGTGATTCGATCTTAGGGATGATTTGAACGTGTTCCATGTTCTTTTCCTTCAACAAGGCACGGATATCCAAAACATCTTCAGGCTTACGAACGAATGAAGCAGCAATATAGTTGATTTCGTGGTCCAAACCGAAACGAATGTCATCAGCATCCTTTTCAGTGATACCAGGCAAGTTGATTGAAACACCAGGGGCGTTAACTCCCTTACGTGATCCCAACAAACCGTTGTTTTCAGCCTTAACAACCAATTCCTTGTTTGCTTCATCCTTTTCAGTGATAGTAGTAGCTAACAAACCATCATCAAAGAGCACTTGTCCGCCAACCTTAACGTCGTCAAACAATCCAGGATAAGTAACTGCAATCTTTTCCTTTGTTCCTTCGATGCTGTCGTCCATTGAGATACGGAATACATCGCCAGTTGAGAATTGAATCTTACCGTCAGCTTGCTTAGTAGTACGGATTTCCGCACCCTTTGTATCAAGCAAACGACCAACAGTCTTACCAGTAATCTTTTCGGCTTCTGCAACTGCTTGCATACGGCCCAAATGTTCTTCGTGATCACCGTGTGAGAAGTTGAAACGGAATACGTTAGCACCTGCTTCAATTAACTTCACAATTGTGTCTACATCAGTTGATGATGGACCAAGTGTTGAGACGATCTTCGTCTTTTTCATGGGTAAATAGCTCCTTTGATATCTTGGTGAGTTGCCTACAAACAACTTCCTTTTCATATTGTAATACACTCTATAACCAATTCACAAGACACAATTTAGTCTTTTTGTCGGAAAACGACATTTTTACTAGATAAAACCTGTTCTAATGCCCGTTTTAACTGGTCTGGTCCGGCTAAATTGTAAGATTGTGGTAACATTCGCCTGATTTTTGTCTTCGGCCAATACAAAATCACCGGGTATTCACCTGGATTTTGCTGCATCACTCGCCAAAGCTGATTTTTAATCGGCTCTTGATCATGGTCTTCATCTAGTCGCAAAAACCAAGTGCCTGATTTAGCAGCCGTTAATGTTGGTGTCGGTTCTTGGTGAACCGGATGTTTTTTATCTAAATCAGCTTGGAAGCTTGGACTTTGACTCGCATCAACAGCATTAACGAAGTTTCCAATGACAGAAAGTTCCTGTCGGACTTCCGTTTTGCCGCCTACTCGAACTAAACGTCCAACCTTTAAGGTCGATTTTACTTTGTCATAGACTTTGGGGAAGATGGTGACGTCCACACTGCCAGTCATGTCCGTTAAATTAACAAAAGCCATATCGTCACCCCGTTTCGTCTGGATGACTTTGACATTTTTAACGAGGCCTAACACTTTAACGCTCTGACCAGCAACTAAATTGACCATGGCCGTCACGATCCCTCGATCATACTCGGCCTGAAAAGCCTCAGTTGGATGACCCGATAAGTTAAAGCCAAGGGCCTCTTTTTCCGTTTGTAACCGTTCCACTAATGGTAAATCAGCTAATTTCTTGATTTTCGTCTCTGACAAGACCAAGTCACCGAAACTAGCCGCATTAATCAAATCCGGCAAGTTCGCTAAAAGTTCTGCCCGGTTATAGCCAAAATGATCAAGTGCCCCAGCATAGGTAAGCTGATTGAAAAACTTTTCGTCTTGGAATTTTTCGGGTAAGGCCTTGACTAGATCCTGGAGACTAGCAAAGCGCCCCATCTGATGGCGGCTCTCCAGCAGTGCCGTCACACAGGCCGTCTGTAAGCCATTAATATTGCCCAAGCCCATGACCAAGGCACCATCTTGAATAGACCAATCTCTAGTAGAGATATTGACATCTGGTGGTAAGACCTTCAAACCAAGTTTCTTGACCTCTGCCAAATAGGCTTGTGCCTTTTCAACACCGCCTTGGTGAGCGCTCAAAATCGCTGTGTAAAAGGCCAATGGGTAATGGGCCTTCATGTAAGCTAACTGGAATGATAACTGGCTATAGGCAACCGCATGCGACTTATTAAAACCATAATTGGCAAACTGATCGATATAGGCGAACAGTCTTTCCGCTTCGTCAAGCCGGTGGCCCTTTTTCTTTGCTCCCGTTATAAAAGCAGTTTTGGCCGATGCCATCTGATCAAGCTTTTTCTTGGACATTGCCGACCGCAGAAAATCGGCCTGCGCCAACGAAAAGCCGGCATAAGCCGCCGCCACCTGCATCACTTGCTCCTGGTAAACCAGGATGCCATAGGTCGGTGCCAGGATTTGGTCAACGACAGGGTCAATAGTCGGCACAGGTTCTTGCTTCAAACGCCGCTTAATAAAGGGGTCGATGTGTTGACTAGGACCTGGTCGATAAAGGGCTGTGGCCGCTACGATCAAATGAAAGTCATCAACCTTAAGTCGCTTTAAAACATTTTTCATTCCGGCTGATTCAAACTGGAAAATACCCGTCGTGTTCCCATCGGCAAAGAGCTGCAGCGTTTCTTTGTCCTGAAAGTCAATTTTTTTAATATCAAAATCAGATGGCAACTCGTCTTTGGCTAAGGCAATTGTTTGCGCCAAAATTTTCAAATTCGTCAGGCCCAAAATATCAATTTTTAATAGGCCAAGTTCTTCAACCGGGCCCTTTTCAACCTGGGTCAGCAAGTAACCGTCGTTACCAACTTGAACTGGTAACGTATCGACTAACGGTTGGTCCGAAAGAACTACCCCGGCAGCATGGGTTGAATAATTGCGGGGCAAGTTTTCAATGGCCAAAGCCGTTTTCATCAACAATTGGCCAAAGTCCAAGTCATAAATCGCTTGCTTAAGCTTTTGGTCAGGCGCCTCCCAGGCTTCTTTCAGCGGTACCTTACGGCCGTTCTTACCGGCTGGCACCCCTTCTGAAAGTCGTTTTTGCGCCTTGGCATTGAGGCCGAAGACACGGGCGGTATCACGCAAGGCCTGTTTAGCAGCCAGAGTACCAAAGGTAATAATCTGCGCAAAGGATTCCTGACCGTACTTATCATGGAGGTAGGCCAGAATTTCATCACGACGATCATCCGGCCAATCGATATCAATATCGGGCATCGATGCTCGCTCGGGATTTAAGAACCGCTCGAATAGCAATCCTTCGGCTAGAGGATCAACGTTTGTAATCCCCAATGTATAGGCCACTAACGAACCCGCAGCCGAGCCACGGCCAGACCCCGTTTGGACATGGTGGTCTCTGGCATACTTAACAATGTCCCAAACAATCAAGAAATAGTCGGCAAAACCCAGTCCCGCGATAACGGTCAATTCATGGTTTAACCGGTCCTGATAATCTTGAAAATGGTCCTCATGACCTGTTAACCGGCGCTTTAAGCCTGCGTTGGCCAACTGGGTCAGATATGTTTTGGAATCCAAACCAGAATCTTGCTGAAAAACAGGCAAGGCCGGCGACTTAAACGCCAAATCAACGCTAGCCTCTTCAATCAGGGCCTCGTTATTCTGGTAAGCGCCACGCAAAGAAGCGTTTTTTTGATACGATTCAGTAATTTCCGCCTGTGATCGTAGGTAGTAAGCCCCTTTTTCGCGCGCTAACAGCTCTAAGTCTTCTAGCTGGGTCCCCTGATCGATTGCCCGCAAAACCTGGGCAAAGAAAGCATCATCCTCGTTTAAGTAGTCGACCTGGTCCCAAGCCATTAAGCGGATTTGATGGGCTGTGGCATAGGCAACTAAGAGGTCTTGGTGGTGGCTCGACATTAAGGGATTAATGCCCAAGTAAAAATCAGCACCATCAACCTTGTCGGCTAATTGGCCCAGATAATTTTTAGCCCCTGAATCTTCGGCAACAATCAACTGGCCCAATTCTGATTTTGGTGACAAGGTCAAAGAAAGCCCCTCGAGGTGACCAGCCAAGTCAGTAAATTGAAGCGCCTGGTCTGGGTCCGCCATCTTTTTGGAAGACAAATAAACCAAGTTTTGATAGCCAACCTGATTTTTAGCGGTCAATAAAACCGGAAAAGCCGTCGCCACGTTCACCAAGCCATTTACCTGCAAAACAAGCGAAAAAACCGGTTTGATGCCAGCCTTTTTTGCTGCCTTGTAAAAGGCAACCACACTGTAAAGCACGTTTTCTTCCGCCAAAGAGACAGCTTGATAACCCCGCTCCTTGGCGACTTGAATGATTTCTTCCACCGAATTGGGACTTTGCAAAAGCGAATAAGCGCTTTTTTGTTGTAATGGTGCGTACATAAAGTCCTCCTCAACGGTGTCAATAGTCTAAAAACATTATACCGAAAATTTGTTTGCCTAGCTGAAAAATTCCAAGAATAGCCCTCTTGCCCTTTGGACCGCTTAGCCTTTTTAACCAACACTTATCCGAAATTGTCGCCCTTAAATTAGACAAATTCTCTTGCGAATTTATAAGAGGGGCGTATCATAGTGGGTAAATAATAAAGGAAGTGGAAACATGCGCTATATTACTGCCGCCTTCTGGTGTGCACTGTTTGGTGAAGTTCTTGGTTACTTGGTCGGACAAATGACCGGCGTAACTTTCAACCCAGGTGTGACAGCTCTCGTAACGATTATCGTTGGTGAAGCTGCCCTCATCTTGGTCCCTGCCTTGTCAGATTCTGCAGAAGCAGAAAAGGCAGACAGCCAAGCCTAAAACACCAACAGCTTGCTTTAAAAAAAGACTAGGAAAATTCCTAGTCTTTTTTGTTGCCATTAATTTTGATATTGGCGGGCTAAGTTAAGTGTCTTACTTTGACTCTGCTGCCTTTGTCAAGATACCCAACAAAACGTCAGTCGCCTGTTCCATCACCTGCTTGGAGACGAATTCGTAACGACCGTGCATGTTTTCACCACCGGCAAAAAGATTTGGCGTTGGCAAACCTAAGAAGGTAATCTTTGAACCATCCGTTCCACCTCGAGCTGGTTGTGTATCCGGCTCGATTCCCAAATCCGTCATGGCTTCATTGGCATATTGAACCACTTCTTGATGGTCCTTCAAGACATCACCCATGTTGTAGTATTGGTCCTTCAGGGTCAAGGCCACGCGGTCTTTTTGCAAATCTTGATTGAGTTGGTCGGCGATTTGGACCATCGTCTGCTTGCGACTCTCAAACTTTTCCCGATCGTGATCACGGATAATGTAAGTCAACGTAGCTTCTTCTGGCGTTCCTGCCATATCAATCAAGTGATAGAAACCTTCGCGACCCTCTGTCTTTTCGGGACGGTCATGTTCAGGCAATGCATTATGAAAATCAATCCCGACTTGAATAGCATTAACCATCGCACCCTTGGCGGTACCAGGGTGAACGTTTTGACCGGTGATCACAATCTCGGCTTGGGCAGCATTGAAGGTCTCCCACTCCAATTCACCCAATGGGCCACCATCGACCGTGTAGGCAAAATCAGCATCAAAAGCAGCGACATCAAAATGATTAGCGCCGATACCGATTTCCTCATCCGGACCAAAGGCAAAGCGAACGGGACCGTGCTTTACTTCTGGGTGGGCCAACAAATATTCGGCCAACGCGATGATTTCAGCCACGCCTGATTTGTCATCAGAACCAAGCAAGGTAGTCCCATCCGTTGTAATCAAATCATGTCCCTGATAGTTCTTGAGATGCGGGAAGACTGCTGGATCCAACTTATAGCCAGACGTTCCCAATTCCAAAACAGAGTGACCGTCGTAGTTATCAACCTCTTGTGGGTTCACGTGCTCACTTTCAAAATCAGCCGTGTCCACGTGGGAAATAAAGCCAATCTTAGTTCCTTGACCATCTGGCAAATTTGAAGGCAATTCAGCAAAGAGATAACCATCCTTCATCGTACGGACGTTTTCAAAGCCGATTTCCTTTAACTCAACGGCCAGATCCTTTAAAAACTGAACTTCTTTTGGTGATGATGGAATCGTCTGACTCTCTTCATCAGACCGAGTATCAACTTTGACATAACGTAAGAAACGAGACACTAACTGTGGGTACTTCTCAGACATGCAAAACCTCCTGCTTGCAAACAGACCTAAAAATAGGTATAGGGATCGGTGTTCTTCTGGCTAGCCGTCACCGGCAGTTGCCCATCAAACCATTCTTGAACTTTTTTGGCCATTGGTTCTTTAGCCAAGGCTTCCATATGATGGTCAGGGTCTAACACGGCAAAATCAGCGGCCAGTATATCATGACCAACATGGTAGTACAAATCAGCGGTCAAGTAAAGGTCAGCGCCAGCTTCTTGCGCCTTTTTCCAAAACTTACCACCATCGCCACCTAGAACTGCCACCCGTTTGACGACTTTATTCGCATCATTGGCAATCAAACGCACAGCATCTACCTGGCAAACAGCTTTGACCTGTTTAGCAAAATCAGCCATGGTGACGGCGATCGTTAAATCACCAATCCGCCCCATCCCGTGCTGGTCACCTTCGCTCGGCAGCAATGGCACCTGATTTTCAATACCAAATGCCTGACACAACCAATCATTCAAGCCACCAGCTGCGGCATCCAAGTTAGTATGAGAGGCATAAATCACAATATTATTTTTAATCGCGAGTGCATACATCGCATTTTGTGGGTCTGATAAATCAAGGTTCTTGGCAGGCCGAAACATGGCTTCATGGTGAGCCCAGATAAAATCAGCCCCTAAATCGATGGCCTCCTGGACAACTTCTGGCCGCACATCCAACGTGGTCAGAACGCGATGGATTTCTTGTTCAGGTTGGCCAATTTGTAACCCGGTTGGGTCGTCCGGTTCGGCCCATGATTTCGGTGCAAAGGCCTCAATTTGTTCAATCAATTCACTTGCTTTGACCATCAAAAACCTCCTGGTTAATAAAGTTCAGCTTTTCTTGTAAGTTCACGTACTTTTCGCTGCCCTTTTGTTGGGCACTTTCCAATCGTGACAAGACTTCAGCTGCTCGATTACGTTCCTGTTCCCACTTGGCCAAGAAAACTGGGTCTTTTGCCTGAAGGAGCTTTGGACCAAAGGTCCACTCAGCCCGGGTCAGCTCCTGTTGACCAGGAACAGCCACAATGATTTCATACCGATGGTGCCCTTCTTGCACAATTTTTTCTTGATCAATTTGGTACCCATTTTGACTTAGCCAAAGTCGCACCGCCGCTTGATCAGTGTTTGGTTGCAAAATCAACTGGTCAAACGGCCCCTGATTTTGACCAGCGGTTAAAATCTTTTCAATCAACAAACCGCCCATTCCGGCAATCACGACCGTTTCGATTTGGTCGTCCGGTTCAATCGCTGCTAACCCGTCCGCTAACCGACACGTTACCTGATTAGACAAACCATAAGTCGCCACCGTATGGATGGCGTTCTCGAGTGGCCCCTGGGCAACCTCGCCCACCAAGGCAAACTCACTCTTTTTTTCCAATAGCAGGGCTGCCGCTAAGTAGGCATGGTCCGACCCAATATCAGCCACGCGCGCCTGGTCGTTCACCAAATTTTTCACTGCGGCTAACCGCGGGCTCAGTTTAATTGCTGTCATAAGCAATTCCTTTCTCAATTAAACAATTACTTCTTGTGTCAGCGAAAGCTAACTAGCAAAAAGGAGCCAAAAATTTTTTGCGCTCCATAAAAAATCATGATAAAAGCTTTTTCACCGGTTCAAAAGTCCGCCGGTGGATTGGCGTTGGACCTAGTTCAGCTAGACCAGAAAGGTGCTTAGCCGTCCCATAACCAGCATTATGAGCAAAGTCATAGCCAGGATATTCTCGGTCATAGTCAGCCATCATTTGATCACGGGTAACCTTAGCCAAAATACTGGCAGCACCAATCGAGTTTGAACGAGCATCCCCCTTAATCAGCGACTGCTGCGGCAAAGCCGTGTCAATCGTCATCGCATCCACCAGTAAATAGTCGGCCTCTGGCTGTAATTGTTCCACCGCCTGCTTCATCGCTAAGCGACTAGCTTGGTAGATGTTAACTTCATCAATCACTTGTGCACTAACCACGCCTATGCCATAAGCAATGGCCTCGTCCTTAATCGCCTGAACATATTCCAATCGGTGTTTTTCACTCACCTGTTTTGAATCAATCACACCGTACTGGTCAAAGTCCTTCGGTAAGATGACTGCCGCAGCAACAACCGGACCCGCTAATGGGCCCCGGCCGACCTCATCAACACCGGCAATGTTTTGGTAACCTGCTGCCCAAAGTGGTTCTTCTAAGGCAAAGCGCGACAAAAAAGCCGCCTTTTGCTCGGCTAATTTTTCCTGCCGTCGATCAAAAGCCAAAATGGCTGCCTGAACACCTTTTCGGTCATCCAACCGCCAAGTTGCCAAGCGTGAATCATCTGATGCAGCTTCTTTTAAAGCCGCTTTAATGCTCGCAATTGTTTCACTCATGAATTAAATCTAGGGTATACGTACCCAACTTTCCTTGACGTAGATCATTTAAAACACGGACCGCCGCCTTATCGTAATCGTCCTTGAAGCCCAACTTGGCCGTAATAGCTAAGAGAATATCGACATCAGACATTGTTGTAAAGGCATCATCAGCCAAGTGATAGCGGTCAATGATGGCTTGTGGCCGGTAGTCCCGGAAGAAAGCAATCAAAGACAGCACAGCGTCATCTTTGGCGAAAAGCGTATCCTTCACCGCACCACTCAAAGCCAAGCGGAGACCGATTTGTTGATCTTCAAACTTAGGCCACAAGACCCCTGGGGAATCCAAGATTTCCAGCCCCGCTGGCGTCTTGAGCCAAGCAATTTTCTTCGTGACGCCCGGCTTATTCGCTGTTGGTGCCACATTCTTTTGAACCAGGTGGTTGAGCAAAGTTGACTTACCAACGTTTGGAATCCCTGCGAGCATTGCTCGAATGGGACGGTTCTCAATTCCACGCTTTTCCTGAGCCTTGATTTTATCAGCCAAAACAGCCTTCGCCGCCTTCGTCATCGTCTGGGGGGTCTTCGGACTCCGTGTATCCAAGACGACCACACTCAGGCCTTCTTTTTCAAAGTGTTCCTTCCAAGCCTTGGTCTGTTTTGGATCCGCTAAATCAGCCTTGGTTAAAACTAACAGTCTTGGCTTATCACCAATCAATTTATCCACTTCTGGATTACGTGATGACGCCGGTAAGCGGGCATCGACCAGTTCAAAAACGATGTCTACCAAGTTTAAGTTTTCGCGCATCAAGCGAAAGGCCTTGGCCATGTGGCCAGGGTACCATTGTATTAAATGTCCCATGGACTTTCCTTCCTATCTTTCTCTTAGCGCGAAGCTTGGTATTCGGACCAAGCCTCATCAAAAATCGTCATCGACATTAAATAGCTCGCTGAACCTTCCAAGTAATTTGAAAGCTCGTCAAAATCCGTCGACTGTTTTGGAAAACTTTGGTCTAAAAAGGCGTTGTTAGCAAATTGTTGAATCTCGGTTGCTGCAACCGGATTGCGGTTGGTCATTAACCAACCGTAAAAAGTTCGTGACTTACTGGGCACTAGTATCTACCTCTGCAAATTTAAAAATTCCATTCTGGACATCAATCTGCTTAGCTTGATAAGCTGTTTGACCGTCCTGAGTTAATTGTGACAAATCCAAAGTAATTTGACCCTGACTTGGCTGAATGGCCACACCAGCCGGTGCTACATTTTGCTTGAGTAAGTAACCGAGGGCTGCCTTAGCAGGAACATCCAGCGAGTTAACCTTCGCCTTGTTAACAGTCAAGACTACGTCTCCATCACTGGTAACCTTTGGTGTCATCGTCAGTTGCCCCTTTAAACTCGAACTCGTACTGGTTGCAACAATGTTTTGACCATCCAGGTTCACCTGATATTGACTATTTTGCAGTTTGGACTGAATCATATCGTTGACTTCGTCTTTAGTGAATGACTTAGTTGCTAATACTTTCTTTGAACCAGTCGACTGGTCACTATCTGATTTTTTAGTGCTAACCGTTGGACCCGTTTGGTTGGCCAGGCTCGTGTAAGCAACGCCTACCCCTGCTCCCAAAACAACCACAATCCCGGCAATTGTTAAAATAACTATCTTACCCTTTTTCACTTAGTATCAACTCTTTCTTTATTCTGCTTCATAGAGGATGGCCAAAGCGCCCATCCCCGTGTGAGTCGAGATAATTGGTGTTGCCACTGACAAAAGAATGTCAATGTCTGGCCAAATGGCATTTAAGCGTTGGACCATTTCTTCGGCCTCATCCTTGATGCCGGTATAAGTTACCCCAATCGCCTTCATCTGCTTATAGCCCTTCATTTGCTCGATTACGCTCTCGTTGAAGGCCTTAATGGTCTTTAATCCGCGACCCTTAACCACGACATCCACTTTACCTTCCTCATCTACCTTAGCACCGACCTTAATATTCAAGAGATTACCAATCAAGCCCTGTGTCTTTGATAAGCGACCACCAGCAACCATATTGTCAAGTGAGCGGAATGACAAGAAGATGTACGTTTGATCTCGCGCAGTTTCCGCCACCTTCAAAACCTCTTCCAGGCTCTGACCAGCTTGTGCTGCTTTGGCTGCTGCCAAGACAACAAACGCTTCAGAGCGGTCAGCACTCAACGTATCGAACGCATGGACATCAGCTTTTGTTAAGGCGTTTGCCTGAGCGGCTGCATTTACTGTACCGGATAAGCCAGATGACAGGTGCAAAGATAAGACGGCTGCATCGGGATCTTCTTGATAGCATTGATCGTAAACTTCTTTAAAGGCCCCAATTGAAGGCTGTGAAGTCTGTGGCAATTGGTCGCTTTCTTGCATCTTTTCCAAGAATTCTTCTGCTGAAATGGTCACCCCATCCTGGTAAATTGTGCCATCAATCTGCACGGTCAATGGGACAACTTTAATTTGGTACTGGTCAATTTCTGCTTTGGTTAACTTAGCGGCTGAATCCGTTACAATCTGTACTTTAGCCATGGAATCGTCTCCTACTTACTTCCGTTTATATGTTAAAAAGGTTAATTGATAGTCGCCATCAACGGCCTCTTGTTGCGCTGTTAACGTGAACTGAGTTAAATCAACTGGGTCGACAAAGGTATCGCCATCAAAGTCACCGGCAACCTTTGTGACAATTAAGTCTGTCGCCATTGGCATTAATGCTGTAAAGACTTGAGCACCACCGGCAACCGTCACGACGTGTCCCTGGCTGATTTCATCATCAATCAAGGCTTGTAAACCTGCTAGAGTATGAACCACGGCAACCTCTTCAAAGCCGGGATCAAAATCAACTTGCCGAGTTAAAACAACCGTTTTCCGTTTTGGTAATGGACGACCAATGGCTGCCCATGTCGCACGGCCCATGACCATGGTCGAACCGACTGTTTCTTTTTTAAAGTGTTTTAAGTCTGATGGAATCGACCATGGTAAATCGCCATCTTTACCAATTGCATGGTGGTCATCTTCCGCCCAAACCATTTTAACTGTTGCCATGTGTCTGCTCCTCTACAAGGGTTGTCAAGGCCTCTTTGGTATTGTCCATCTGGCCTAAGACGACAGCTTGTTCCATCTTTTTTAATGCTGCGCCCAAATTAGGGCCGGGCTGCGCCAAGCCGGCCGCAATCAGGTCCCCACCACTTAGGGCAAGGTCCTTCATTGAATAAATTGGCAGGCTATCATATGTCTTTTGAATACGGTCCGTCACGCTTTTGTCCATCCCCATGACCGTCAGCGTTTCCAGCAACGTTCTCACGTGGGCATTGTGCTCATAAATGGCCCACCGGTCAATTTGGTTGACATTGGCTAATAGCGGTCCAACCGCCATCACGGCCTGCATCACCTCTTTTGATAACTTCCATTGCCGCAGTTGTGCTTGCAGAGTTGGACCATCAAATCCTTGCTGACCTAAGTACAAAGCCCAGACAACCTGTTCACTTTGCGGTTGTTTTCTTTCCAGCTGATTCGCAACCCCTAAAACATCGGCTTCCGTCATCAAGCCGGTTTCCCCTGGTAAATAAGGTAAGAGTCCAGCTTCAACTAAGATTTTCAAAGCTGATCCAGCGGCCAACCCTTGCAACATTTTCTCAAATTCAACTCGAATGCGCTCAACGGCGATTTTAGCTAAATTCGGTCCTAATTCCACCAAGGCAGCTAAAGTTTGATCTTCAATTTGAAAATCCAATTGCGCAGCAAAACGCAGGGCACGCATCATTCGCAAAGCGTCCTCTGTAAAACGTTCTTTTGCTAAACCGACCGCCCTGATTTGTCGGTTGGCCAAATCAGTCAGACCGTCAAAATAATCAATCACTTGACCGTCTTCATCAAGGGCAAACGCATTAATGGTAAAGTCTCGGCGCTTCAAGTCCTCACTCAATGACCGCACAAACGTAACCTGATCAGGTCGACGAAAATCTGTATAAGTGGATTCCGTTCGGAAGGTCGTAATTTCATAACCTTCACCGTGATCTAAGACCATGACGGTACCGTGTTGAATCCCGGTATCGACCGTCTTTTTAAAAATCTTTTTAATTTCTTCTGGGTAGGCAGAAGAAGCAATATCCACGTCGTGAATGGGTTTTTCTAAAATAATGTCGCGAACACAACCGCCAACAAAATAAGCCTGAAAGCCGGCTTCGTTGATCTGCTTTAGAATCGGCTTGGCAGCCGTCAATTCACTTGGTAACAGTTCAAGCTTCATCGCCACCTCCTTCTAATCATTTACTATTCATCTAATCTTAGCAAGATTTTACCCTGAATGCACGAAACAAAGGGATTTCCATCCATTTTTTAATCAAGCGCTAAGTCAGCCAAACGATCGGCTAATTCAAAGTTATCGGGATCTAAATCAACGGCCTTTTCTAAGGCAGTCAATTCCTCTTTTCGCCGACCCACTTCATGATACCAGTCAGCGAGATCATGCCAAAAATCAGGATTCGCCGGGTAATCAACTTGGGCGGCCTGCCATTGTTCCTCTGCCTTGTCTTCTTCTTCCTTGGCGTGGTAAGCCCGTGCCAAGTCCCAGCTAAAGCGTGGGTCAACTAAGTCTAATTCTTGGGCTGCACCAATGGTTTCGATGACGGCATCGTAGTCGTGACGAGCCAAATAGAGATCAGCTAAAGCACTATAAGTTGCTAAATCTTGGTCATCGAGGGCAAGCGCTTGATTGAAGTCGTCTTTGGCCTGGTCGTACTGACCCATTTTAAAGGCTAAGAGCCCAGCTTGACGGTACAAAACCGGGTTCGTTTGGTCGTAAGAAAGACCTACCCGATAAGTCTTTTCCGCCTGATCAAAATCATTAATCCGCTCATAGAGTTGTCCGAGTAATGGGTAAACAGAAGTGTACTGGGGGTCTGCCGCCAAAATATCCTCAAAGAGTGGTAAGGCATCCTCATCCGCTTTTTTCTCGACATACAAGAAAGCCAGCTGGAACTTGGTATCAATTGTCAGATCAATGGGCTTAATCTGTTCAAGGTAAGCAATGGCGTTATCAACGTTCCCAATTGCTGCATAGGCCGTTCCAATTCGAGCAGCCATATCAACCTTAGCAATCCGTCGTTGACCGGCTAACAAGAGTTGGCGATAACCACGAATAGCCTGGTGGTACTGACCGGTCGTAAAGTAAAATTCAGCCAGGGCAAAGGTTACCACTGGTTCATCGGGTGCCAGCTGTGACGCCTTTTCTAAGGCATGTTCTGCTGACTCACTTAAGCCTTCTGATTGGTACAAGTCCGCTTTAACCAGCAAGGCCTGCAAATAGGCTGGTGAATCTTCTGGAATTTGGGCTAAGTAGTCCTGAGCCAAATCCAAGTCGTTTTCTTCAATCGCTAATTCCGCCAAAGCTGTCTTCAAGTCACCCTCATCAGGGTATTTGGCCAGAAGGTGTAAATAAGCTTTCTTGGACTCTTCGACAAAACCAATGGCATAGAGGTCTTCAGCTAGTGAATAAACCAAATCATCTTCATCTTCGGCTAGTGATTTTTGAAAGGCTTTCTGTGCTTGGCCCATTTGTCCCAAGCGAATAGCAGCCATCATTTCTTCTGCATAATTAGTCAATTTTTTAATCGCCTTTCCAAACGCTTTTTGCGTGAATGTTCTCTTCTATTTTACTAAATCAGCCTTTGAAACACAAAAAGCCTTCTTTGTAAAATAATAGTAATACTCAAATAGACCAATTTGTGTTATTATTGTCTGGAGCTTTTTCATAAGCAATTTCCGGGAACTAGATAAATTCTAAAAGGAGGTCTTCAGGATGTACTCATTAACAAAAAAGCGTTGGCAAGCAATTCACAATCGAGATGCAGACTATAACGGTAGCTTTATCTACGGTGTCACAACCGATAAGCGGGTTTGTTGTCCCTCATGCGTCCATGGTAGTGGCACCCACCCTGAAGATATTCAAATTTTCAAAACAAATGACGAGGCATTGTTCGAAGGTTTTCGTCCTTGCTCTGATTGTCAACCATTTGGCGAACTATCCGATAAGGCTGATTTAGTCTTCCGGGTGAAAGAATACCTTGCAGCTAACTATAAGAATCGAATTACACTCGAATCCTTGAGCGAAGACTTTTCCGTCTCATCAGGAATCCTGCACCGCGCCTTTATGACCGTGGCTGAAGAAAGCCCACAAAGCTATCTTCTACGAGTGCGGATGTTCCATGCCAAGAAGCTACTCAAAGATGGCAAAGACTCTGTTGCCCTCGTTGGCCTCAAGGTTGGCATCCCCAACCTCTCATACTTCAACACCGTCTTCAAGCAAGAAGCCGGCGTGACGGCCGTTCAATACCGCAAGCAAAACAAATAAACTTGCCAATCCAAGTTCATTAAGATAGAGTAGACAGCGAAACCAACTTTCGCTGTTTTTTTGTACAAGGAGGAACTAAATGTTTAATGATTTGAACAAAAAAGTTGCCGTCATTACTGGCGGATCAAAGGGCATTGGTAACGCAATCGCGTTGCGCTTTGCTCAAGAAAAGATGAACGTTGTCATTAACTACCATTCCGACGAAGCCGGGGCCCAAGCGGCCGTCGATGAGATTCGAGAAAATGGTGGCGATGCTGTTGCCGTCAAGGCTGACGTTTCAACTGAAACCGGCGTCAAGGCCCTTTTACAGGCTGCGATTGATAACTTTGGCGGTTTGGATGTTTGGGTCAACAATGCCGGTATGGAAATTCAAACACCAACCCACAAGATTACACTGGAGGAATGGAATAAAGTCATTGGCATTAACATGACCGGTGTGTTCCTTGGGGCAAAAGAAGCCCTCAACTACTGGTTGGAAAATGACCGGACTGGTAACATCATCAATATGTCTTCCGTCCACCAACAAATTCCTTGGCCAACCTTTGCTTCCTATGCAACCGCTAAGGGCGGCGTTAAGCTCTTTACCGAAACGATTGCCATGGAATATGCGCCAAAGGGTATTCGCGTCAACAATATCGCGCCCGGTGCCATTAACACGCCGATTAATGCGGAAAAGTTTGCTGACAAGGCCCAATATGAAGAAACGCAATCGATGATTCCAATGCAAAAGATTGGTGATCCTGAAGACGTGGCCGATGCTGCCGTTTGGCTAGCATCCGATCAAGCCAAGTACGTGACTGGTACGACCCTCTTTGTTGATGGGGGGATGACCCTTTATGCTGCCTTCCAAGATGGCAAGGGCTAATTTTTAAAAAGCATGCTAACATGCTAAAAAGGAGTTCTTCTAGTAGAAGAACTCCTTTTTTATTTATCAAAAAATAGGTAGTCGTTTTACTCGCTCACTTTATTTTGACCACTTGGCACCAATCTGAAAGACGTTGCCATCCGTTCGACTGTCATTCAGACGATACCCCTGCTGAATGCTTTGATGAACAAAAAACTGACTTTCCTCAACCGCTTGTTGCAAGTTCTCGCCCAAGGCTAATTTGGCCGTAATTGCTGCCGCTAAGGTACAACCGGCGCCATTAACAAAGGCATCCTCGCCTAAGGCTGCTTGTGCCAAATAACTAATTTGGCCTGACACTGCCAGCACATCCAAGGCTTTTTCATCCACAAAGCCCTGGCCACCCTTTAGGAATACGGCAGTTTGACCACGCTGACTGATTTCTTGTGCTAATTTTGCCAAATCAGTCGACGTCTTCGCCAAAGTACTAGTCCGTTCTGCCAAAGCTAACCCCTCATTTAAATTCGGTGTCGTGACCGTTGCCAGTGGCAATAGGCGGTCCAAATACCCTTGGACTAGTGCTTTGTTCTCGGCCAGGTGTCCTTCCTTCAAGGCCAACACAGGGTCAACCACTATTGGGCCGGCATAATCTTGTAAAAAGGCAACCACCCGGTCCAATTGCTTGACCGACGTTAACATCCCCACTTTAATAGCGGCAAAGTCTTTAACCTGCGCTAAAGACTTTAATTGCTGGTCAAAGACCTCATCTGGCACAGGAAAAACCGCCACATTGCTGGGCTGAATACTGACGATACTCGTAATCGCCGAAAAACCAGCTAGGCCGGCTTCTGCAAAGGTTGCCAAATCAGCCTGGAGTCCTCCACCGGCTAGCGAGTCCGATCCCGCAATGGTTAAAACTTTCTTACTTGCAGCCATACAGCCACCTTTCTTACTCATTTCTCAAAAAAAGCCGTCCTTCGTGATATGAACTCCAACATTCGGACATATCATTAGCGACGGCTTTTCAAAAATGCTTTTACTTCGCTTCACTCTTTTTTTTCTTCGCGGGTGCTTTTTTCTTAGTCTTAGTAGCAACAGAACCGCTAGTATCCTGGTCCTCACCGGTTGCGCTGGCATCCTTGTCGTCTACTTGATTTGGATCCTTTGGCTTATCCCATGAGACAAAGTCACAGTCAGGATAGCGAGAGCATCCATAAAACTTCCGGCCACGCTTGGTTTTGCGTTCCACAACTTGTCCCTTACCACACTTTGGACAAGTGATACCAATCTCTTGCACAATTGCCTTTGTATTCCGACAGTCTGGGAAACGGGAGCAAGCATAAAACTTACCATAGCGGCCCATCTTAATCACCATTGGTGCACCACAGACTTCACAGTCCATACCGGCCAATTCATCGTGCATCGTAATCTTTTCCAGGGTCTCCTCAGCGGACTGAACCTCCTTGGAGAATGGCTTGTAAAATTCGTCAACAACCGGGACCCACTTCTTATCACCGACTTCAATTTCATCCAGTGAATGTTCGACCTGAGCCGTAAACTTGGTATCGGTAATATCTGGGAACTTATCCTCAACAATTGTCTGGACAATTTCACCTAATTCAGTGGGCACAAATTTCCGTGCATCCACCCGCACATAGTTCCGTCGCTGGATCGTATCCAATGTTGGTGCATAAGTTGAAGGACGACCAACACCGTTTTCTTCCAAAGCCTTAATCAAAGCCGCTTCAGTATAGCGGGCTGGCGGCATCGTAAAGTGCTGTTCGGGGTTTGTCTTCGCCAAGTCGACTTCATCCCCCTCTGCCAAATCAGGCAAAAGGTTATCTTTTTCCTTGGCAGCAGGATATGCCTTCGTAAATCCAGCAAACTTGGTCTTTGATCCATTGGCATGGAATAGGACGCCATTTTGCTCAACCGTTACGGCTAAGGTATCCAAAATTTCTGGCGTCATCAAAGAGGCGACAAAACGCGACCAAATCAAGGAATATAACTTGAATTGGTCAGGGGTCAACTTATCTTTAATTGATGATGGCGTCTTCGTGACATCCGTTGGACGGATTGCTTCGTGGGCATCTTGAGCCCCTTCTTGCGGTGTCCCGGCAACGGGCTTATGGCTTGAATATTCCTCGCCCCACTCGTCATGAATATACTGAGCAGCAGCATTCTTCGCCACGGCTGAAAGTCGGGTCGAATCCGTACGCATATAGGTAATTAACCCAACTTGACCGAGGCCACGCCCTAAGTTAATTCCTTCGTAAAGCTGCTGAGCCGTCATCATCGTCTTCCGTGTTCGGAACTTCAACTGGGTGTTGGCTGCTTGTTGCATGGTTGACGTTGTAAATGGTGGCTGTGGTTGCCGCTTTCTTTCCTTGGCCTTGACTTCTGATACCTGGAAGGGCTTTTTCAAGTCCAAATCAGCCATGACCGCTTGAACGGCGGCGTTATCAGGTAACGGTTGCTTTTTACCAGCAAAGCCATAGAAGTTCGCCTTAAACTTCGACTTACCCTTCTTGAATTCAGAATCTAGGGTCCAGTATTCTTCTGGTTGGAAAGCCTGAATTTGGCGCTCTCTGGCAATGATTAAACCGAGAGCAACGGATTGGACTCGGCCGGCTGACAAACCACGCTTAACCGTCTTCCACAACACCGGTGAAATCGAATAACCCACCAACCGGTCGATAATCCGCCGAGCCTGCTGAGCATCAACTAAGTCTTGGTTAATGGTCCGTGGTTCCTTGAAGGCATTTTTAATCGTATCCTTCGTGATTTCGTTAAAGACCACTCGGTTCTTTTGTTCTGGATCAAGGTCCAAAATATGCTGTAAATGCCAGGCAATCGCCTCTCCTTCGCGATCCGGATCGGATGCGAGATAGACTTGCTTGGCAGCCTTAGCAGCTTTTTTCAGGTCCTTAATCACCGGACCCTTACCGCGAATATTAATGTACTTTGGTTCGTAATCCTGGTCAACATCAACACCCAATGTTGACTTAGGGAGGTCGCGGACATGGCCAATCGAGGCAACAACTTGATAAGTCGAGCCAAGATATTTTT
The DNA here is from genome assembly GCF_963580165.1 of Fructobacillus evanidus. Classification (NCBI taxonomy): domain Bacteria; kingdom Bacillati; phylum Bacillota; class Bacilli; order Lactobacillales; family Lactobacillaceae; genus Fructobacillus; species Fructobacillus evanidus. Next base: position 32,602 of record NZ_CAUZLM010000009.1, read on the forward strand.
CAATTGTCTTGGCCTTTGACGGACTCTCGACAATCACTAATTTTTTACTTGTTTTCTTCTTACTCTTTTTCTTTGGAGCAGTTGTTTTCTTGGTCTTTGCTTCTACCAACGTGTGATTCCCCATTTTTCTAAAGCCACTTGATTGGCGACAAAAGTGATTGTTTTGAACCAATAATCACGTTTATCAACCAAAAGCAAGCTTTCCTTTTGGTTTAACTCTCCCATCATACCAGTCAAAGCTACGCTTTGGCAAGACGGGTGGAATCATTTTCCTACTATATAAGGCAAATTTTTAAGTCAAACATGAAACCGCTTTAATGATATCACTGCTCGTTAAGACTGGCAACGCACCGGCCTGAATCAATTCGTTTGGGCCAACCGACAAGTGTGCATCAATCGGGCCAGGAACCGCTAAAACCTGTCGATTTTCTTGTAACGCTAAATTAGCAGTAATCAGCGACCCGGAATGGTGCTTGGCCTCAATCACTAACGTGGCACTCGAAAGGCCCGCAATAATTCGATTGCGGTCTGGAAAGTGGCTTCTCAATGGCAAGGACCCTACTGGGTATTCCGACAACAATAACCCCTGCTGACCAACCTGTTCTTGCAATAAACGATGATTGGCAGGATAAGCTCGGTCTAACCCAGTGCCAATGACGGCCAGCGGAACACCTCCATGATGAAAAGTCATCTGATGGGCCATCACATCAATCCCCTTCGCCAACCCCGAGACAACGCTAATCCCTGTCTTGACCACATCCGGCAGCAATTGCCGTAGGGCCGCTAGCCCATAAGGACTGGCAGCCCTAGCTCCGACCACCGCCAATGATGGCAAATCCAACGCCCGTAAGTCGCCCTGGTAAAAGAGAACTAATGGCGGCTGATAAATCTCACTGAGCCGTTTTGGATAATATTCGTCAAAATAGGTTAACCAGTCTCCCTGGTATGCCAAGGCTTTGTCCAATGACCACTCATAACTCACCTGAATCTGCCGATATAGTTGTGACCCAGGTTCCAAGCCTAGAACAAGGGCCAATGTTAAAAAGGGCCAGGGATAGGGACCCTGCTCTGGATTGCCTTGTTGATTTAAGGCGGCAATCACTTTAGCCTCTTTGGCCTTACCCACTCCAGGCGTTAGGTGCAGTGCTAACAAAAATTGCTTTAAATTCATCAAACTCCTCCTTCCTTTTAGCATCATTAGACGAAAGCAAGGAGGATCAATGATTATTCCAAACCAAAAAATAGTCTTAGCCACCTCAATAAAAAAACAGGGTCTTAACCCTGTCCTTCAACAATTTCACTTAATTCAGCCCAGCGTTCCATTTTCGCATCAAGGGCATCAGAGACCTCTTGCAATTGACTTTGAATTTCAACGACCTTTTGATAATCGGCACCATTGGCGGCCATTTGGTCATTAAAATCCTCTACTTGCGCTTCCAAATCAGCAATCTCATCCTCAATCGTTTCCCATTCGCGCTTTTCCATATAGGTTAACTTACGCTCTTTAGGCTTTTGTGCAGGTGCTGCTGACTTTTCCGTTGCTGATTTTTCTTTTTTATCCAGACGACTCGTCCCGGCACTTTTTTCACCTGGTAAGACAATCTCATCCAAATAAAGTGAGAACTCGCCATTATAACGATCAACTTGACCATTACCAGACAAATAATAACCGTAATCGGCCACCTTGTCCAAGAAATAACGGTCGTGGGAAACCGTCACGACAGTTCCTGCAAAGCGGGCCAGGAAATTTTCCAAAACGGTTAAAGTACCGATATCCAAATCGTTAGTTGGCTCATCCAGCAACAAAACATTTGGCTCCTGCAAAAGAATCTTTAGTAGGTACAACCGTCGCTTTTCACCACCAGATAACTTACGCACCAAAGTCCCATGCATAAAACTTGGGAAGAGGAACTGTTCTAGTAGGTCCTTGGCAGAAATAACGTTGCCATCGCGGTCCTTCACACTCGAAGCAACATCCGTTAGGTATTCGATCATCCGCTTATCGGCCGGAATCTCCTCCGTTACCTGTGTGTAATAGCCGATTCGCACCGTTTCCCCGATTTCTAATACCCCATCAGTCAATGGCAACCGCCCGGCCAAAACATTCAAAAGAGAAGATTTTCCAACCCCATTGGGTCCAGTAATACCAATTCGGTCGCGTTGACCAAAACGCAATGACAAGTCTTTAAAAATCAACTGGTCGCCAAAAGCCAAAGAGGCATGGTCTAAGGCAATTACTTTCTTACCTAAGCGCTGCTGGCCCAATGACACCTCAACGTCTTGGTCCGTACGCACATTCCCTAGCGAGTCCTCTAACTCCGCGAAGGCCCTTTCTCGGCCCTTTTGCTTCGTTGTCCGGGCCCGGGCTGATTTCTTCATCCAAACCAGTTCTTTTTCATAAAGCTTTTCGCGCTTATGTTCAGCAGCAGCCTCGTTTTCCTGGCGAATAGCCTTGCCCTCGACGTAATCTTGGTAGTTTCCTTGGTATTCATAGAGTTTCCCAAAGGAAAGCTCAAAAATTCGATTCGTCACCCGATCCAAGAAATAGCGATCGTGCGTAACCGTCAATAAGGCACCCTTGTACTTGGCCAAGTACTGTTCCAACCAGGCAATGGAATCAAAATCCAAGTGGTTGGTCGGCTCATCTAAAATCAGGAGATCTGGCTCCTGAATCAAAACCTGCGCTAAACCAACACGCTTTTTTTGGCCACCAGACAGGCTGGCCACTTCCTGATTTAAATTCGTTAAATGTAACTGCGTTAAAATAGTCTTAATCTGGGCCTCGATGGTCCAGGCATCATCACGATCCATAGCAGCCTGGGCCTTTTCAAAGCGGCTGGCTGCTTTTGGATTTTCGGGATCTTGTGCCAGGAAATCTAAGGACTCCTGGTAAGCCCGAATTGTTTGAAAAACAGGCTGGTCCCCAGCATAAATCGCATCTAGGACCTGCATGTGTCCAGCCAAATCAGGATCTTGTTCCAAGTATCCAACGCGATAATCATTTTGGGTCGAAATTGTCCCATGATCAGCGGGCTGCTTACCGGAAAGGGCATTTAAAAGGGTCGTTTTCCCGGACCCATTAACCCCAACCAGGCCAACACGGTCACCCTGGGTAATCAAAAAGGAAAGGCCATCAAAGAAGACCTTTTCACCGTATACAGACGTTAAATTTTCTACTCTAAATTGTTTCATGTCTTCTATTATACTCGAATCAAGGACCCTTTTTCTGGAATATTCGTGATAAAATAAACAGAAGTATATGAAGAATAGGCCGGATTGATGTTTCATTTAATAAATTGGATTAAACAAAATAAAATCGGAGCCATCATCGTTGGCGTCTTCACCTTTGCGACCATGATTCTCATCATCTCGCTGGCGCAACAAAACCAACTGACGACTCGTCCAGACCAAGTTCCCTTACGAACGGGTCCGGGACTGAACTACAAACAAATCACCAAGTTGAAGGCCGGCACCAAACTGACTGTTGTTGCCAAAAACAATGGTTGGTGGCAGGTTAAGCGCGATAACAATCAAAAAGTTGGTTGGGTCGCTTCTTGGGTTGCCAATAACACCAAATTAAAGACGGCCACACAGCTATCCGAAGCGACTATCGTCTTGGATCCCGGACATGGCGGTTCGGATACCGGTGCGATTTCAACGGATGGTAAGCACTATGAGAAGACCTACACCTTGAGAACGGCGTTGGCGACTGAAAAAGTTTTGACTGATTCCGGTGCGCGGGTCATCATGGTCCGCACCAAGGATGTCGTTGTTCCCCTACTTTACATCCCCCGCAAGGCCGAAAAGTATAACGCCGATGCCCAGATTTCCTTCCACTTCGACTCCTCAGAGTCGAACAACAGTGCTTCTGGCGTTTCCCAGTATTATTATAATGACAATTCACAATCACTCGCCCAAGCTTTAAATGGCTCACTGAATAACCTACCACTTGAAAATCGCGGTTACGAAACGATGCCTTACCTCGTGATTAAAGACGTCACCAGACCCGCCGTCTTACTCGAGAATGGTTTCATTAATTCAGACCATGACTTCTCTTACATTCGTCAAAGTTCCTATCAGCAAAAGATTGCTCGCGATGTCAAATCAGGTTTGGTTGCCTATCTAAACAGCCTATACCCAAACAATAATGGACAATAAAGCAAAGACTCCGCTCTCCCTATCAACCGATAAGGAAAACGGAGTCTTTTTTCTGCCGATAATACTGTCGAACGGCTAGCCAGTAAAACTAAGTTTTGAGCATAAAAAAACAGCACTCCGAAGAGTGCTGGGTAGGTAGATAGATAAACTACCTCAGTTGGTTAACAACAGTATAACATCACTAGCCTTGTTAGGCAAGCTCCTATCTCTTAAACGAGTTTTTCTAATCCATGCAGATTTATTTTATATCATAGGAAATCGATCACTTCTGCATTCAACGTTTGCTGTTCAATGCATTCTGATTCCCGAAATTATCAACAAGTAGCATCGCACAATTTCGCACAAATTGTTGAAAAAATCTAAACAAACATCAGTTCATAGATACAGTAACAATTACGCCCAACCTAATTCACTAATCGTACTTTTAATCAACGGTGTCTGCCAATTTTCCCCTAAGGCTAGGGTGACGAGGGCAGATTGAAAAACAAGCCAAGATTCAATTTGATCCTTCGAAAGGATACCGGTAACCGTTAACACAAGAGCAGTTTCGCCGGCTCGATCAGCCAAACCGGCTAAAATTAATTCAAAATCAGCTAAGTCAATTTCAGCTAGCCGATCAGCTGCAACCTGCAAATTCACCACATCCGGATTCTTGGTCAACAAAGCAGAGAAAGCCGCTCGAATTGTTTCTGGCGTCAAATCATCAATTATTCCCGTTCGAATAACCGGAACAGCCACTTTCTCGGCGACGGCTATGACCTTTTCCTGCAAATTTTCATCCAGTTCCTCTGGCAAGTAGACTCCGGCAAAACGGTCTGTTCCGGCTTGCAATGCCGTGGCTAAGAAATAAGCCTGGTCAGCCGGCGCTAGTTCTCCCTGACCACCGGCCTCTTTCGTCGTATAAGCCAGCAAAACCAAGTGATCTCCTGCTGTTTGAAGAGCGTTGTCCACTAATTCCTTTACAATTTGCTGGTGCATAGCCGGCCAATTAGATAGAAATTCTTGGTGAGCCTGGTCCAATTCTGCCTTCATTGCGGCTTTTTTCATCGCAGAAGCATCACGCTCTTCAACCGCCTGCGCACCACCGGCCTTAACCTGGTCCCAAATGACTTCTTTGGAAAACTCATCCACAATGGCATCAGCTTGCCAGATAACAGCATCTGGATTCTTCTGGTCTAACGCCTGCTTGAAGGGCGTAAATTTATCGGCCGGCCCCAATGCCATCGGAACGGCTAAGGCTGACTGGGCAATTGGCTTTTTCTGTTCAAATAATTCTGTAATTTTCATAGTCTAATAATCCGAAAGCCAGCTGGATGAGCAGCCGGCTTTTTTCTTTCATTGATTGATTTAAAATATTTTGCTTAAAAGAAATTCATCGAGTAGGAACCGTTAAAGGTATCACCCGCTGCAAGAACGTTCACACCAAACTTTTCCTTAAAGTTACCGGTGGCATCAACGGTATCGGCAATCCCCCACCAAGGTTCAACGGCAATAAACGGCGCATCCTTCCCGGCTGGAGTCCAAACACCAACAAACTGGGCATTATCAATCGTCATTTCCATGCCATGCTGGTTCGCTAGCCGAGCCAACAAGAAAGTTGTCTTCTGCCGATCGAGCTTCAAAATAATGGCATCATCATGATAGTCTTCTTGACGCAGACGCAATGGAATATTGGAAGAGAATGGCGTTGGCACATTTGGATTCGAATAAGGTCCAACCAAGCGAATTCGATCGTAAACCTTTTCGGGGGTCACAGACAAATAGTAATCCGAGAATTTACCACCATCAAGTGGGAGGTTAAAGGCTGGATGCCCTCCAACGGAGAAGAACAGTGAATCGTGACTCGCTGGATTCTTAACTTCGTACTCAACTTTCAATGATGAACCATTCAGGGTAAAGATAACATCAAAAATAAAAGCGAACGGATAAATTCGCCGTGTCGATTCGGAATCCTCCAACCGCAAACGAACAGCGTCATCCTGCTCACTGACAATCAAAAAATCCATATTTCGAGCAAAACCATGCTGGTTCATATAATAAGTTTGACCAGCCAGTTCATACTGATCCCCTTGAAGGCGACCAACAATAGGGAAAAGGTTAGGCGCATGCCGACCCCAATACATGGGATCCCCATACCAGATATACTCTAGTTCCGCTTCCTTATTCCACGCTGAAATCAGCTCCGCACCATGCTCGCTGATTTGTACCTTTAATTTGTCATTCTCCAGAATTATCATAACTTTATTTTACTATCTATTCTTAAGAATGACAATTTAATTGGCCCGCACTTTAAAAAAACTGTTGGATAAAAATCATCCCCCTCTTTTTGTGTGTCCTTCACCCGCTTTTTTGGCCCGTGGAAAGAAATTTTGATACGAATCCTGGAGCATCGCTTTCGAAACATGAGTATAGATTTGAGTCGTTGAAAGATTGGCGTGTCCCAATAGTTCCTGAACAGTCCGCATATCTGCTCCTCGGTTTAACAAAGCAGTCGCAAAGCTATGCCGTAGCATGTGCGGATGAATCTTACCCGTTAGGGTCGTTTTTTGCATCAACTGGTTGAGAATATAAGTCACACCGGCAGTAGTGATTGGGCCACCATTGGCATTTAAGAAGACGACATCTTTTTGATCTAAACGGTGACTTTTAGCCATTAACATCGGCCGGCAGTTGTCTAAATAGTCTTCCAAGGCTTTCTTGGCATATGAACCAAAAGGCACAAAACGGTCCTTATTCCCTTTTCCGTGAATCAGCACCAGACGCTGATTTAAATCAATTTGGTCCAATGTCAGTCCCGCAAATTCAGAAACTCGGGTTCCTGTGGCGAATAAGAATTCCAACAAAGCGGCATCTCGGCGCCAGAGGGGATGGTCATTCTGGTCATAGGCAACCTGAAAGAGTTCCAGCATCTCATTATCATAAAAAAATTCCGGTAAATGTGCCTGGTGCTTCCGCAGCGCCACCCCATCAAAGGGATTATCAACGGCTAAATTTTCACTCACCAAATAAGCATAGAAATTTTTCAGACTCGAAACCTTACGGGCAATCGTCGTTCGCGCGAGCATTTGATCATAAAGACTGGCTAAGTAAACTCGAACATCGAGGGTTTTCACACTGGTAAAGCCAGTGAAGCCCCCATTATCGGTCAAATAGTTCACAAATTCGTCAATATCGGTTCGATACGCTTTCACAGTTTGAAGCGAATAACCACGTTCTGCCCGCAAGTATTGTTGGTATTGTTGTACAGCATTGATTTCCATATTTCCATTATACAAAGACAAATGTTAAGAAGAACTTAAGATAGTTAGGATTCCACTAACCTTGACCTATGTGACAGTAATTAGACGAATGGCATTGTATAGTAATACTAATTACAGAAACGATACGGAGGATTTCGTCATGAATCTACCAGTTAATTCGACCAGAAGTTATTTACGCCACATTTTTGGGTTGAAGCGGGTCAAGGTCGATGCCTTCTTCTTGAGCATCCGTGATAACATTTTAAATCACCGTGACCAACGAGAAGCATGGAAAAACGGGACGACCTTCACACCAACCCATCATGAGGCCAAAGATTTACTCAATAAGCGGGTTGTTGCTGAAAACGACCGCTACTCTTATGGTCGACGCGCTCACCGTCAACACAATGATTTTAACTAATACGCATGAAAGGCCCACTGCAAAGTGGGCCTTTTTCTTATCATCATTTACCATGCCAAATATCAGCGCCAGCAAAAAATGAGCCCAAACCATACCTGGTCAAAGGCTCATTTTTTCTTTTTTTAATTCTTAAAGGAATGAATTGGTGCAGGCACGTGGCCACCGCGATTAATAAAGTCAGCAGAAGACTTACCCACCACTGGCATCACCGGAGCAGTTCCCAACAAACCACCATAGTCGACCATGTCGCCAACCTTTGTACCATTCGTTGGCAAAATTCGCACAGCTGTGGTCTTATTGTTTTGCACTCCAATCGCTGCTTCATCAGCAATCATTGCTGAAATGGTTGTCGCTGGTGTATCACCTGGGATGGCAATCATATCCAATCCAACAGAACATACGGACGTCATCGCTTCTAATTTGGCCAATGACAACGTTCCAGCCTGGACGGCATCAATCATGCCTGCATCTTCTGAAACAGGGATAAAGGCACCTGACAAACCACCAACACCTTGTGAGGCCATCACGCCACCCTTTTTAACGGCATCGTTCAAGAGCATCAAAGCAGCAGTCGTTCCATGCGTCCCAACTTGTTCCAAACCGATTTCTTCCAAGACTTCGGCCACAGAATCACCACGAGCTGGTGTTGGTGCTAAGGACAAATCAACAATTCCAAACGGTACGCCAAGGCGTTCCGATGCAATCGTTCCAACTAACTGACCAACACGGGTAATCTTAAAGGCCGTCTTCTTGATGGTTTCGGCAACCACCGTAATGGACTCCCCCTTGACCTGTTCCAAGGCACGCTTAACAACACCAGGGCCTGAAACACCGACGTTAATCACAACGTCCGGTTCTGAAACACCGTGGAAGGCGCCAGCCATAAAGGGATTATCTTCAACGGCATTGGCAAAGACAACCATCTTTGAATTCGCTGTGTCAGACTTATCCGTAATAGCCTTAATGGTCTCACCCATCAACTTGACGGCATCAAGGTTGATACCAGCCTTTGATGAACCAACGTTAATGGAAGACATCACAACGTCCGTTTCCGTCAAAGCATTTGGCAATGACTTAATCAGCGCCAAATCACCATGTGAAAAGCCCTTTTGGACCAAAGCGGAATAACCACCAATAAAATCAACGCCAACCTCTTTAGCGGCATCATCTAAGGCATGCGCCAAAACAAGGATTTCCTTTTCATCGGCATTACCGGCAATCAAAGAAACCGGCGTGACCGAAATCCGCTTATTCGTAATGGGTACACCATATTCACGTTCAATTTGTTGACCAACCGCCACTAAGTTCTTGGCATAGGTTGTCACCTTTTGATAAACGTTCTTCGCCGTTTCTTCAACTGAACCACCAACAGTGTCCAGCAAAGAAATGCCCATCGTAATCGTCCGGATGTCAAAATTATCTTCTTTGACCATCTGAATTGTTTCTCGAATTTGTGTTGTATCCATTATTTGCTTCTTTTCTTCGTCTTTGTTCGCACTAATTTTTTTAAATTAGATGTGGGACATCGTATCAAAAATTTCTTCTCGTTGAACGTGTACAGTCACGCCTAAACGAGCGCCTTCCTCTTTAACAGAGGCATAGACTTCATCAAAATCAGCAGCAGCATCGATTGCTACTAACATTGACATGGTAAAAGTCTTCGACATAATGGTCTGAGACATATCCAAAATGTTGACCCCATGTTCTGACAAGGTAGTGGCAATCCCTGCAACGATTCCTGTTTGGTCTTGGCCAACAACGGTGACAACTGCTTTAATCATGATTTTCTCCTCTAATTACTGGTTCAAGGCCTACAATTTTTGTCAGGCCCGACTTTGCTGATTTTTAGATAACTTCGCCATCATATGGCTTTGCTGGCAAAGCTTCTAAATCATACGACGCGACATCTTCAATCTTGTCGAAGTATGCCGTTAATGACATAGCAATCATTAAGTTCAACGTAATATCCGCTTCCTCTTTGATGACGACAACGGGAATTCCCTTGGCCTTCGCATAACCGATTTCCCAAGCAGTGCCTGAATCGGTATCAGCCCGGTCAAAATCAGCCAACGCTACCATCACATCACAATTGTCGATGGCTTCAACGTCGGACCCATAGGCGGCGTGACGCCATGGCTCTGAAAAAAGTTCATATTCAGCATGCTGATGCTTTCGGGGTGAAAAAACGTGACCAACTTGGTCGTGTTCTTCTAAGACCTTTTCGAGGCGCTCAGCCTTCTTAATCTGTGTTTCTGAAAAAAATGGTCCAGCTAAATAAATCCGCTTTGCCATGGGTAATTCTCCTTTACTTACCTGTTTACCTATTCTCTTAGTTTACCAAAAGCAAGTTGCAACGGGATAACATTCTAAATGAAAAATAGGACAAAAATAGAACGTTTCGCACGCTTTGCCACAAATGTTTGCCTTTAGCTGATCTTGTATTGGCGGTGACCATTTTGCCAACCAACAAACTGGCACAAGCCCGTGTTCTCGGGACCTGCCGTTGTTGCATCAACTCGATAGTCAAACAGCTGTGAATTGAAGACTTCCTCATACTCGCTGACTGAAAGCTGACGGCGATCGGCTAACATACCATCGACGTCCTGGCTAGCAATAGCAGACTGGAAGTTTTCTTGGATCTTTAATGAAAAGAGCTCGGCCTCTGCACCCGATCCATAAGAAAAGACGGCCAATCGTTGACCAGCAGCGATTTTTCCCTTTTGCAATAGGGAAAGTAGCGCAAGGTAGACAGAACCCGTGTAGAGGTTTCCAACCTGACGGTTATAAACCTGTGAAGCCGCCAGTTGTTCCTGCAGGAATTGCTGCTGCTCAGGTGTTGCTTGGTCCAAAATTTGGTCCAACGCCTTCTTGCCCATCTTCGTGTATGGCAGATGGAAGGCAAAGCCGGCAAAGTCGGCCAACGACAACTTTGTCTGTTCCGTATACCGAGTCCAAAGTGTCAAGAACATTTCCTTGTAAATATCCGTTGACAGATGGCCGTCAACCAAGGCCGTTGTTGCGGCCACTGGTCGCCAAAAATCAGGAACGTCCTGGCTCATACAAACGGAATCATCTTCGATTTCAGCGATCGCTGGATCAGCGCTCACCACCATGGCAATCGCACCGGCCCCCTGCGTGACCTCTCCAGCTGTCTTCAGCCCATAGCGAGCGATATCAGCCGCAATCACCAAAACTTTCTTGTCGGGGTGCAAGTTCACGTAGTCCTTGGCTTGCATCAGACCAAAGGTTCCGGCATAACAAGCCTGCTTCATTTCAATTGTCCGAATATAAGGCGATAGGCCCAACAACTTCTGCGCAAAAACGGCCGCTGATTTGGAATTATCAACCCCGGACTCGGTAGCAAAAATCAGCATATCAATGGCCGCAATATCATCAGCGGCCAAGATTTTTTTGGCGGCATTGACCCCCATTGTCACCACGTCTTCGTAGTTCGGCACGACAGATTGAACAGACTGACCAATTCCAATCGTATACTTGTCAGGTTCATCGCCTCTAGCCTTTGCTAATTCGACCATATCAAGTGCTAGTCCTGGCGTGTAGAAAGCTAATTTATCAATACCTGCAGCCATTAAAAATCTCCTTTTTACTTAAGCAAAAAAGCGCTCGAAAGCGCTCCTTGATGGTTCTCACCATCAGCTTATGAATTAATCGTACAAAGCCTTCACCTTGGCTTGAATACTGTCCGTGTTAATAAAGTCATCATAAGTAGTATCCAAACGATCAACCACGCCCTTGGCAGAAACTTCAACGATATGATTTGCCGTTGTTTCCAAGAATTCGTGGTCATGAGAAGTCATGATAACAGAGCCCTTAAAGTCCGCAACCGCATCGTTCAGTGACTGAATTGATTCCAAATCCAAGTGGTTTGTTGGATCGTCAAGCAACAAAACGTTGGCCTTCAACAGCATCAACTTAGCCAAAACGATTCGAACCTTTTCGCCACCGGACAAAACCTTAATCTGCTTCAAGGCGTCATCACCCTTGAAGAGCATTTGACCGAGCATACCACGCAATGACGTATTGTCCTTTTGCTCTTCTTCGGCAAAATCACGCAACCAATCCAAGATGACCTTTTCTTGGTCGTCGAAGTTATCGTTCAAATCCTTAGCCAAGTATGACTGAGTTGTTGTAACCCCCCAAGTAACAGAACCAGTATCGGGTTCCATCGTACCAGCCAAGATTTGCATCAACGTGGTCGTTGCCAAATCAGACCGGGACAAAATGGCAATCTTATCGCCAGGACGGCCAGTAAAGGTAATGTTATCCAAAACCTTTTCACCATCAATCGTCTTGGAAACCCCTTCAACGCGAACTAAGTCATTCCCCAATTCACGGTTCAATGGGAAGGAAATGTAAGGATACTTACGGGATGAAGGCTTGATATCATCCAACGTAATCTTGTCCAACTGCTTCTTACGAGCCGTTGCCTGCTTTGACTTTGAGGCGTTGGCAGAGAACCGTGCAACGAATTCTTGCAGCTGCTTGATTTGCTCTTCCTTCTTAGCGTTTTGCTGTGAGGCCAAGCGTTGGGCCAATTCAGCTGATTCACGCCAGAAATCGTAGTTTCCAACGAACGGCGTAATCTTACCGTAGTCGACATCTAAGATATTCGTTGAAACGACGTTCAAGAAGTGACGATCGTGCGAGACAACAATCACGAGGTTTTCAAAGTCAGCCAAAAAGTCTTCCAACCAGGCAATCGTCTGAACATCCAATCCGTTAGTCGGCTCATCCAAAACTAAGATATCTGGGTTACCAAACAAAGCCTGAGCCAACAAGACCTTCACCTTATCGTTTTCAGTCAAGTCGCCCATCATGCTTTGTTGCATTGATTCATCAATGCCCAACTTAGTCAACAATTGTGCTGCTTCAGTTTCAGCGTTCCAGCCGTCCAGCTCTTCAAATTCAGCGGATAAGTCACCAACACGCACCCCGTCTTCATCTGAAAAATCAGGCTTGGCATAGATAGCGTCCATTTCAGTCTTAACCTGGTAGAGGCGTTCGTGTCCCTGGATAACCGTGTCCATCACCGTAAAGTCATCAAAGGCGAAGTGATCCTGCTGTAAGGATGACATTCGGTCGTTATCGCTAATGCTGATGACACCCTCAGTCGGTTCCAATTCCCCCTGAAGCAATTTCAAAAAGGTTGACTTACCGGCACCATTGGCTCCGATAATGCCGTACGTATGGCCGGGGACCAACTTTAAGTTAACGTCCTGGTAAAGTTTCTTACCAGAAAATGAAAATGACATGTCTGCAACAGTAATCACGAATGCTTCCTCCAAAGGGGTAAAAAGTAAAAAATTATTCTCTTAGTATTTTAACAGAAAAACGCCCCCTTTTGGGGGGCGCTTTCTTTGATTATTAAAGATCTTCATAACCGCCATCGATTGGCAATAGGTCTTCATCGGGGTCAGATCGCGTATCGGACCAAAAAGTAAAAATCGTCAAAACCAAGTACAAACCGGCCAAATAATAACCATATTCAGTATCAACCCAGTCAAAGTACCAGGTAGTCACCACGCCAAAAAGCAGTGGCTGCACAAAAATCCAGTAAAAACGCAGACCGTGCTTGCGAATTTGAGCGCCAAAGTACAAGGCAAAGCCCCCATTTAAGACAAAGCAGAGCCAAAAGACCAGATTAATATCTGACCAGTCAAATTTGTCGGCCACAAATGGCAACAAGACTGCCACGAAAATCATGATCAATAAGTTATAAAACCAAGCTGAGTGGTGTAATTTATTTAAAAAATTACGCATGTAAAAACCTCATTCACAGTGAAATTGTTATAACAAATTATAGGCTGTTTAGCCGATGAGGGCAAGATTTTTGACAACCCCGACTCATTTTTCTGTTATTTTTCTAATTCTAATAATGTTGATAAAGCGGCTAATGTATATAGCGGCGCCGTTTCCGCCCGCAAGATTCGTGGGCCCAAACCACCTGGACGATAGCCGGCCTTTTGCAAGGTATTAATCTCTTCTTCAGTCAAACCACCCTCTGGGCCAAAGACGGCCACAAAGTGTTGGCCAGGCTTACTGGCTTGCGCTAAATCAACCAAAGCCGCCTTTTCGCCCTGCTTAGCAGATTCTTCCCAAGCGACCAATCCCTGATCCTTTTCCAGTGCTAAAACCTCAGCAAAATCCGCAAAGCGAATTTCCGGCACTTTCAGTCGGTGCGATTGTTCGGCAGCACCAACCGCTTTGGCCCGCAGTCGTTCTAATTGCTTAGCTTCTTGTTTTTCATTCCAGGAAACGACCGACCGTTCCATCGGCACGAAAAGTAAACGACTTGCTCCCAATTCAGTTGCCTTCTCAGCCAGCCATTCGTTGCGATCTTTTTTAATCGGTGAAACAACCAGCGTAACCTCGACAGGTAATTCCACCTGCTGGTCAATGTCAGACAGAACCGTAATGATGGCCTGGTCTTGGCTGATTTCTTCGACTTGGCCAAGCACCAAACGCGATTGACCATCGAAAAATTCCGCTTTCGTCCCGACCTTGGCGCGTAAAACCTTCACCAAATGCTTAAAAGCTGGCATATCAGCCGTCAGGATGATGTGATTTTGAATGGGTTCTTCTAAAAAGTAACGTTGCATCGATTTCTCTTCCTAAAAAATCAGTCGTTGATTAAGTCATCTGCCTTTTTGGTAATAAAGGCATGCCAGGTTCCTTGGTTTAAGTGCTGGACGATGGTTAGTCCGTGGCTTCCCAACGCCTGTTCAATCGCGGGTTCCACATCATCATAAATTCCTGAAACCAAGAAGTAACCCTCAGCCGTCAGCATCGGTACTACTTGAGGAATCAGCGGCGTAATCACATCAGCCAAAATGTTCGCCATAATTAAATCAGACTGATTCCACTCTTGTGGCACATCCTGCATCAAATCCGACGCAATCACGGTGACATCACTAGCAACAGGGTTCAATGCCAAATTAGCTTGAGCCGTCGCCACTGCCTCTTCGTCAATATCGGTCGCCAATACCGAGCCAACTCCTAGATGTTTGGCAGCGACTGCTAAAACACCCGATCCAGTCCCAACGTCAATCGTTTTTTCCCCGCCACGAACAACGGCTTCCAAAGCTTGAATCATCAACGAAGTGGTTGGATGAGTACCAGTACCAAAGGCCTGGTCGGGATCCATCACAATTAATTTTTCCTGGTCCTGAACTTTTTGATAGTCTTCCCAAGCAGGCACCACCGTAAACTGATTGGTCACGCGACTGGCATGGTAGTAGTTCTTCCATTCGTTTTCAAAGGTAGTTGAATCCAATCGTTCCTGTGAAATCGGCTGACTATTAACCGCCAGTCCCCGCTCAGCGAGGGCCATTAAACCGGCAATGTAGGTCGCAATCTGATTTTCAAAACCTTCTTGATTAACATCCTGGTAAATAGTGACCGTGTCTGTCCCCTGCTCGGCACCTTCTGCCCCGAGCGCTACCAAGGTCGCAATCACTACATCCTGATTTTCAGCCGGTACCTGCCAGACAACCTTTTGATACGTAATCATCTTTTTCCTCGTTTATTATTCCTGCAACGACTCAAATAAAAACGAGGACCGCTTGGTCCCCGTCCCAAATCGTGTTAATTATTAGCATCTGCCATTGTTACTTCAACTGGCGCTACATTATTAGCAACCGTCTGTTCAACCTTATTATTAGCCTCTTCTTCGGCCATATAATCGATAACAACTTTCCCCATCGTATGGTGGCTAGTAACATCCTGGTTAGCATGACGCACGTTTTCAACTGATAATCCCTGGTAGACCTTGGTAACGGTTGGGCGAATGACCCCCTGGTCCAAAAGGCTAGCAACATCACGCAAAATTTGGCCTTGCTCAGCAAGGTTAAAGTTTTCATTGCCACGTGCCAACATAAAGGTCCAAGAAAACGAAGCAGCTTTACTCTTTAAATCACCTAGGTCAACTGGTAAGGTCGTTTCAACAATCGCTGCAATTTCACCATAGGGCTTAATGACCGCCGCCATCAAATCCCAATAAGCCGTCGTATCCTGCAAATTAGCAATATAGTCAACTTGAGGGAAATGAATCGCTGCCAACTGTTTTTGCAAGTCTTCATGATAATCAAGGACAAAATCAGCCCCTAACTCCCGGACCCAATTTTTGGATTCGGGAGTTCCCGCCGTGGCAATCACTGTCAATCCAAGGTACTTGGCCATCTGAACCAAAACCGAACCAACACCACCAGCACCATTGATAATGAGTACTGATTTTCCCTGGGCACTATTCTGCGCCACCGGCAAATGAAAACCATGGTGCAAAACATCGTGAGCCGTGATTGATGTCAAGGGCATGGCTGCCGCATCGACATTATCCAAATTCTTTGGTGCCAACGCAATCATGTCGACCTCAACCACTTGAAACTCGGCATCGGCACCAAAGGCGTGTTGCTTACCAGCATAAAAGACGCGGTCGCCAACAGAAAAGTCAGTCACGTCCTTACCGACCTCTTCAATCACACCAACAACATCAAGACCAAAAACGCGAAAAACACCGTCCTGGCGATAACCAGCCCGCATCTTGGTGTCGACAGGGTTAACCGCTGTCGCCAAAATCCGAACCAAAACCTCACTGTCGTCTGGCGTTGGTTTGCGCACTTGCCGTTCAACAAAAGCATCTGCTGCTTCTAAAGACCCATTATGAATAATACCAATTGCAGTCATTTTGGGTTGAAAGTAGTTGGTTACTTTTTGAAATACAGTTTTTAAAGACATTCAGCTACGCTCTCCTTCGAATCGCTTGTACCGTCATTTTAAACTGGATTCCTGATTTTTTCAAACAAGACCACTCAGAAGGTACCAGAAATTAATTACCGCGGGCATACTTTTCATCATCGTCCGTCTGCAAAACAGCCATAAAGGCTTCTTGCGGAACAGTAACCGTTCCCACAGCTTTCATCCGGGCCTTACCACGCTTTTGCTTATCCAAAAGCTTGGCTCGACGATCAGGATCACCCGTGTGAATCTTTGAAGTAACATCCTTGCGGTAAGCCTTGATGTTTGTTCGGGCCAAAATCTTGTTTCCAATTGCGGCTTGGACTGGAATTTCAAAGTTTTGTCTTGGAATGATTTCCTTCAATTTCGAAGTTATCACACGACCGCGTTCTGCCGCAAAATCGCGATGAACGATAAAGGACAAGGCATCAACCTTTTCAGAATTCAAAAGAATATCAATCTTGACCAAATCAGCTGGACGATAGCCATCGATTTCATAATCCAAGGAAGCATAGCCGCGCGTTGATGATTTCAACTTGTCAAAGAAATTAAAGATAATTTCAGAAAGCGGCAAATAATACTTAACGTTGACCCGATTTTCATCCAGGTATTCCATCGTATCGAATTCGCCACGCTTGCGTTGGGCTAATTCCATCACCGCCCCAACATATTCGTTTGGAACCATGATATTGCCATGAATAAATGGTTCTTCAATCATTTTGATTTGTTGGCTTTCCGGCAATTCAGATGGATTTTCAATCATCAAGACTTCACCGTCAACCGTTGTGACCCGGTAAGTAACAGATGGTGCCGTTGTTACCAAGTCCAAATCGAACTCACGTTCCAACCGCTCTTGAATAACATCCATGTGCAAGAGGCCAAGGAACCCAACTCGGTAACCAAAGCCCAAGGCTTGCGACGTTTCAGGTTCAAAAGTCAGCGCAGCATCGTTTAACTGCAACTTTTCCAATGCTTCTCGTAAGTCACCGTACTTGGCATTATCCGAAGGATATAATCCCGAATAAACCATGGGTGTCATTGGCTGATAACCAGGGAGTGGCTCATCAGCCGGATTGTCGACCAACGTCACCGTATCTCCTGAATGCGTGGTCTGAATGTCCTTAATCGATGCCGTCAAGTAGCCAACATCACCGGCCATCAAGTAATCACGCTTTTGGGCATCCGGTGACATCACACCGACTTCTGTCACTTCGTATTCCGCCCCGGTGTTCATCATCTTCACCCGGTCACCAGGCTTAACAACCCCCTCACGAACTCGCAAGTTGACCACAACACCACGATAAGCATCGTACTGCGAGTCAAAAATCAAAGCCCGTAATGGTGCTTCAAGGTCGCCATCCGGCGCTGGAAAATCAGAAACAATCCGTTCCAAGAGTTCAGGAATGCCGATTCCCTGCTTAGCCGACACTAAGACGGCATCAGAGGCATCAAGACCAATCACATCCTCAATTTCGCCCTTGACCTTTTCTGGATCAGCAGCAGGCAAATCGATTTTATTGATAACCGGTAAGATTTCAAGATTGTTATCAATCGCCAAATAAACATTCGCTAATGTTTGAGCTTCCACTCCCTGGGCCGCATCGACCACTAAGATGGCCCCTTCCGCCGCCGCCAAAGACCGTGAAACTTCATAAGAGAAGTCCACGTGCCCCGGTGTATCAATCAAATGAAAGATATAGGTTTCGCCATCATTAACCTTGTAATGAACCTCGACCGCATTTAACTTAATGGTAATCCCGCGCTCCCGTTCCAAATCCATGGTATCCAGCAGCTGGTTTTGCATATCACGTTCGGCCACCGTTTGGGTCTGTTCCAAAATCCGGTCGGCAATTGTCGACTTTCCGTGGTCGATATGGGCCACAATGGAAAAGTTTCGAATGCGCTTTTGCCGTTCTTTTAATTCTTCTAAAGTAAAATCTGCCATGAATATCCTGCTTTTTTAGAGTCTGTACTTACTGTCCATTTTACAGGAAAACCCTGATGAAACAAAGAGTTATTCTTGCTTTGCCTTGAAGCCTGCAACATTAAAAAGATATCCACCCAGTCGACCCACCCATCAAGCAACAATACTTCGGCTAATTTTTTGCGGTATTTCTAACCTTTTTATCCACATAAAAAACAGGGAGAAGTTATTCTCACCTGTTTTTCTTGTCAAGTTAACTTATAAGTCTACTTATTTAATCACAATTTGTTCAATATCACCCAGACCAGCAATCAACTTATCCAAGGCATTCAACTGTGCATAACGGTTATTCTTAATTGCCTTTTTCTTGTCATTAACCAATGTGTTTTCAAAGTAAGCAGCGATTGGTTCCTGCAATGTAGCCAACGCTTGATACAATGCTTCCGCACCCTGATTTTCCAATTCGGCCAAGTTCAAATTCTTACTTGCTTCGTACAAAGCCTTTTCTTGGTCGTTCTCAAGCAAGTCTGGCTTAACAGCAGCCTCAATTCGTTCCTTACTTGCCAAGCGGCTTACCCGAGACAAGGCTTCCATCACATCGCGGAAGTTTGCATCCTTTGAATGCTTTGCCAAGACTTCTGTTCGATCAGCCACGTAAACCAAATCACCGGTGACCACGTTAGCCGTTCCAGCTGAAACAATATCCGAACGAACACCGGCATCTGCGGCCTGCTTCTTGACACGGTCCGTCAAGAAGGTAATGACCTGTGCCAAATCAGCATCGGCTACGTCCTTGTTTTGGTCCTTGAAGTTCGCCAAGACGGACAACAAATCTAAGTGCCAGTCATGCGCTTCCAGTGTCCGAACAACTCCAGTTGCTGCTCGACGCAAACCATAAGGGTCGTTGGCACCAGAAGGAATCAAATCGGCCGCAAAGAAGGTCACGATGGAATCGAGCTTATCGGCAACAGCCAATACCGCTCCAATTTTTGAATCAGCGACTTCACCAGTGGCTGAAGTTGGCAAATAGTGTTCCAAAATCGCATGGGCAACAACATCATTTTCACCAAAGAGCTTGGCGTAATGTTCACCCATCACACCCTGCAATTCGTCAAATTCGCCGACCATACCGGTCATCAAATCGAACTTATAAATTTCAGTAGCCCGGTTCAAATCAGACAGCTCTTCATATGACAGACCCAGCGCCTGGCCTAATTGGCCAGCCAAAGCCCGTACACGAACCATGTGTTCGTAGACAGTACCAATCTTCTCATGGAAGACTAGTTTCTTCACGCGGTCCATGTAGTCATCAATCGACTTTTGTTGGTCTTCCTGGTAGAAGAAGACAGCGTCTTCCAAACGAGCAACCAAAACTTTTTCGTTTCCAGCGACAACGTTGGCCAAGTTTTCTTCGTTCCCATTGCGGACAGAAAGAAAGTGTGGCAATAAGTCACCCTGATCATCCGTCACAAAGAAGAAACGCTGGTGGTCACGCATCGAAGTCACCAAGACTTCCTTTGGTAACTCCAAGTACTTTTGGTCAAAGTTCCCGGCAAAGGCTGTTGGCCATTCAACGATATTGTTAACTTCTTCCAAAAGGTCTTGCGCTTGATCAGTCGTCAAGTCCAAGTGCCAATTTTGGTCCTGGGCAATCTTTTCCAACTGTGCTTGAATTGTCGCCTTGCGCTTGGCTGCATCAGCCATAACAAAGGCATCCTGCATTGTCTGTTCGTAATCAGTAGCACTCGCAATTGTCACGTTTTCCGTTGATAGGAAGCGATGGCCACGAGTTGTTTGACCTGTTGGAACGTCCAAAACAGAAAAATCAACTACATCCTGGTCCAAAAGTGCCACTAACCAGCGGATTGGACGGATGTAAGAGAAGCTATGATTACCCCACTTCATGTAAGTTGAGAAGGTCATTTTTTCAACAACCTCAGCACCCAACTTTGCTAAAATTTCAGCAGCTGGCACACCAGCAATTTCAGTTTTGGCCCACAAGTAGCCGTCTTTTTCAATCAAGGCTTCCGGTGTGGTCTTCTGTCCACGAGCAAATCCCTGAGCAGCCTTTGACCAGTCACCGTTTTCGTCCTTGGCACGATCAACGGCTGGGCCACGTTTTTCTTCTTCAACGGCCTTTGAACCAGCTGCCAAACCAGTCAATTCAACAGCCAAACGCCGTGGTGTTGAGAATGGCTTCATTTCTTCATAATCAAGCCGGTGTTCGTCTAAGAAATCAGAAACTCGGTCGACTAACTGCTTTTCAGAACTCGTTACCAAGTGGGCTGGCATTTCTTCCAAACCAATTTCTAAAATAAAATCTGCCATTAGTCCTGATCCTCCTTCTTGGCGTACTTTCCCTTAGTACCCAAGTACTTTTCACGTAATGCTTCATCCTTCAACAATGGGAAGCCAAGCTTAGCTCGTTCTTCGATAAAGACCTTTGAAACCTTCCGAGCCATTGTCCGAATTCGGTGCAAATAACCAGCTCGTTCCGTAACGGAAACCGTTCCTCGGGCATCCAACAAGTTAAAGGTATGAGAAGACTTCAAAATATAGTCATAAGCTGGGTGAACCAAGCCCAATTCCAAATTGTGCTGAGCTTCCTTTTCAAAATCATCAAAATGTTGGAGCAACATTTCCTGATTTGACTCCTCAAAGGCATACTTTGAGTGTTCGTATTCTGGTTCTTTGAAAATATCACCATACAAAACGCCATGGCCCCATTCCAAATCGTAAACCGTTGGCACGTCTTGGATGTAAGAAGCAAGTCGTTCCAAACCATAGGTAATTTCAGCCGTAACGGAATCAACTTCGATTCCACCGACTTGTTGGAAATAAGTGAACTGAGTAACCTCCATCCCGTCCAGCCAAACTTCCCAACCGATTCCGGCAGCACCCATTGAAGGGTTTTCCCAATTATCTTCAACGAAACGAATATCGTGTTCCAATGGCTTAATACCCAAAGCTTCCAAAGAAGCCAGGTACAATTCCTGAATGTTGTCAGGTGAAGGCTTCATTACCACCTGGAATTGGTGGTGTTGGAACAAACGGTTGGGGTTGTCGCCATAACGGCCATCGGCTGGTCGCCGTGATGGCTGAACATAGGCTGCTCGCCAAGGTTCTGGACCATTAGCGCGTAAGAAGGTATAAGGGCTTTGAGTTCCCGCTCCGACTTCGTTATCGTAAGCCTGCATCAAGTTAGCGCCCTTTTCGGCCCAAAACTCTTGCAGTGTCAAAATAATGTCTTGTACTGATAGTTTTTCACTGGACATAAGTCTTTCCTTTATTCTTTCATCATTAAAGTTTTAAAACGCTGTGACGAATTTACGGCTTTCCTTCACCGCCTTGGTCTGCTTTTAAATCAGCGAACTTCGCCGTCATGGTTAGATTATCCTTCGTCAATTTTTTGACGGTCAAATCCTCCAACTTATTGTTAGCGAGACGAATCTGATTTTCAGAAGTCGTCAGGCTCTTTTTCACGTTTTCCATCTGGCTAATCGCCCGGTCAATCTGTTCGATTGCCTTCTGGAAGTTGCTCGAGTAGGAATTATAGTTTTTGGCAAAGCGGTCTTTGAAGGCCGTGATGTTATCTTCGAAATTGGTAATATCAATGTTTTGCTCTTGTTCTTCTTTCAAAGCCCGCCGGTACTGGAGCGAATCCAAGGCTGCGTTGCGCAAGAGGCCGATAAAATGGACAAAGAATTGAGGTCGAATCACGTACATTTTCTCGTAATCCGGCACCTGAACAATTCCGGTATTATAGTACTCGTTATCGGCCTCCAGCATCGAAACCAAAACGGCATATTCCGTCTTCTTTTCCCTGCGGTCCTTATCAAGTTCCTTAAAAAAATCAGCGTTCTTATGCTTCTTTTCAGTCGCGTCCGCCTCATTTTTCATATCAAACATAATCGAAATAAATTCAACATCATCTTGAGAATCACGGAAGATAAAATCACCCTTCGAGCCGGATTGTTTTGAAACCTCATTGTCCTTCTCAAAGTAGGCGTTAGGAAACGCGTAGGGACGAATCTTATTGAATTCCTGGTGAGCGTAAACTTCCAGGCTTTCACCAATCTCCTTGGTTGACTGCCGAGCCTTAAAGTCCTTATAGAACTCGACTTGCTCCTGAGCCGCCTGCAATTGCGCATCGTAGTCCGACTTCACCTTCGCCAAGGCTAGTTCTTGGTCGCGACCCTGATTTTCAACCTGATTTTTCAAATCGGCCAGTTGCTTTTCTAGTTCCTGTCGATTCTGACCGGCCTGGTCCTTTTCAGCCTGGTAGGTGCTCTGCAGGCTTTCCTTTTGTTCAGCCAGCGCCAGTGCCTTGTTAGCAGCTTCCTGGTCCTTAAACGCATCCAGCTGTGACCGTAACTGCGTCAGTTGCTCTTGCAGCTCCGTCTTTTCTTTTTGGGCCGCATCCTTCTCAGCTTGCTTAGCCTTCTCCAGCGCTAAATCAGATTTTTGCTTTTCCTGGTCCAACTGTGCTTGAAGTTGCAGCAATTGGTCATGCAACTGATTTTGCTCTTTTTGGGGCGCATCCTTTTCAGCCTGCTTGGCCTTTTCCAGTGTAAAATCAGCCTTCTGCTTTTCCTGGTCCAACTGCGCTTGCAGCTGGGTCAATTGATCATGCAACTGATTTTGTTCCTTTTGCGCCGCATCTTTCTCAGCCTGCTTAGCCTTCTCCAGTGCTAAATCAGCCTTCTGCTTTTCCTGGTCAATTTGTGCCTTGACCAGGTCTTGCTGACTCTTTTCCCAATCGACCTTTTCCTGAGCTATTTTCTCATCAATGGCCGTTTGCACAGCCACCCCCAGTTGACTAGTATCAACTTGGAGCTCGTCTTTCAAATCCAGGGTATCACCAGCATGGCCATCCTCGTTTAAAACTAAAACCGTGTCCGACTCCAAATGATACTTCAGCTTTGCCATAAAGTCCTCCTTATCCGACAAAAAAACCGCGGTTAACAGCCCCAATGTCAAAATTTGACATCAGGACGCTAACGCGCGGTTCCACCTGATTTCCAACGGCCAATTGCTCAGTCGTTGACACTTTCACGGTTCTCAGCTCACCGGGTGCCAAACCGGGTCAAAACTTTAAACTAATCTATCCATATTATGCCGATTTTTCTGAAAAAGGTCAAGAAAAAAATCGTTAAAAATAGAAAAAGCTCGCCAGCCAAATGACTTGCAAGCCTTTACAACAATCATCTTTGACCTAACAGTCCTTAGATCTTCAACAATTCTTTTTCTTTTTCCGCAGCAATTCCATCAATTGCCTTGGTGTTTTCGTCCGTCAACTTTTGAGCTTGGTCTTCAGCATCATGGACTTGATCTTCGGTCATTTCTTTGTCCTTCTTGATGGCATCCATGGCATCACGACGAACATTACGAACGGCAACCTTCGCCTTTTCGGCTTCGGCCTTAACGTCCTTAGCCAATTCCTTACGACGTTCTTCCGTCATCTGTGGAATGGCCAAACGGACAATATTACCGTCAGAAGCAGGGTTCAAGCCCAAATCAGAAACGTTAATCGCCGTCACGATTGCTTCCAAGGCGTTCTTGTCAAATGGTGTAATCAAAAGCAAGCGTGCTTCAGGTACTGAAATCGAAGCAACTTGGTTCAACGGTACCATCGCACCGTAATATTCTACTTCTACTCGGTCCAAAATACGGGGATTTGCTCGTCCCGTCCGAATTTCTGCTAATTCACGACGCAAAGCTTCTTGAGCGCCCTGCATCCGTTCTTTGGTACTTGTAAAATCAAAAGCCATTATTTTTCTCCAGTCACTGTGGTTCCGATTGCCTCACCCTTGATGACCCGTTCGATGTTACCAGGTTGGTTCAAGTTAAAGACAACAAGTGGCATGTTATTTTCCATTGAGAGCGATGAAGCAGTTGAGTCCATAACCTTCAAGCCCTTTTGAATGATATCCAAGTGCGTCAAAGTTGTAAACTTCTGGGCATCTGGGTTTGTATTTGGATCTGAATCATAAACACCATCAACACCGTTCTTTGCCATCAAAATTGCATCGGCATTAATTTCGTTTGCCCGCAAAGCCGCAGTTGTGTCCGTTGAGAAGTATGGTGAACCAGTTCCTGCAGCAAAAATCACAATCCGACCCTTTTCAAGGTGACGAATAGCACGACCACGGATGTAAGGTTCCGCAATCTGTTGCATCGTAATCGCCGTTTGAACGCGAGTATCAACGCCGGCCCGTTCCAAAGCATCTTGGAGGACTAAAGCATTCATGGTCGTTCCAAGCATTCCGGTATAATCGGCGCGTGACCGCTCCATCCCAACACGGGCAGCGGGTTCACCACGCCATAGGTTACCGCCACCAACAACGATGGCAATTTGAGTGCCCATATCATGGACTGCCTTGATTTCCTTGGCAATTTGGGCGACTGTCTCCAGGTCAATCCCCTGACCCTTAGCACCAGCCAAGGCTTCGCCTGACAGCTTCATTAAAACTCTTTTATACTTTGTATCCGTCATGGTTTTCCTCTTTCTTATCGCTATCTATTATAGCAAAAATGTAGTCATCAATTCCAAAAAAAAAAGCACCCAAATTTGATATGAACCCCAAAATTAGGACATGTCATTGAGCGGCCTTGAGGACTGACGCCCGATATTCAATCGGTGTCAGTCCTTTTAGTTTGCTCTTAATTCGTTTTGTATTGTA
>NZ_CAUZLM010000010.1:0-50065 GCF_963580165.1 Fructobacillus evanidus
ACAATACAAAACGAATTAAGAGCAAACTAAAAGGACTGACACCGATTGAATATCGGGCGTCAGTCCTCAAGGCCGCTCAATGACATGTCCTAATTTTGGGGTTCATATCAAGGGTCAGTGCTTTTTTTGTGAATTGATTTTTGTGCAAGAAAAAGTCCACTGAAAAGTGGACTTGCTTAGTTTAAAAAATTTATTCGCCTCGGAAAACCCAAGCGTCGCCGTTCTTGGCCAAAAGGTCGTCAGCGGCTTGTGGACCCATGGTGTCAGATTCATAGATTTCAAGCGGTGCCTTGTCGGCAGCGTAGACATCTGAGATGGCGTCGGTAAACTTCCAGGCAGTGGCAACACCGTGCCAGTCAGCAAAGTTTGATCCGTTACCGTCCATGGCATCATGGAGCATCCGTTCGTAAGGTGCTGGCGTAACAGCCTTTTGTTCGGCTGTTGGTGCCCAGTTCAACTTAATCATTTGAGTGTTGAAGTTGTCAGAAACTTCCTTGGCATTCAACGACCAAGTGATTTGTTCGTCTGGTGAAACCACGATTGAAAGCACTGTTTCTTGTGGCTCTTGAGCAGAACCAAATGAGAAGGCACCGGCCTTGAAGACAACGTCAATGCGAGTCGTCTTCTTGGTCATGCGCTTTCCTGAACGGACATAGAATGGCACACCTTCCCAACGAGGGGTGTTGAAGTGCAATTCACCAGCGATGTAAGTGTTTGTCTTTGAGTCGGCTGGAACGTCTGGTTCTTGGTTGTAGGCAATGTGACCAGCAGTCTTGCCGGCACCGTATTGTCCGCGAACGAAGTAACGGTTGACACCGGCTTCGTCATAAATTTCAAGGGCAGAGAAGGCGGCGTTCTTGGCGTCACGGATGGCAACGTCAGAGAAGTCCTTTGGTTCTTCCATGGCCAACCAACCGATGATTTGCATCGTGTGGTTTTGAATCATGTCCAAAAGGGCACCGGCAGTGTCATAGTAACCAGCACGTTCTTCGACACCCAATGTTTCGGCCAAAGTAACTTGGACGTTCTTGATGTAGTCCTTGTTCCAAGCATTGTTAATCAATGGGTTACCGAAGCGCAATGGTGCGATGTTCAAGACCATTTCCTTGCCTAAGAAGTGGTCGATACGGTAAACCTGGTCTTCGCTGAAGGCTTCGGTTAATTCGTTTTGGAGCTTTTCAGCCGTAGCATAAGAAGTCCCGAAAGGCTTTTCAATCATGATCCGGTTGTAGCCTTTGTCGGCCAAAAGTCCTTCAGACTTCAAGAACTTTGCAATCGTGCCGAAGAAGCGAGGGGCAACAGACATGTAGAAGATGCGGTTGCCAACAACACCAAACTTTTCAGAGGCGTTTTCGATTTCCTTCTTAAGGCCAACGTAACCAGCAGCGTCGGTTACATCAGAGGCACGGTAAGAGAAGTGGGCGATAAAATCAGCGACCTGCTTTTCGTCCTGACCAGCTGAAACTGATTCCTTCACCATGTCCTGGTATTCAGCGTCCGTCAAGTCCTGACGAGCGGTTCCAACCACGGCAAAGTGTTCTGCCAAGTAGCCCTTTTTATATAAGTTAAAGACTGATGGGTAAAGCAAGCGCTTGGCCAAATCACCAGTTGCGCCGAAGAAAGTTACTAAAGTGTTAAGTTCTGCAACCATAAGAGTCCCCTTTATCTATTTTGCGTTCGCTATCATTATAACGGAAACGGACAAAAAAATCACAGAAAAGGTCAGAATTGAAAAAACTCTCACCCTTAGAGCCAAAAAGAAGTAAGCACTTACATCAATTTTTTCAAACAAAAAAGTAAGCACTTACATTTTTGGGGGCGAAAAAAGGCAAATAAGCCGGCATGAAAGGACATTCATGTTATACTAATGTAATAATAAGGAGGGATTATGCAAGTCATTCAAAGCAAAAAATTATCAGAACGCTGGCTCTTAACGGCCAACCTCTTCGCCAATACTGGTAATGCCATGATTTGGCCCGTCACAACCCTCCACATGACCATTTCTTTGGGACAAGATTTGACGATGTCGGGCGTTGTCATTTTATTTTCTTCTCTCATGAATATTTTGGGTGCCTACATCGCCGGTAAGCTCTTTGATCGTTGGCGGCCTTATCCGACACTGATTGGGGCGAGTTTAATTGCCTTCTTCTCCTTGGTAACCCTATTCTTTTATAATGGCTGGCCGGTCTTTGCCTTTTTGATGATGACAGCCTCCTTTGGCATTGGGTCGGTTAACACATTGCTGAATGCCTATGCGACAACCGTTACCGGCAAGAACACACGAATTATTTTTAATAATATGTACATCGTCCTTAATGTTGGGGTGGTGATTGGCACCTTAGCCGTTGGCTATCTCTTTGACTACGGTTTCCAGTGGTTGATGCTCTTGGCAGCAACGCTCTTTCTGATTTTGACGGGGATTGCGGTTAGCGTCTTTAATGTCAATACAGATGTTGCGCCGGTCATGGATGATGGTGAAGCTGAAGAAATCAGCCACGAGGGCCATGTTGATCCAATCCTGACGCGCGACCAAGAAGCAGTTAAGGAACCCGCTAAGTTTGAAATGTCGCCGTTACTCTGGTTTTTAGCGGCCTTTCTCTTTGTTATTTATCTTTCTTACATGCTTTGGGAGACCGTTATGGCCCCACATTTGCGCTCAATTGGGATTTCAACTCGCCATTATGCAGACCTTTGGGTCTTAAATGGCTTGACAATTATCCTTTTTCAAAAGATAATTTCAACTTGGGCAAATAAGCATCCATATCGTCTTTCGGTTATCTCGGGTGGCTTTGTTTTTGCCTCGTCATTTATCTTAATGTTGTTTGTGAACCAATTCTGGCAAATCGTTTTGGTTTTCGAGCTACTGACTTTGGGTGAGATGCTAGCTTCACCACAGGTACCAGCCTGGGTTGCTCAGCTAACGCCAAAGGAAGTTTCTGGTCAAGCACAAGGTTTTGTCAGCATTATGATTTCACTTGGACGAATGGTTGGGCCTCTTTATGGAGGCATTATGTTGGACCATGGCTGGTTTAACCCGCTGTTCTTGTCCGTTTTTATCGCCATGATTGTGGCAAACGTGGGTCTATTGATTGTGGCCCGAAAAAAGAAGGAATAGTTTTTTATGCAACGTGAAGTAAACCGTAAATTGGCAGTTGGCCTTCTGGCCGGTGTCATTTTTATTTTGGCCGGCGGCATTATTGGCCTTGGCCTTGCACCAATTGCACCTTTGTTGGTCGCGATTGCTTGGATTATCCTGGTAATGCGCTTAGCAGGTGTCACTTTTCAAGACGCGCAGGCGGCCCTAATTAAGGGTATTGAAGCCGGCATTGCGCCGCTGTTCTTGTTCTTGCTAATTGGTTCGATGATTGCCCTTTGGTTGGGAACGGGTGTGATTCCAACCATGATTTGGTTGGGCTTTAAGTTGATTAACCCTGCCTGGTTCTTGCCAACAGCTCTATTAACATCGGCCTTGGTCGGGACGATGATTGGGTCCGCCTTCACCACGATGTCAACGGTTGGGGTGGCTTTGATGGGGGTTGGAACAACCTTGGGCTTTAACCCAGCCTTGGTAGCGGGGATGATTATTTCTGGGGCCATCTTTGGAGATAAGAGTTCACCATTGGCCGATTCGACTAACCTGGCGGCGGCCGTTTCTGGTACCGACCTTTTTGACCACTTGAAAAACTTGATGTGGACCACCTTGCCGGCCATGGCGGTCACGCTGATTTTAGCCTTTTTCTTTGGTTTTTCTGCCCATCATACGGGTGGGGTCAGTGTGAAGACGGCAGCGGTCACGCAGCTGATTCAACCAACCTGGTGGACGATTGTGCCGATTGCCTTGATTCTGATTTCGGCCCTAGCAAAGATTCCGGCCATTCCATCATTGTTAATTAACGTGGTGGTCAACACGGCCTACTACTTGTTGTCCGGACATTCTTTGAAGGCCTGGGCGAACTTGGTCGTCAACGGTTATAAAACACCGTCAACGAATGCGACGCTGGTTGCTTTGTTGGACCGGGGTGGCATGACAGCGATGATGGAAACCATCATGTTGATCATGTTGGCCTTGGCCCTTGGTGGCCTCTTATCAAATCTGGGTATTTTGCGGGCAGTGATGAACCCAATCGTCTCGTACCTTAAGAGTCAGAAGTCCATCGTCTTTGCGACCTTGTTGACGGGAATTGCCACGAACTTCTTGGTTGGTGAGCAATACCTTTCGGTGATGTTGCCTGGACAAATTTTTAAGGATGATTACAAGCGCTTTGGCTTGTCACCGCTGGCTTTGTCACGAGCGATGGAAGACTCCGGGGCGATTGCCAACTACCTTGTTCCATGGGGTGTGGCCGGGGCCTTCGCGAGTCAAACACTCCACGTGCCGGTTTTGTCCTTCGTGCCCTTTACTTTCTTAGCTTTGTTCTCACCGGTCTTTTCATTGCTTTCGGCTTTGACGGGGATTGGATTACGCCAGGCTTCCCAAGACGAGGTGGCCAAATAATAAATTGAATCTTTAAAAAAATCAGGAGTCGGTCAGAAATGACCGACTCCTTTCGTCTAATTAGCTAACGGTGGAAAACAATGTTGTGCTTGCAAAAAGGCGTTCAATTTAGTATAGTAAATGGATGTGAGTGCAAAGAATGCACGCACTCCTTGCAGCCGTTTGGCTGCCAGAGACCAAAAGGAGGAAAAAATACATGGCTACAGCATACGAATTAACATACATTATTCGCCCTGACATGGAAGCAGATGCAAAAAAGGCGCTCGTTGAACGCTTTGACAAGATCTTGGCTGACAACGGTGCGGAAATTATCAAGTCAGCTGACTGGTCTAACCGTCGTTTCGCTTACGAAATCGCTGGTTACCGTGAAGGTACTTACCACGTCATCAACTTCAACGCTGCATCAGACGAAGCAGCAACTGAATTTGACCGTTTGGCTAAGATCTCATCTGACATTTTGCGTCAAATGATCGTCAAGCGCGACGCTGAATAAGACACAATTCCACCGGGAAAGGACCTAAAAGATGATTAATCGAGTTGTTTTAATTGGACGGTTAACCCGTGACGTGGAATTGCGCTATACCCAATCAGGTGTAGCGGTTGGTTCCTTTTCACTTGCTGTGAATCGGAACTTTACCAATGCCAATGGAGACCGTGAAGCTGATTTTATTAACGCCGTTATTTGGCGGAAATCAGCTGAAAACTTTGCCAATTTTACTGGTAAAGGGGCTTTGGTGGCAATCGAAGGCCGGTTGCAAACGCGTAATTATGAAAATAATGCCGGACAGCGTGTTTATGTAACGGAAGTTGTTGTTGATAACTTCTCACTACTTGAATCAAAGGCTGAAAGTGAACGCCGTCGGGCCCAGAACGGGTCTGGTCAAGGTCAAGACTTCTCTGGCAATAGCCAGGACTTTGGTAACGCTGATCCATTTGCATCCGCAAATCAAAATAACAACCAACAAAGTGGTAACCAGCAGGGGGCCAATCCCTTTGCGGCCAACAACAATTCAGAAATTGATATTTCTGATGATGACCTACCATTTTAACTTTACATTTCATTTGAAAGGAGACAGATTATGCCTGAACAAAACGCACGTCCACAACGTCGTCGCCCACAAGGTGGACCACGCCGTCGTCGTAAGGTTGACTTTATTGCAGCCAACCACATCGAATACGTGGATTACAAAGATACAGAATTGTTGGAACGTTTCATCTCAGAACGCGGTAAGATTTTGCCACGTCGTGTGACTGGAACTTCAGCAAAGAACCAACGCAAGGTTACGGCCGCTATCAAGCGTGCCCGTATCATGGCCTTGTTGCCATTCGTCACTGAAGACTAATGTGCAAGGAAAACCAAGACAATTGTCTTGGTTTTTTTGTTCTAAAAGTCAGCCCTTTGATGGTCGTATGCTCAAAAAGGATTAACACTTTTGCGGTATAGGTCAGAATCGGTCTGGCTTTTTCTTTTGCCTAGTAGGGAAGCTTCCTTTCCAAAAGTCTTTTGCTCGTATGGTAAAATGTTAGGTAAGTATGCAAGTAAAGAATAGTTGAGGCCTTCATGAAAACATTTTCGAAGCTGCGGGTGCTATCCCGCTTTCAACAAAATAAAACTTTTATGACGGGAACGATTGGCATGTTTATTGTGGCCTTTGTTTCCCTGATTTTGGCGTTTTTCACTAATTGGATTTTAGGGTTCGTCTGGTTTGTGCTCTTGGTGGCCTTTTTTGCTACCATGCTTAAAGGGTTAATCCAGGCCGGTCAATCCAATGAGTCCTATCTGGAAGAGCTGACCTACCGAGTTAAATTGGGTCAGCAAGAGGCCATCTTAGAAATGCCCATGGGAATTATTCTGTTGGGCAAGGGAGACCGAATTGTTTGGGTGAACCCCTATCTCCAAGACTTATTGGCTGACCAAGACTTAATTGGCGAAAGTTTGTCCGAAGCAGATGGCGACCTAGCCTTTGCTGTGAAAAACTATGCCGATGATAAGGTTAATCGATTCTCCTGGTTGGACCGTTCTTTTGACATGGCTTATCAGGAACAGTTAGGTGTGATTTACCTCTTAGACGTGAGCCAAAATGAAGCCTTAAACCGCGACTTAGCGGACCACCGCCTGGTAACTGGATTGGTTTCGGTTGATAACTATGAAGAAGTCACAGAAGGGATGCCTGATTCTGAAACGTCAAAGTTGCGGACCTATGTGACTGGGCAATTGACGGATTGGGCTAAAAAGTATCACTTGTATGTCCGCCGTTTGTCACCGGTGACTTACCTCTTGATGGGTTACCAACGTGACTTGGCACAGGCAGAAGACGAAAAATTCTCGGTGGTGAAGACGGTCCGTGAGGCAACGGCTCAGCAAAATTCCCCATTAACACTTTCAATGGGAATCGCCTATGGTGAGCAAGATATCAACTCTTTGGTCCAGTTAGCGCAAACAAACTTGGACTTGGCGCTGGGTCGTGGTGGTGATCAAGTGGTTGTGAAGGCCGAAGACATGCCAGCCCGTTTCTATGGTGGGACAACGAATCCAATGGAGAAGCGGACGCGTGTTCGTGCTCGAGTGATTTCACAAACCATTGCCGAATTGATGGATCAATCTGATCAAGTCTTTGTGGTTGGCCACCAGAGGCCGGATATGGATGCCGTAGGTTCAGCGATGGGGCTGTGGCGCTTTAGTCAAACCCGGGGCAAGAAGGCCTTTGTGGTTGTGAATGAGGGTGAGATTTTTTCAGATATTCAATCACTCTTGGCGACTGTTCGCTCTGACCAGATGGGCGAAGGGGAGCCGGGCGTTGACCTTGGTGCTTCGATTATTAGCGAAAAAGAATCACTCGATTTAGCAACGGAGAAGTCATTACTGATTTTGGTCGACCATGCCAAGGAAGCCTTGGATGGGGCGCCTGATTTGCTGAAGGATTTGAAGGACAGGGTTGTAGTCATTGACCATCACCGTTTGGCCGAAAATGGCCTGCCCGATAAGCCAATGCTGACTTATATCGAACCATATGCTTCATCAACGTCAGAGTTGGTAACGGAATTGCTGCAGTACCAGAACCAAAAGGGCGCACCGATTACCGGATTGGAAGCCACTGCCATGCTTGGTGGCATTCAGGTTGATACGAAAAACTTTGTTTTGCGGACGGGATCAAGAACCTTTGATGCGGCCTCTTATTTGCGGGCCAATGGGGCGGACAATGAGCTGCTCCAGTCATTCTTGAAAGAAAAGTTCTCGGACTTTAAGGCTCGCGCCGAACTGATTCACTTAGCTGAAATTAACAATCATTCAGCAATTGCCGTTGGTGATAATGACACTGTCTATCAAAGTGTTATTGCGGCCCAGGCAGCCGATGAATTGCTCCAAGTTGAGGGCGTCAAGGCTTCCTTTGTGCTCACAAAGCGTGATGATGGTCGGGTGGGAATTTCAGCTCGGTCAAATGGTGATTTCAACGTGCAGACCATTATGGAAGATCTTGGTGGTGGTGGCCATTTGTCTAATGCGGCTACGCAAATGTCTGATGTGACAACAGACGAGGCCGCTGACCAGCTTTTGCAGGCAATTTCCAGTCAAGAAGCGGAAGAAGCTGAATAAAACTTTTGACAATGTTGTCATAAAATCAGTAAGATAAAACAAAGTATTTGGCTCGTGATGAACAAGCCCAAAGGAGGCAAAGATGAAAGTTGTATTTTTGGAAGATGTTAAGGGTCGCGGTAAGAAGGGCGAAGTGAAGGACGTTCCCGATGGTTACGCCAACAACTTCTTAATCAAGAATAAAAAAGCAGAACCAGCAACTGGGAAAAACCTCGGGGCCGTTAAGGGTCGGCAAAAGGCCGAAGAAAAATTAGCTGCTGAAGAATTGGCTGAAGCCAAGCAGTTGAAAGAAAAGCTAGAAAACGAAAAGACAGTAATCGAAATTAAGGGAAAGGCCGGTACGGATGGTCGCCTCTTTGGGGCTGTTTCAACGAAGCAAATTGTGGCTGCCTTGTCTGACCAATATAAAGTGAAAATCGATAAGCGTAAGCTGCTTTTAAATCAGCCAATTCATGCCATGGGCTTCACCACAGTCCCTGTTAAGTTGCACCATGACGTAATGGCCGACCTCCGCGTGCACGTTAGCGAGGGCTAAAATGGCTGATGTTTCAGTAATGGGCAATGAATACCGACAAGCACCCAATGATGAGGCGGCCGAACGTGCCGTTTTGGGTGCTATTTTCTTTGATGTTCAATCAGAGGCGGCCGTTGTCGCAGCGGAAGCCATCCTTGATCCAAGCGATTTTTATCGGCAAAAGCACCAAGAAATTTTTAAGGCGATGCAGCTGCTGGTTGAAGAAGAACGGCCTGTTGATATCTTGACTTTACAAGACAAGCTGAATGCCATGGGCCAGCTAGAAAATGTTGGTGGGATTGACTACTTAGTTGAAATTTCACAGGCTTCGGCATCCGCTTCCAACTTAAAATTTTATGCGCAAATTGTGCATGAAAAAGCGATTTTGCGACGTTTGATTCAAACGTTAACGGAATCGATGACATTGGCCTATGACGGGTCCGAACCATCGAGTGAATTGCTTGAAGATCTCGGTCGTCAGCTTGATCGCCTGGCCCAAAGCCAGGGCGATGATGATTTACGACGGATTAAAGACGTCTTGAATGAGTTTCAAGAAAATTTGCAGGCCGCTAGTGAAAACGATAGTAAAGTTATCGGGATTGCTTCGGGTTATGACCAATTAGATGAGTTAACACACGGTTTTCGTGAAGACCAAATGATTGTCATTGGTGCCCGTCCGGCCGTTGGAAAGACGGCTTTCGTCTTAAATATTGCCAAGAATGCAGCTAAAACCGAAAAGAAACCCGTTGTGATTTTTTCTTTGGAAATGGGTGCCGTCGATTTGGTAACCCGATTAGTTGCTGCCGAAGGTGGGATTGATTCTAATAAATTAACTACTGGTGACATGCAAGAAGAAGATTGGGCGGCTTTAACCCTAGCCGTTCAATCACTGGCAAACATGCAAATTTATATGGATGATACGCCGGGAATTCGGATGGCGCAAATCTCGGCTAAGTTGCGCAAATTAGAGCGCGAAGTTGTGGGACGCATGCCAGAAGAAGAGCGGGATGAAAACCCCCATCCTTTGGGTCTGGTGATGATTGATTACCTGGGCTTGATTGAATCTGCTAATAGTGAAAGCCGCCAGCAGGCCGTTTCTGAAGTTTCTCGTTCCATCAAGAAGTTGGCGAAGGAATTGCATACACCGATTATCGCCTTGGCTCAACTTTCGCGTGGTGTTGAGCAGCGTCAGGATCAGCGGCCAATTCTTTCCGACTTGCGTGAATCTGGTTCGATTGAGCAGGATGCTGATATCGTGGCCTTTTTGTATCGTGATGATTATCATCCCAACCGAGCTGGTGAGGATGACGATGAAGGTGGCAACCAAGGCGAAGAAGAGACAGTTGTTCCAATTGAAGTCCTTGTTGAGAAAAACCGTGCCGGGGCCAGAGGGAAGGCGGAGTTGATGTTTAACAAGCCAACTTTCAAGTTCTCAAATATGGCCGGTACTTACCGTCAGGAGCAATCGGGTTTTGGCCCAATTCCTGATATGTCGCAGGGCTGGTAAACAATGACATAAAAGCAAAAGGCAGCACATCCATTTTGAATGTGCTGCCTTTTCTTGTTCTTGAAAGTTGTTTTATGATTCCGTTTCGGTTAAATCTGCAAAAGGGGCGTTAATCATGGCCGCCAGTTCTTTGGGATTTAATTTATCGGAGCGACCGAGTTCGCCGGCAGAAACTAGGAAGTAATCGGCTGTCTCTGCTTCTTTGGCGAAGTAGATGGGAAAGCCGTGGTTCTGCCAAATACCAACGGGGTTGTTGGCGCCGTGAACATAGCCGGTGGTGGCCACTAATTCCTTGAGTGGCAGCATATGGGTCTTTTTGTTACCGGAAACGGCGGCTAATTTTTTCATATCTAAACGCTTGGTGAGGGGGACGACTGCAACCAAAGGACCGGTCTTGTCACCCTTAACGGCGAGCGTCTTAAAGATGTCAGATTGTTGAATACCCAATTCATCCATCTTGATCGCAATTTCTTCTTCGCTTAAGTCTAAAGCGTTTAGCTCGAGCGGTTCATAGGCCACGCCGTGCTTATCGAGGACTTGTTCGGGTAATGTTTTTTTATCTTTTTTCTTCTTTGCCATGACTCTATTTTAGCACAAGAAAAAATCAGAGAAAAAGCAGTTACAACCAATTTTGAAAAGTGGTCGGACCAATTATGCTACAATAGATGTTATGTCAGAAGCAATTTATGTAACGGTGCAAGCCGATATCAAACAAAAAATTTATCAGGGTCAGTATGAAGACCTCAAATTACCAGATGAGCGAACGCTAGCGGCCGATTACCAGGTCTCGCGTTCTTCTATCAAACGAGCGCTGAATGTATTGGTCCAGCAGGGGATTATCTTTAAGAAGCGGGGATCGGGAACTTTTGTGAACCCCCTATACCTGAAAAATCAGGCAATCTTTCAACATGAGGGATCAAACCTGGGCGTTTCGGATTCTTTTCGGATTAATGGCCAGGCACCGAGCATTGAACTCCTGGACTTTCGGGTGATTCAGGCTACGCCAGAGCAGCAATCAGCATTGTTTTTAAACGATGGGGATTTTGTTTACGAAATTAAGCGCCTACGTAAGCTGGATGGTGTGCCATTCATGATTGAATATGGCTATGTGCCGATTTCTTTATTGCCGGGGCTTAACCGGGAAACGGTCACCAAATCAATTTACGAATATGTTGAAAAGCGCAAATCAAAGACGGTGACGAGGTCGTTTATGACCATCATGACCGAACCTTCTAATGCCGAAGAACAGAAATTGTTAAAACTGAAAGCAACTGAACCAGTGGGCATTATGGAAGGGATTTTCTTTATGGATGATGGGACACCGTTGGAATATTCTAATATGCGTCTACATTACAAATACCTGCGTTATAATGCTTTCGTCTCACTTGGTTCGGAATAAGAAAGCTGATTTAGCAAACAATTTCATGAATTGTGTTTAATAAAGAGTGATTGGACCGGTCCAATTATCGGAGGAATGCAACCAAAAACGAAAAAGTTAGGCCCAAAGGCCTTTTTTTCTTGAACGAACGGAACACACTCGATATAATAGAACTTGTAAATATATATCCGGAGTTTGCAGAAGCGGGCTTCGTTGAAAGAAAAAGGAGTACTATTTACATGGTTGATTACAACTCAAAAGAGTACTTGGAACTTGTTGATAAGTGGTGGCGTGCAACCAACTATTTGTCAGCTGGGATGATTTTTTTGAAGTCAAACCCATTGTTCTCAGTAACTAAGACGCCTATTCAAGCTGAAGATGTTAAGGTTAAGCCAATCGGACACTGGGGAACTATCTCAGGTCAAACATTCTTGTATGCTCATGCTAACCGTTTGATCAACAAGTATGACTTGAACATGTTCTACATCGGTGGTCCTGGTCACGGTGGCCAAGTCATGGTTACGAACGCTTACCTTGATGGTGAATATACTGCTGATTACCCAGAAGTTACTCAAGACTTGAAGGGTATGTCAACTTTGTTCAAGCGCTTCTCATTCCCAGGTGGAATTGGTTCACACATGACTGCCCAAACTCCAGGTTCATTGCATGAAGGTGGAGAATTGGGTTACTCATTGTCACACGCATTCGGTGCCGTTTTGGACAACCCTGACCAAATCGCTTTTGCCGTTGTTGGTGATGGGGAAGCCGAAACTGGTCCATCAATGACTTCATGGCACTCAATTAAGTTCTTGAACGCCAAGAACGATGGTGCTGTTTTGCCAATCTTGGATTTGAACGGATTTAAGATTTCAAACCCAACTGTCTTCTCACGTATGTCAGATGAAGAAATCAAGAACTTCTTTGCAGGTCTTGGTTACTCAGCTCGTTTCATCGAAAACGATGACATCCATGACTACATGACTTACCACGAAAAGGCTGCTGATATCTTCGATACTGCTATTGAAGACATCCAAGCTATCCAAAAGGATGCTCGTGAAAACGGTAAGTATGAAGATGGTACAATTCCTGCATGGCCAGTGATTATTGCTCGCTTGCCAAAGGGTTGGGGTGGACCTACCCATGACCAAGCTGGAATGCCAATCGAAAACTCATTCCGTGCCCACCAAGTTCCATTGCCTTTGGCACAAGGAAAGTTGGACACATTACCACAATTCGAAGAATGGATGAACTCATACAAGCCTGAAGAATTGTTTAACGCTGATGGTTCATTGAAGGATGAATTGAAGGCTATCGCTCCTAAGGGCGACAAGCGTATGTCAGCTAACCCAATCGCTAACGGTGGTCGTAAGCGCGGTGAAGATCTTAAGGATCTTGACTTGCCAGACTGGCGCGATTATGTAAACGACATCAACGCTGACAACCGTGGAACTATCTTGCCAGATGGTAACCGCAACATGGACATGTTCACTTTGTCAAACTACCTTGAAAAGGTAATGCAAATGAACCCTAAGTCATTCCGTGTCTTTGGTCCTGATGAAACGATGTCAAACCGTTTGTGGTCATTGTTTGATACTACTAACCGTCAATGGATGGAAGAAGTTAAGAACCCTAACGACCAATACGAAGCACCAGAAGGCCGTATCTTGGATGCTCAATTGTCAGAGCACCAAGCTGAAGGTTGGCTTGAAGGTTATACTTTGACTGGTCGTGTTGGAATCTTCGCTTCATACGAATCATTCTTGCGCGTTGTGGATTCAATGATTACTCAGCACTTCAAGTGGTTGCGTCACGCTTCAGAACAAGCATGGCGTAATGACTACCCATCATTGAACTTGATTTCTACTTCTACTGCCTTCCAGCAGGACCACAACGGTTACACTCACCAGGATCCTGGTATGTTGACTCACTTGGCCGAAAAGAAGTCAGACTTCATCCGTCAATACTTGCCAGCTGATGGAAACTCAGCTTTGGCAGTGATGGAACGTGCCTTTAGCGAACACTCAAAGGTTAACCACATGGTTATCTCAAAGCAACCACGTCAACAGTGGTTCTCAGCTGCTGAAGCTGAAGTGTTGGCTACTGATGGTTTGAAGGTTATTGATTGGGCATCTACTGCACCATCAGCTGATGTGGACATCACATTTGCTTCTGCTGGTACAGAACCAACAATCGAAACTTTGGCCGCATTGTGGTTGGTTAACCAGGAATTCCCTGAAGTTAAGTTCCGCTATGTAAACGTTGTTGAATTGCTTCGTTTGCAGAAGAAGTCAGAATCAGCTGGTAACGACGAACGTGAATTGTCAGATGATGAATTCAACAAGTTCTTCCAAGCTGATACACCAGTTATCTTCGGATTCCACGGATACGAAGACTTGGTTGAATCATTCTTCTTCGAGCGTAAGTTCCGCGGTGACGTCTTTGTTCACGGATACCGTGAAGATGGTGACATCACAACTACTTACGATATGCGTGTTTACTCACACCTTGATCGTTTCCACCAAGCTAAGGAAGCTGTTGCTGTCCTTGCAGACCGTGGTGCAGTTGATCAAGCTGCTGCTGACACATTCATCACTAAGATGGATGACATCTTGGCAAAGCACATGAAGGTGACCCGTGAAGAAGGTCGCGATATCGAAGAATTTACTAAGTGGCAATGGTCTGCTTTGAAGTAAGCTATTAACACTTGAAAGAATCGCCTCGGCGGTTCTTTTTTTATACTCATTTATCGGCAAAGTCTAACTAAACTTTGCTATAATTGACATAATCTTGAAAAGGGGCTAATTTTATGCAAGCAATTAAACTTGTTTCGATTGATATTGACGGCACGCTTTATAATGATAATCGCGAAATTACACCGGCGGTAAAAAGTGCTATCCAAAAGGCGACGGCACAGGGCGTTCATGTGGTGATTACCACTGGGCGACCAGAAACAGGCGTTAAGAAGATTTTGAATGAATTAGATCTCTTGGGTGAGGACCATTATGTGATTACGCATAATGGTGGTTTGGTTCAAACAACAGATGGACAAAAGACCCTTCATCGAGCTGCTTTGACGTGGACCACTTTTTTAAAGGCCCAACAATTTGCGGCGGATAACAATACCTATATCCAGGTTGAATCGGACTCAGACGCCTATACGGTGATGACGAATGTGAATATCTTTGCCAGCCAAGAAAACTTTGTCGTCAGCCTTCCGTTGACCATTAAAGACGAAGTTTCAGAGTTGAAGGAGACTTCTTTTGTGAAGGCCATTGCCATTGGCGATGAGGCCTTTATGGATAGTATCCAGGCAAAGGTACCGGCAGAGTTGAAGCAAGAAGCCAATGTGGTCCGTTCAACCCCTAATAATCTTGAATTTATGAATACGGCTGCTTCGAAGGGTCAAGCTCTGTTGGCTTTAGCAAAGGAATTGGGCATTGACCAGTCAGAAACAATGGCGATTGGTGACCAGGAAAACGATCATACGATGATTGAGGCTGCCGGTATTGGTGTCGCCATGGGAAATGCGGTGCCTTCAATTAAGGCCATTGCCAACCAGGAAACAACGGATAATAACCACGATGGTGTTGCAAAAGCCATCGAACGCTTTATTTTGGCCGATTAATAATCAACAACATATCAGTAACTTAAAATTACAAGCGACGATGATAAAATCAGTCGCTTTTTTTGCCCAGTTACCCTGGTTTTATTGTTATAATATATAAGAAATCGTTGTTCTTTAATCTGGAGTAGCAAAAATGACTAAGTCAAACCTAAAACTCTTTTCTCTCTCATCGAACCACCCCTTAGCAGAAAAAATTGCTGCTGAAGTCGGTGTGCCATTAAGCGACATTTCGGTGAAGCGCTTTGCCGATGGTGAAGTGCAAATTAACATTGAAGAATCTGTCCGTGGCGCAGATGTCTTCGTCATTCAATCAACATCCCAACCGGTTAACGATAATCTGATGGAATTGTTGATTATGATTGATGCCTTGAAGCGGGCGTCAGCTGACCAAATTAACGTGGTCTTACCTTACTATGGTTATGCACGTCAAGACCGGAAGGCTCGTTCACGTGAGCCAATCACGGCCAAGTTGGTTGCAAATATGATTGAACGTGCTGGGGCCACCCGTGTGATGGCTTTGGACTTGCACGCTGCTCAAATTCAAGGGTTCTTCGACCTACCAATGGATCACTTGCAAGGTGCCCCACTTTTGGCCGATTACTTGATTGAAACGGGCATTGCTGACAAGGAAAATGCCGTTGTTGTCTCACCCGATCATGGTGGAATGACGCGTGCCCGCAACTTGAACAACATGCTTGGTTTAGAAGCACCAGTTGCCGTAATTGACAAGCGCCGTCCGAAGCCAAACGTGGCAGAGGTTGGTTCAATCGTTGGTGATGTTGCTGGTAAAACGGCCATTATGGTCGATGACATGATTGATACGGCCGGAACGATTACGCAGGGTGCCCAATTGGTTTTGGAACACGGTGCGAAGGAAGTTTATGTCGCCGCATCACATGCTGTCTTCTCAGGCCCAGCTTTGGAGCGTTTGCAAAATTCCGTCTTTACCAAGGTGATTGTGACGGATTCCATTAACTTGCCAGACTCAAAGAAGTTTGATAAGTTGGAAATTGTCTCTGTTGGTGAACTGATTGGCGAAGCCATTCGTCGAGTTTCATTGAATGAAGCAATTAGTCCAATGTTTAAGCATCGTTTCCGACGTCGTAGTTCGCAAGAAGACTAAGATGTTGCGAGTTAAATAAAGCAATTAATAAGAGACAATCTTTTGGCTGAAATGCTAAAAGTGGTCTTTTTTTGTGAAGATTATTCGTAAATTGGCTGAAAGGCCAATTTTTTATGTTACAATAACGAATGAAAAATGTTTTAATTGGAGACGCTTATGTATAAAATTTTAGTG
Organism: Fructobacillus evanidus; assembly: GCF_963580165.1. Classification (NCBI taxonomy): domain Bacteria; kingdom Bacillati; phylum Bacillota; class Bacilli; order Lactobacillales; family Lactobacillaceae; genus Fructobacillus; species Fructobacillus evanidus. The sequence continues at coordinate 16,412 of NZ_CAUZLM010000010.1, forward strand.
GTTGATGACGAAAAGCCAATTTCGGATATCATCAAGTTCAACTTGGTCAAAGAGGGTTACGAGGTCGTGACGGCCAGTGACGGAGCCGAAGCATTGGAATTGTACAAGTCAGAAAATCCTGATTTGGTATTGTTGGATCAAATGCTCCCCGAAGTTGAAGGGATTGAAGTATTGCGCCAAATTCGGGCCAAGGATAAGACGCCAGTTATCATGGTGACGGCGAAGGATTCTGAAATTGATAAAGTCATTGGTTTGGAAATGGGGGCAGATGATTATATCACCAAGCCATTCTCAAACCGTGAATTGGTTGCCCGAGTGAAGGCGAACTTACGTAACCGCCACACACCAAGTCGGTCTGATGATCCAGCGGTTAACCAGGAAGATATTCAGTTGGGTAACTTGGTTATTCATACCAAGACCTACATGGTGACAAAAGACGGTGTCGACCTTGAATTGACACACCGTGAATTTGAACTGCTTTCATATATGGCACAGCATATTGGTCAGGTTATGAATCGTGAAAACTTGCTTCGCCAAGTTTGGGGTTACGATTACTTTGGCGATGTTCGTGCGGTTGATGTAACGGTTCGTCGTTTACGTGAAAAGATTGAAGATGTACCATCACACCCTGTTTGGTTGGGAACACGACGTGGTGTTGGTTATTATCTTTCATCAGGTAAGAACCAAAATAAATAAAAACTATGAAGGGACGGGCACTCGTTGTCAGGAATTATGAAAGTCATTGTTAAACTCTTACAATCGATTCGATTCCGAATAACGTTTGTGTTTGTCCTTTTTTTAATTGTCATTTTAGAGTCCTTTGGTGTTTTTTTCGTCCATCAAATTGAGCAACATGATTTGATTGCCAGTGAGGCGGAGCTGACGATGCCGACCTATGTGACGAAGAAAATTGTAGAAGGTCTGGATACCGGGACCGGTAATATCAACCGGTCAAAAATGGACACGGCCGTGAAGGACTTTGATCCAAACCTGGTCGAAAATGTCCTGGTTTACGACAAGTCTGGTAAGGTCGTTTCCAGTCAGTCGACAAAGAAGTCTTTGTTGCCAAAAGCAATTGATTCCAACAGTGAAATTGCTTTGGATGGCGGTAATTCTTACCTTAAAATCCGGACTCAAGACCGTGAGCAAGGCAATGGTCAGCAGGCGGTAGTGACCCGGCAACTTTATGCTAATGGAACAAATGTTCCAAGTAAATCAGGTGAAAAGCCTGTTGGGGTAGTCGTTGTCTATGCCAGTCTCGCTAAGGTCTATGCCAACGCTCGTCAGATTTTGGTCTTGTTCTTGCTGGCCGGCTTGCTAACGTTAGTAGCTTCGGTCTATTTGGCCTTTATCCTTTCTCGGACATTGACACGACCAATTGAAATCATCAATAAACAGACAGCGCGGATTGCGGCTGGTGATTATTCGATGGTTAACACGATTTCCGGTTCGGATGAAATTTCGCAATTGGCCCATTCGGTTAATACACTTTCTAACCGGATTGCGGAATCAACCGAAATCATTAGTAATGAACGTAACCGCCTTCATTCGGTTCTCCATCACATGGCTGATGGGGTTTTGCTGACGAATGCGAACGGTCAGTTAACGATTATTAACCAGGCAGCAACCAAGTTGCTTGGTGTTAGCGAACAAGCAGCGCTGGGTCAGCAGGTTTTTGATTTACTGGACCTTCCTGAATATCAAAGTGTTCGTGACCTGATTAAACAGCAACGGGCAATGACGGTCGATGTTGGTCAGCGGATTATTGAAGTCCGGGTTTCTTTGATTAAGAACCCATCGGGCTTGATTAATGCGATGGTCCTGATTTTGCATGATATTACGGAGCAAAAGAAGATTGACCAGGACCGTCGTGACTTCGTTTCAAATGTCTCCCACGAATTACGAACACCATTGACAACGGTTGCATCTTATGTGGAATCGTTGCAGGAAGGCGCCAAGGAAGATCCAAAGATTCTTGGCGAATTTTTGACAGTGATTCAAAATGAAACGGACCGGATGTCGCGAATGGTATCTGATTTGCTCGAGCTGTCGCGGATGGACCAGGGGACGATGGAAGTGAAGACGGAGCTGGTTCAGCTGAATACCATGTTGAATTTCATTTTGGATCGCTTTGATATGATCTTGTTGTCACCGTCAAAGGACTTAAATTTGGATCGGAAGATTAAGATTGTTCGTCACATCCCAACCGACCAAGAATTCTGGGTTGATATTGACCACGATAAGATGACCCAGGTCATTGATAATTTGATGAACAATGCCATTAAGTATTCGCCTGATGGTGGCACAATCACGGTTTCCCTTGAAAAATCAGGAGATAAGGCGTTGATTAGCATCAAAGACCAAGGACTGGGTATTCCAGCAGCTGATCAGGAGAAGGTCTTTAACCGCTTCTTCCGTGTTGATAAGTCGCGGTCACGGGCTCAAGGTGGAACTGGACTGGGCTTGGCAATTTCTAAGGAAGTCATCGAAAAGTTTAATGGCCACATCTGGGTCGAATCCAAAGAAAATGAAGGCTCAACTTTTAAGATGACTCTGAATTATGTGCAAGACGATTTGTTATCGACTGAAAAACAGTGGGATGAGGATTAAGACTTTCGTGACCTTAATTTCTGCTTAATTTCACTCAGGTATAGTAGCGTTAACAAATTTTGGAGACGACCATGCAAAAGAACCTAACGAATTTAATTTTGGCTGGAGCCCTAGCCGGTGTAATTGGTGGTGGGGCTGTTTTAGCTGGACAAGAAATTTATCAAAATTATCAAGTGACGCACAGCCCGGTTCGGACAAAGGCAATTGCGACGAAAACGATGACATCCAAGGACACGGCCACTAATGCTTACAACAAGGTGGCCAACTCCGTTGTCTCAGTCATTAACTTTAAAAAGAGTGGCAACACTTATAATGAATCATCGGAAGGGTCTGGTTTCGTCTATAAGAAGGCCGAAGGCTCAGCTTTTATTGTGACCAACAATCACGTTATTGACGGTGCTGATAAGCTTCAGGTGATTACCAACGATAATAAGACGGTGACAGCGGAGCTGGTCGGTAAGGATGCCCTGACTGATTTGGCCGTCTTGAAAATTACCGACTCGTCAACGATTTCAACCGCTTCCTTTGGTGATTCTGCTAAGATCTCCGTTGGTCAACAAGTACTGGCTATTGGATCCCCACTTGGTTCACAGTACGCTTCCTCTGTGACGGAAGGAATTATCTCGGCCACGAAGCGTTTGGTTCAAGCTGATGATGATTCTGGCCAAAATTATGGTGGTTCAACGGTTATTCAAACCGATGCCGCTATTAATCCCGGAAACTCAGGTGGTCCTTTGATTAACTTAGCGGGACAAGTAGTTGGGATTAACTCGATGAAGTTGTCATCGTCATCAAACGGCACGGCAGTTGAAGGCATTGGTTTTGCCATTCCTTCTGATCAGGTGGTTGATATTGTTAATAAGCTGGTCAAGGATGGCAAGGTAACAAGGCCGGCTCTTGGAATCCAGATGATTAATTTGTCGCAAGTTCCCGTTAATGAGCAGCAGTCAACGCTGAAGATTCCAAACACCGTTAACGGTGGTGTGGTTCTTTATAAGGTCAACAGCGGCTCACCGGCCGATAAGGCGGGTCTGAAGAAGTATGACGTTATTGTTGGGATTGACGGTAAGACAGTAGCCAATCAGGCTGATTTGCGTGAACAGCTCTACACGCATAAGGTTGGCGACAAGACAACTTTGACTTACTACCGTGGTACTGAGAAGAAGACGGTTACCCTCAAGTTAAATCAGACTTTGCAGTCCTAAGATGTCTGACACTTATCCGTTTCAAAACAAAAATCGACCAAAATGTTGGTCGATTTTTTTTATGTTAAAAGTTGACGACGAAGGCGGAATTGCTGTTGGGATTTTGCTATACTTAAAAAAGCGATAAATGAGGAGAACGATGAACATATGATTGTATTAGCCGGGACAATTGGTGCTGGAAAGACCAGTTTAACAGAGATTTTAGCAAAGCATTTGGGTGGTCAGGCCTACTATGAGAGTGTGGATAATAACCCAATTTTGCCACTTTTTTATCAGGATCCCAAGAAATACAGCTTTTTGCTCCAAATTTACTTTTTGAATACCCGTTTGGACCAAATTCACGAAGCGCAACAAGAGAAGAATGCGGTCTTGGATCGGTCAATCTTTGAAGATGCCTTGCTCTTCCAGCTTAATGCTGATTTGGGCCGAGCAACGCAGACCGAAGTTGATATTTATAAGGATTTGGTTAATAACGTCTTGGAAGAAGTGTCAGAAGAAAACAAGACGAAGACACCAGACTTATTAATCCATGTTCGCGTATCTTTGGATACAATGCTGGCTCGAATTAAGAAGCGCGGTCGTCCTTACGAACAGATTGAACAGGACCCAGACTTGTACCAATACTATGCGGACTTAAATGCCCGTTATGATGCTTGGTTTGACCAGTATGACCGCTCACCAAAGCTTCAAATTAATGGTGATGAACTTAACTTCGTAGAAGATGCCGCTGCGGAGGAAAAGGTTTTGGCTCTCGTTGACCAAAAATTAGCAGAATTGGCTGCTGACAAAGATTAAAAAGCAGATTGGGAGTTACTGGACTAAATGCGGTTCCTGCCCCCAAACAACCTGAACCAGTCAAAATAACAGCAAAAAAGACTTAACCAAGTGGCTGCTAAGCCTGTCACTGGTTAAGTCTTTTTGTTTAGTAAGAAAATGTTAGGCAAGAACCTTGAGCATCATCTGCTGAAAATCAGAGACAAAACGGTCTTGATCAACTAGGACGGCAGCTTTTGAAATCGTTGGTTCCAAAAGCTTGGCCTTGTCGCCAATTGTGCGGCCGTAGTCACCTGATTCTTGGTCATAAGTGACCTGCATGTTTAAGTCCAATGTGGTGACGTAGCTTGGGTCAACAGCAACCGCCACGGCGAGTGGATCGTGGAGGGCGGCTCCTTTTTTATCGATATCTAAGTTATAATAAGCATCGATGTAGTAGTCCATGATGTCGGCGTAGTTTTGACCAGCAGTTGTGCCGAGGTCACGCCATTCTTGCGTATGCTTCTTTGTTAGAAGGGTCCGTAGAGTGACATCGAGGCCAACCATAGTGAGGTTTTCCTGATTTTTAAAAACATAGTCGGCGGCTTCGGGGTCTTGGTGGATGTTGGCTTCCGTAAACGGTGTCACGTTGCCGGGAACCGTCAAGGCACCACCCATCAAAGTCGTTTGGCCGATTAACTTGGCAATGCTTGGGTCCTTTTCAAGAGCCTTAGCCAAGTTCGTCAAGGGACCAGTTGGCAAGTAAATCAGTTCGTCTTTGTACTGGTGAGCAGCTTCAATTAAGAAGTCGATACCATTTTGGCTGTCAACGGAACGCGTTGAGGCTGCCACTTCGACATCACCGATACCGTTTTGGCCGTGAATAGCTTGTGAGATTGGCATGACGGTGAAATCAGTGGTGGTCGATGAATGTGACTCACCAATGAAAACGGGAACGTCATGGGCGCCTAAGAGGTCTAAGAGGTCAAGTGAATTCTTGGCCGTGACATTGGTTAGGGCATTACCATAGGTGGCAATAATCCCAATCAAATCGATGTCATCATGACCGATGGCGTAAGCCAGGGCCAAGGCATCATCGATACCAGTGTCGAGATCTAAAATCATTTTTTTGCGAGACATTGCGCATTCTCCTTTAATTTGGGTACACTTTATTATAGCAAAATTGTTAAGTAAAACACGAAGAAAGCGAATCAAAATGGAAAAAACGTACGATATTATCATTGTTGGTGGTGGTCCGGTGGGCCTCTTTGCTGCCTTTTATGCTGGCTTGCGTAATACCAAGGTGCTCTTATTAGAAGCGTTGACGGACCTTGGTGGCCAGGTGCAAACGCTTTACCCCGATAAAAAGATTTGGGACGTTGCAGGCCTTCCTGGTGCTTCTGGCCGTGAATTGATTGAGCGCCTCAAGGAACAGTTGGCCAAGTTCCCGGTTGACGTGCAAACGGAGGCTAAAGTAACGGATATTGTCCGTGATGGTGAAAACTGGCAGTTGACAATTAATGATGACGAGCAAACGAGTGTGACCGGTCGGTCAGTGATTTTGGCAACCGGTAAGGGCGCCTTTGAGCCCCGTCGATTGCAAATCAATAACGAGGCCGAATTGGAAGACCATGGCTTGTCTTATTTTGCTCCGGACCTCTCTTTTTATCAAAATCAGGAAGTGGCAGTTCTTGGTGGTGGCGATTCAGCGGTTGATTTAGCAGAACAACTAGACTCGATTGCTAAGAAAACTTACTTGATTCACCGCCGGGACCAATTCCGGGCACTGGAGCAAGCGGTGCTGGCCTTGGAGAAAACACAGGTGATTAAGAAGACGCCCAAAAAGGTTGAAAGCGCGCAAAAAACGGCCGATGGAAGACTAGAATTGACTCTGCAACACGTCAAAGATAAGGACCAGCAGGAAAAGTTAGTTGTGGATAACCTCCTTGTTCAGTATGGCTTCTTAACAAAGGGGCAGGCCGATACCGGTTGGCAGGTTGACCTCGATTGGGACTCAGCCGGAATCGTTGTGACTGATCAAATTAGGACCAAGCAGCCTGGTCTCTTTGCTATTGGGGATGCTTCGTCTTACCCTAATCATGTTGATTTAATTGCGACTGGCTTTGGTCAAGCACCGGCGGCGGTCAATGCAGCGATTGCTGCCATTGATCCTGACCGGGGTGGTCCTGGCCATTCCTCTTCAATGAATTTGTAAAAGAAAGTGTTGATGAATCATGCTGTTTTGTACCAAAGAAGTGGTGAACAGATGAGACAATAAGCACTTTTTATTTTGGTCGATGTAGGAAATGTTTGAAATCATTTTAAAATAGAAAGCCGTATTGCCATTTTCGACCTGATTTTGTAACATTTATAGAATTAAATGTTGTAAAATAAATCGAGAGAGGGTTTATTGCGTAGTTAACTTTATTAATCTTGCTCGGGTTAGTTTTTTCTTTCCATTCTTTGTTAAACAGAGATTGATTGTAAAGCTATTCCAAAGAAGTTGCGGGATGACTATATTTAATTTAGTTTGCTATGCACAAAATATTGAAACAAAGAAAAGTGGAGGTAATCAATATGACGGACAACAAACAGGACGTAACCCCCAGGCATCGATTAATGTTTACGGCTGGTGCAACGACATTAGCGGCGACGGGTGCAGTTTTTGGAGCCGCTGTGTTGAACCAAAATCAGACAGCTAGTGCTGATCAAGTTCAGGGACAAACTCAGGTTCAGGCGGGTCAGCAAAGTCAGTGGCAAGCAAATTCGCTTGACCAAGTAAAGGCCGCCGTTGCAAAGCAGGGCCAAGAAAACAATATTCATGGTTATGCCGCACAGTGGGGTGATACGTTAGAGGTCATTGCACAGGCCTATGGTCTTAGTACCGACCAAGCAGCACAACAGTTAGGTTTGGATGACCAAGGATTGCTGATTTCGGGTTATCGTCTCGGTGACCAAGCACAAGTTATTCAAAAGTTGAAAAGTACTGGTGCCTTGGTGTCTTCTGGGGTTGTTCAGACTAGCCAAGGTCAAACTGATCAGTCTAATTTGGTTTTGATGCAAAAGGGCGCACCAACTGTTGATGCGGCTCAGGTAGCTGCCGATTCACAGGTAAACTCGCAAGCGCAAAGCCAAAGTAATAGTCAAACAGGTAGCCAAACTGCGGCTACCGCTGCGGCCCAGTCTGTTGCTGAAAGCCAATCTTTGTCAGTGACTAGCTCACAGTCAGCGGCCGTAAGTGCAAATCAGGCTCAGACTAGTCAGAAGTTTTCCGTTTCAGATTCACAACAGGTAAGTACTAACCAAGCCAATCTGTTAGGCCAAAGTGCCACGCAAGTAACCGGATCGCAAACGGCTGATTTGAACTCGCAGACGCAGTCTTTGAGTCAAGCCCAGGCAGCTGCTTCGCAGTCGGTTTCTTCACAAACGGCAGGTTCACAGACTGTTGCTTCGCGGGGTGGAAATTCGCAAGCAGCCACTTCACAGGTAGCGGGTTCACAGACAGCAGCTTCTGAAGCTGCTAGCTCAGAGTCAGCTGCATCGCAAGTACCGGCCTCACAGACCGTTGCTTCTGAGGCACCGGCTTCCCAAGCTTCAGCTTCTCAGACCGTTGTTTCCGAGGCACCAGCTTCACAGGCACCGGCTTCTCAGACCGCTGTTTCCGAGGCACCAGCTTCTCAAGCTTCAACTTCTCAGACCGTTGTTTCCGAGGTGCCAGCTTCACAGGCACCTGCCTCGCAAGCACCGGCTTCAACCAGTGCGGCAGCTCAACCAACGGCCACTACGAATAAGGTTAATACGGAACAAGTCATCAATTGGTTCTATGACCACCAAGGCAAGTTAACCTATTCAATGACGGGATCACGTGATGGTGCCGATGGCACGGCTGATTGTTCTGGTGCGATGACGGAAGCCTTGTATGAGGCGGGCGCATCCAAGCCTGCTTACCTGTACAACACGGACTCTTTGCATGGTTATTTGGAACAAAATGGTTATCAACTGATTTCAACGAATACGCCATGGGACGCGCAGCGTGGTGATATCGTGATTTGGGGTCAGCAGGGTGCCTCAGGCGGATCTGCCGGTCACGTTCAAATTATTGTTTCTAATGATCCAAATGCCCGTGCCATTTCCGTTAATTACGTAACGGGTGGTCAAACGGGTACGGCTGTTCAGGAATGGAATTACGATGCAGCCTATAATTACACGGCGAACGCCAATGGCGGTAGCCTTGCTTATTATGTTTACCGACAAGTATAAGTAATTAAAAAAGCTAATGACACCTTTTCTGGTGTCATTAGCTTTTTTGGTGTCTGAGTAACTGATTTTTAAGTCATAAAAAAATCCTTGAGGAATTCCTCAAGGATTACTGTAGTGGTCAGTCAGGGGCTCGAACCCTGGACCCACGGATTAAGAGTCCGTTGCTCTACCAACTGAGCTAACTAACCATGGAGTTGTCTTAAACAACAAAAAATAGTATACCATGGTTATGACAGTTGGGCAAGCTTTTTGGCAAAAATAAATAGATATTTTCAATATTTTTTTAGTGAGCTTATTGATGCTACATCAGGCGTTAGCCTCAATGACTACGGTGTTACCCTCGGAATCCTTAACTGTCACCGCAACTTTATTGTTAAAACGTTCTTCTTCTTTTTCGATGACAACAAAATTATTGGCTAGGTGTTTTTTTAACTCCGATAGATGGTCACGGACCAAGAGTTCAAAATCAGCTTTAGGTTGGCCCTGAATAAAAGTGAGATCTTCATGGTCAACAACTAAGATACGGTCCGTTTGGGCCCCGCTTTGAGGAAGGTCGAAGACGTCGCGCCAAAAACGAAAGGCACGGTTGGGGTCTTGTGCGGGAATTTCTTTATAGTTAAGTTTACGAGCTTTCATTTACTTTGATTCTCCAAGAAACAGGTTCGCGTTATAATAACAAGGAATAGTGATTTGTTATGTTCTTTTATCCAGTATAGCCCAAAGAGGGGGCCTTGGCCATGCTTGTAATGGCAAAGTGTGGTAAACTAAATCTTATGGCATTATTAGAAGTAAGTGGGCTCTCAATGGCCTACGCAGAAAAAACATTATATGACGATGCTGACTTGGAATTGCAAGCCGGTGAACACATGGGGATTGTCGGTCAAAACGGGGCTGGTAAGTCAACTTTGATTCGGATTTTGACGGGGCAAGTATTGCCACTGTCGGGTCGAATTGATTGGGCGAAAAACCTGAAAATTGGCTACTTGGACCAGTATGCAGAAATTCCAGAGGGGATGACCCTGGTTGATTTCTTGCATACGGCCTACAAGGACCTCTATGATAAGCAGGATCGCGCAACGGAATTGTACGAAAAGTACGCCGCTACCGCCGATGATAAGCTACTTGAACGAGCAGGACGCTTGCAAGAGGAACTGGACGCTGCTGGTTTTTACGACGTCGATACCGAAATCGAACGGGTTATTTCCGGTTTGGGCTTGGAAGCCATCGGTCGTGACCGCGAACTGGAACATATGTCCGGTGGTCAGCGTGCTAAGGTTATTTTGGCCAAGTTGCTCTTGGAAAATGACGATGTCATTATCCTTGATGAGCCCACCAACTATTTGGATGTTTCACATATCGAATGGTTGGAAGGCTTTTTGCAGGGCTTTGAAGGCGCAGCCATGATTATTTCGCACGATTTTGATTTCTTGGATAAGGTGACCAACGCGATTGCTGATGTTTCCTTTGGTAAGATTACCAAGTATCGTGGTTCTTTCCAAAAGGCGATGCGCCAAAAGGAAGAACGCTCTGAGCAGCAGATGCGTCAGTACGAGAAGCAACAGGTTGAGATTGCTAAGGCTGAAAAGTTTATTGCCAAAAACAAGGCGCGGGCATCAACCTCAAAGCAGGCGAAGTCACGTGAAAAAATGCTGGCCCGGATGGATAAGGTTGATCCACCTTCAGAAAACCTGAAGGCTAAGTTTAATTTCCCATACGTCAACTCCCAGTCGGCGGCCGCTTTGACCGTGACTGATTTGTCAGTTGGGTATGACCAGGCAATTTTGGAACCCGTGTCATTCTCGTTGACAACGGAAAAGAAGATTGTCTTCGCTGGTTTCAACGGGGCAGGAAAGTCAACGTTGATCAAGTCGATTTTGGGTGAAATTCCTTCTCTTGGCGGTCAGGTGGAATTTTCACCGTCAGCCGTAGTTAATTATTTTGACCAGGACTTGGACTGGGATAACGACCAGCAGACGCCATTGCAGGCGATGCAGGACCTCTTCCCAACGATTTTGCCAAAGGAATTGCGGCAACGATTGGCAGGAGCCGGCATTAATGCCGAAAATGCGCAAAAGCCGTTGTTCCAGCTTTCCGGAGGGGAGCAGACGAAGGTTAAGCTGGCCATTATGGAAATGAAGCCTTCGAACTTCTTAATCCTCGATGAGCCGACGAATCACTTGGATGAAGAAACGAAACAAGCTTTGTATAAGGCGATTAAGGCATTCCCTGGTAATGCCATTATCGTTTCCCACGAAGTTTCCTTTACGAAGGATTTAGCTGACCAAACTTTGAATGTGGCCGCTTTGTCCTACAAGGAAAATCCGGAATAAAGCAGATAAAAGTGAATAATAAACACCAAAAGGATGATTTTGTTAACAAAATCATTCTTTTTTTGATGTTAGGAAAAATAACAAATACAGGCAAAATGAGCATTTTAAGCGGTAAAATAAGCCTCGAAGCAACAAAATAATCGTTTTTATTAAAAAATTATTTGAAAACGGTGTGTTTGTCTGATAAGATTAAACAAACATTAAGTTGTACCGAGGAGGAAGCATCATGAAACGATGGCAGAAATGGACTGTTGCGGCAGTCGTTGTTTTGGCCGCAGTTGGGGGATCTCGAGCTGCAGGCTGGTGGGGCACAAGCCCTGCAGACGATAAATCAACTTTGAACTACGGATTAGCAGCTGAAATTCAAACGTTGGATATTTCAAAGAGTACTGATGTAAACTCAAATACGATTTTGGGAAACACGGAATCAAACTTGTTGCGTGTGAACGCAAAGGGTAACCCAGTTCCTGATTTGGCTAAGTCATACAGCGTCTCATCAGACGGTTTGACTTATACCGTTCAGTTGCGTTCAGGTTTGAAGTGGTCTGACGGCTCTTCGTTGACTGCCAAGGACTTTGTTTATACTTGGCAGCGAATTGCTGATCCAAAGACTGCCTCACAATATTCATACCTGACATCAGGTGTGAAGAATGCTGATGACATCGTGGCTGGTAAGAAGCCAGTTTCTGATTTGGGTGTTAAGGCCGATGGCAATACTTTGACTTTCACTTTGGAAAAGCCAATGGCACAATTCAAGTACCTGTTGAGTTTTGCTCAGTTTGCACCGCAGAAGGAATCCTTTGTTAAGGAACAAGGTTCAAAGTATGGAACTTCTTCTAAGACTCAGATTTACTCAGGTCCTTACAAGTTAGAGGACTGGAACGGAACGAACAACAAGTTCAAGATGGTTAAGAACCCAGATTACTGGGATGCTAAGAACGTTAAGACTAAGACAGTTAACTGGCAAGTTATTAAGAACCCTGAAACAGCTATTAAGATGTACAAGCAGGGTAAGCTTGATCGTGCTGCTATTACTAATTCTGCAGAAATGTATGCAGCTAACAAGAACAATAAGGATGTTAAGTCTTCTGCTTTGGCTGCATCAACTTATCTTGTTTATAACGAAGCTAAGAACCCATTCTTGGCAAACGAAAAGATTCGCGAAGCCTTGAACTTGGCAACTAACCGTAAGGATTTGGCATCTCAAGCAACTGGTGGTGCACGTGATGCCGCTAAGAGTTTGGTTTCAAATAATTTGGTTAAGGCTGCTAACGGTGAAGATTTGTCAACTTACGTTGCTCCTGGTTACACTTACGATAAGGAAAAGGCAAAGCAACTCTTTGCTGAAGGAATCAAGGAAGTTAACAAGGGTAAGATGAGTGTTACCCTTGAAACGGATGCTGATAGCCCAATTGCTAAGAGCACCGTTGATTACTTGAAGCAAGCTTACGAATCAACGTTTGGTGACCAAATCTCAATCACTGAGAAGATTGTGCCATTCAAGCAACGTTTGCAAGATGCTAACAACGGAAACTTTGATATTATGGCAACAAATTGGACTGGTGATTACCAAGACGGTTCAACCTTCTACGATATGTTTAAGGCACCAGACACTGGTATGAACTTCGGTCAATTTAAGAACCAAGCATATACTGACGCTGTAGCCAAGGCCGAAGGCCAAGACGCTAACAACCCATCTGCTCGTGACGCTGACTGGAAGGCAGCAGAAGCAGCATTGATGAGTGATGCAAACATTAACCCATTGTACTCATGGAAGGGTGATGCTTTGCAACGTTCAAACGTCAAGGGTGTTGTGACAAATCCTGCCGGATTGGCATTGGATTTGACATACGCACATCGCAAGTAATGCTATTTAAAATTCATTCAAGTTGAATACACTAGGCAGGTCATTGAGAGAGACGTCCCGTATCATAATGGACACCCTTTATGTGACCTGCCTTTGATGTGAAGCGTGTCTTTCTAAAAAAAGACGGTATTAAATTAGTTTAAATCGGCAACGATAACTTCGCTATAGCGCTAGGAGAGTCATTAAAATGGCCAAATACATTTTAAAACGAGTGTTAATCCTGCTAGTCACATTGTGGATTGTGGTTACTGCCACATTCTTCTTAATGCAGATTTTGCCAGGAACACCGTATAATAATCCGCACTTGTCGGCTTCGGCAATTGCCCAATTGAACGAAACGTATGGTTTGGATAAGCCTATCGTTGTTCAGTACTTTGATTACCTTGTGAATCTGTTGCATGGTGATCTTGGAACGTCTTATCAGTATCAAAATCAGTCGGTTACAATGTTGATTGGACAACGATTGCCAGTTTCTGCGCAACTTGGTTTGCAAGCCTTGGTTGTTGGAATCTTGCTTGGCCTTTGGTTTGGGGCAGTTTCTGCTAAGAACCAAAACAAGAAGATGGATGGTTTCTTGGGAATTATTTCCACTTTGGGAATCTCGATTCCTTCCTTTATCTTAGCCATTGTCTTGCTTTACGTCTTTGGTTATAACCTAGGTTGGTTGCCAGTTTCTGGTTGGGGTGATAGCTTCTCCGAAACAATTTTGCCAACTTTGGCTTTGGCCGTTGGCCCCGCGGCAACGACCACGCGATTTGTTCGTTCCGAAATGATTGATGTTTTGCATTCGGATTATATCCAATTGGCTCGAGCCAAAGGATTGACTGGGACACAATTAATTCGTAAGCATGCTTATCGAAACTCGATGATTCCGATTTTGACGCTGATTGGTCCAATGGTTGCTAACCTGTTGACTGGATCAACTTTGGTTGAAAACATCTTTTCAATTCCTGGAATTGGGCAACAGTTTGTTTCCTCAATTCCGACAAAGGATTATCCGGTTATTATGGGTACCACTATTGTTTATGCAGCGATGTTGATGATCTGCATCTTGATTACCGATATTTTGACGGCAATCGTTGATCCACGAGTTCGGTTGAAGTAGGGGGAGAACATGGAAGAAGTACAAAATGAATTTTCCCTCGTTGGGATTGAAGATAAGTCGGCCAGCGAAAACATCGTGAAGCCCGCCTTGTCGACTTGGCAGAGTGTTTGGCACCGTCTGCGTAAGAACAAATTAGCAGTTGTTAGTTTGGTCTTCTTGGTTTTGGTCATGCTTTATGCTTTGATTTCGACACCAATTGTCAGTCAAAATTCGGCTAACCAATTTGACACAAATACGTCTAAATACAAGAATTTACCACCAAAGTCTGGTTTGCCAATTCCGGGTTGGGATGGGAAAATGACGTCTCCGGGCGCTACTGAATCAGTTGATATTTATGAAAAGAATGGTGTTGATCAAAACTACCTTTTGGGAACTGATAACCTTGGCCGCTCTGTTGCCAAGCGTGTGACGGTTGGTTTGAGAATTTCGCTCTTTATTGCCATCGTCGCGACAGCAATCGATTTGCTGATTGGTGTTAGTTATGGTTTGGTCTCCGGTTGGGTTGGCGGTTGGGTTGATACCATCATGCAACGGATTATTGAAGTAATTTCAGCCATTCCAAACTTGGTTGTCGTGACCCTCTTGGCCATGCTCTTTGGTTCAAGTATTTGGTCCATTATTTTGGCCATTGCCTTGACGAGTTGGACTGGAATGGCCCGTCAGGTTCGTAACTTAACTCTGACCTATAAGGAACGTGATTTCGTTTTGGCTGCTAAGACTTTGGGCGAATCTGGACCAAAGATTGCTTTGAAGCATCTGGTGCCAAACATGTCTGGAACAATTATCGTGCAAATCATGATGACGATTCCTGCCGCTATCATGTTCGAAGCGGTTTTGTCAGCCATCAACTTGGGTGTGAAGGCACCAACGGCTTCACTGGGAACGTTGATTACTGACGGACAGAACATGTTGCAATACTACCCATATCAGATTTTGATTCCATCAGTTGTCTTGGTCTTGGTATCCTTGGCCTTCATCCTCTTGGGTGATGGCTTGCGTGATGCCTTTGATCCAAAGATGGCGGATGAATAAGGAGGCCTTCATGGTAGCACCAATTTTACAAGTAAAAGACCTCCGCGTGGACTTTAACACTTATGCTGGAAAAATCCAGGCGATTCGGGGCGTTAATTTTGATTTAAATGCCGGCGAAACCCTGGCCATTGTTGGGGAATCTGGTTCTGGTAAATCAGTGACGACAAAGACCCTCCTCGGTCTAAATGCTCAAAACGCTGAATTAGGTGAAGAAAGTCAAATTCTCTATGACGGTAAGAATTTGGCTAAATTGTCCGAAAAAGAGTGGGAAAGTTATCGTGGTTCTGAAGTCGCAATGGTCTTTCAGGACCCAATGACTTCACTAGACCCAACGATGAAGATTGGTAACCAGATTGCGGAACCAATCATGAAGCATCACGAAGTTGAAAAGGCTGAAGCACTGGAAAAGGCCTTGCAATTGATGAAGGATGTTGGTATTCCAAATGCTGAGGAACATATCAATGATTATCCACATCAGTGGTCTGGTGGAATGCGTCAGCGTGCCGTTATCGCCATTGCATTGGCCGCTGACCCAAAGGTCTTGATTGCCGATGAACCAACGACTGCTTTGGATGTGACGATTCAGGCCCAAATTTTGCAGGTCTTGAAGAAGTTGCAAAAGAAGAACAATACAGCCATTATCTTTATCACCCATGATTTGGGTGTTGTTGCTGGAATCGCTGATCGAGTGGCTGTTATGTATGCCGGTAAAATTGTGGAAACTGGCCTGGTGAACGAAGTCTTCTATAATCCAAAACACCCGTACACATGGGGATTGTTGGGTTCAATGCCATCAACGAAGACGGAATCTGGTACCTTGCAAGCCATCCCTGGTACGCCACCGGACTTGCTTTACCCACCAAAGGGCGATGCTTTTGCGGATCGAAACGTCTATGGTTTGGCAATTGATCATGAAAAGCAACCACCACTCTTTGAAGTGTCACCCACTCATTTTGCAGCCACATGGCTCTTAGATGATCGGGCACCAAAGGTAACACCACCACTTGAGATTCAGCGTCGCCAAGCATTTTGGCAGACCTTAGAAAATGAGGGGGCCAAGTAATGCAAAATCCAGATGCAAAGAAATTAGTTGAAATTAAGGACTTGAACCTGACTTTTAACGCTGGTAAGAGCAACGCCACCAAGGCCATTGATGAAATTTCCTTTGATATTTATGAAGGGGAAACCTTTGGCTTGGTTGGGGAATCAGGATCAGGAAAGACGACCATTGGTCGGACAATTTTGAAGCTCTACAACCAAGATTCAGGAACCATTACTTTTGATGGCCAAGATTTGGGCCAGTTGAAAAAGCAGGGCATGAAGGACTTTCGTAAGCAAGCGCAGATGATTTTCCAGGACCCACAGGCCTCATTGAACGGCCGTTTGCGGGTTGAAGATATCATTGGGGAAGGTCTTGACCAGGTTGGTTACAGCAAGAAGCGTTCCGAACGCGAAGCGAAGGTATTGGAATTGTTGAAGCTGGTTGGCTTGAACAAGGACCACGCCTCACGATATCCTCACGAGTTCTCTGGTGGACAGAAGCAACGAATTGGGATTGCCCGTGCGTTGGCTGTTCAACCAAAGTTTATCATCGCTGATGAACCAATCTCAGCCTTGGACGTTTCTGTTCAGGCTCAGGTTGTTAACCTGTTGGCTGATTTGCAAAAGCAAAACAAATTGACCTACCTCTTTATTGCCCACGATTTGGCCATGGTCAAGTACATCTCTGACCGAATTGGTGTCATGCACTGGGGAAAGTTGGTTGAATTGGGCACTGCGGATGAAGTTTATAACCATCCATTGCACCCATATACCAAGAGTTTGCTTTCGGCTGTGCCCGAACCTGACCCAATCGTTGAAAAGCAGCGTGTGATTAAGCCATACGATGCGAGCTTCGAAAAGGATGGACAGGAACGGAAAATGGTTGAGGTTGAACCTGGTCACTTTGTCTTGGCAACACCAGCGGAAGCTGAGCAATACAAGGCAGAACAAAAGTAAATCAGGTCACTTGACGTGCCCACTATTTTCTAACTTAAATAGTTTAAATTAAAAAAGCGTTTCAGGACGAACTGAAAGCAGATGTTTCTGCGCTCAGCCCTAGCCCTGAGCGCTTTTTTCATGTAAAATAAGCTTATTATGGAAAACTTTGAACAAGAATTACAAAATCGGCGGACATTCGCCATTATTTCCCATCCCGATGCGGGAAAAACAACCTTAACGGAGCAATTACTCCTCCATGGTGGCGTTATTCGCGAAGCCGGAACGGTCAAGGGCCGTGGGGCCAAGAAGATGGCTTCATCGGACTGGATGGCCATTGAGCAACAGCGTGGTATCTCGGTTACCTCTTCTGTCCTGCAGTTTGACTACGAGGGCAAGCGCATCAACATTTTGGATACACCGGGGCACGAAGATTTCTCGGAAGATACTTATCGAACACTGATGGCCGTTGATTCGGTTGTCATGGTTGTTGATGCTGCGAAGGGAATTGAGCCACAGACCAAGAAGTTATTTGAAATTGTTTCAAAACGTGGCATTCCCGTCTTCACCTTCTTTAACAAGATTGATCGTGATGCCCGGTCACCATTGGACTTGGTGGACGAATTAGAAAGTATCTTGGGCATCCAAGCATACCCAATGAACTGGCCAATTGGATCTGGGCAGATTTTGCAGGGTATTTATGACTTGAAGCAAAAGGAACTGATTCCCTTTAAGAATGCAGCCGACCATCCAGAAGTTCGCCAAGAGGGCTTGGATGAAGTTGAATTGTTGGAAGATGCTGGTAATCAATTTGACGAAAAAGCCGTTGCCACGGGTAAGTTAACGCCGGTTTTCTTTGGGTCAGCCCTAGCGAACTTTGGTGTGACCGAATTCTTGCGGGAATACCTGACCTATGCACCAATGCCTGCACCGGTCACAACAGTTGATGACCAGGTGATTGAACCGGATAATCCGGAATTTACCGGTTTTGTCTTTAAGATTCAGGCAAACATGGATCCCCGTCACCGAGATCGGATTGCCTTTGTGCGAATCGTATCCGGTGCCTTCGAACGAGGCATGGACGTCACGCTAGAAAGAACGGGCAAGAAGCTTCGTTTGGCCAATGTGACCCAGTTTATGGCAGAAGAGCGTGAAAACGTTCAGGGAGCCGTTCCTGGCGATATTATCGGTGTTTATGATACCGGGAACTTCCAAATCGGTGATACGATTTTCTCTGGTAAAAAAGCCGTTCGCTTCCCTGATTTGCCAACTTTTACCCCTGAGTACTTTAATAAAGTCATTGCCAAGGATGTGATGAAGCAAAAGTCATATCACAAGGGCATTACCCAATTGGTTCAAGAAGGAACAATTCAGCTTTATAAGTCATGGAATTCAAGCGAGTATATTCTTGGTGCTGTTGGTCAGTTGCAGTTCGAAGTGTTCAAGTTCCGAATGGAAAATGAGTATAACGTTGAAATTCAATTTGAGCCGATTGGTTCAAAGGTTGCCCGTTGGATTGACCCAGACCAAGTGGACGAAAAGATGGCTTCATCGCGGAACTTGTTGGTCAAGGATCGCTACGACCGTCCCGTCTTCTTATTTGAAAATAATTTTGCATTGAACTGGTTCAAGGATAAGTATCCAGACGTTCAATTAGAAGCAAAAATGTAAGCAAAATGCTGTCATTAGAATGGCGGCTTTTTTCTTTGGCTTAAGATAAACGAACGTGATATAATAGATACCGTCAATTGTT
Organism: Fructobacillus evanidus; assembly: GCF_963580165.1. NCBI lineage: Bacteria > Bacillati > Bacillota > Bacilli > Lactobacillales > Lactobacillaceae > Fructobacillus > Fructobacillus evanidus. Next base: position 35,304 of record NZ_CAUZLM010000010.1, read on the forward strand.
CGTTTTATTTAGAAATAACTTCTCCGAACAAAACAATAGTTGGCAAAAAATAAATATGGGGTAGGAACCCGTGCGTTAAGTGCAGTGGAAACGGAATGTGAGCCACTGACGAAACATTTATGTGCGGTACGGGTTTCGCATTCACCAACCCGGTGGACGCTCCTTTAGGAGGTTCAAGAATATGAACAAGCACACAGTTTTCAAGAAGTGGGGGCTGTCTTCTTTGTCGATCCAACAGCTCGTTTTGCTAGCGGTCTTAATGGCCCTCTCGTTGGTTATCGGTAAGTTTTCAGTCATGCTGACACCAACCATCAAGATTTCCTTTGTCTTTTTGGCATCGTCTTTGATGGGGCGGTTCTTCGGTCCAATCTGGACGATGTTGGTGATGGTCTTACTCGACTTCGTTAACGTGACTTTTTTTGTGGCCCATGGCGCCTGGTCGCCAATTATGGCCTTTGGCGTTGTGTTAGCTGGACTCATTTATGGCGGGTTCTTCTACCAACAGCCGCTGACAAAAACCGTTCACTGGGGTAAAATCCTCGTAGCCGTCTTGCTGATTACCTTTGTAGTTAACTTTTTAGTGAATACCTTCGCCTTGATGATCATGTATTCACCACAACATTCATGGTCGGTCTTTTCGGCCATGTTATCAGCGCGGTTGCCAAAGCAGTTGATTTTTTTCCCAATTCAGTTGGTTCTAACTTATTTGGTTTTGAATAACCGCATTGTGACTCAGATTGGTCAACAATTCTTTGCATCACAGAGGAAGCAAACAGCGCAAGCTGATTCCATTTAAACAAAAGCATAAATCAGGTCAGTCCCAATCATAAAGCGGGGTTGGCTCACAGTGCAAAGTGGCTTTGTGCCATTCTTTGCCAGTAAACTGAAAAGGCACTCGCGTTCGATTCTGAACGTGAGTGCCTTTTTGTGTTTGAAACTGATTTTTAATCCTTGTTTTGGACTGGGATATCCTTGTGGGTTAAATCCATATTGCCGTGGACAAGGTGCGGAAAGACTAAGTTGTCGGACCAGGCAATGATTTGTCCCTGCAAGAAGAAGGAAACGGCCGTTCCGATGTTAATGGAGACGATGCTGCCTGAGTAGGCCCAACAGGCCAGAGAAATGCCGATGGCAAAGATAAAGTTTGAAATTTGTGCTTTTGGAGCGGAGCCACGGAAGTAGGAGAAACGCAGGATGTTGGTCATATCATCAATTGGATGAAGAATGAAGTTAACCCGCTGGTACACCGAAATGGCGACCCCCACGACGGCAACACCAAAAAGATCGAGTGGGATGCGGAGCCACAGAGGGACTGTGCGCACACCCATCTGAACAAAAATGGTATTAAAAAAGCCGGCCAAAAAGGAAAAAAGGAGACCAAAGGTGATGTTGCCGAGGAAACGCTTTAAAACAAACTTTTTAGCTAAAAAGATATTGGCAATTGCGACCAGGACAGTCGTTGCTGCCAGGTAAATTGAAATCGGTACCCCAGTGACGTGGGCCAAATTGGCGGCACCGGCAGTCCATGGGGCGGAACCGAGGTTGGTGGCCACAGAAAGCCCGTTGCCAAGGGCATCGAGGATTAGTGAAAGCAAAAAATAGAAGTAAATCTGTCGCCAACTTAATTCAAAATATCGTCCATCGCGGTGGTACATAAGAGCATCCGCCTTTCCAAAAGATAAAAATCACATTATTTTCATTATAAAAGAAAGAGCCGCTAAATAAAACGGCTCTTTTCTATCTTTTTATTTCAATGAGAGTTTGACGACGCCTTCCCAACGGGGAGTCTGGGGAAACATATCGATTGGTTGAATAAAGTCAACTTGATAAGCAGCATCGAGGTCCGCTAAGTCGCGGGCTAGCGTCGATGGGTTGCAAGAAATATAGACTAATTTCTTAGGCTTTGTTTTGAGCAAAGCTCGCTTGAAAGCATCGTCCAAACCTGGTCGTGGTGGATCGACAACCACAGCAGTTGGCGCAAAGCCCTCCTTAGCCCACTTAGGAAAGACTTTTTCGGCTGTTCCAACTTCATAGAAGGCGTTTTCGATGCCGTTTTCTTCAGCGTTTAAGCGAGCATCTGCTACAGCTTCTGGAATAACTTCCATTCCGCGGACTTCCTTGACCAAGAAGGCCATTGACAAGCCCAGCGTTCCCACGCCCGAATAGGCATCGACCAGGGTGTCTTCCTTGTTAAGGTCTAACGCCTTAATCGCGATTTCATAGGTTTTGGTCATTTGTTCGTGGTTCAGTTGCAAGAATGCTCGAGGGGAAAAGGCGAAGTTTAGTCCTAAGATTTCCTCATGGAGGTAGTCATCACCCCAAAGCTTGATGGTTTCATCACCCCAAATCAGCGATGTTTTACCAAAATTGATATTTTGGAAAATACCAGTTAAGGCAGGAATCTTTTCCGTTAGGGCATCGATAACCGCTAGGCGACCAGGGAATTCCTCGACGTTTGTTACCAGCACCAGTTGGGCCTGGCCTTCTTGGTTGGCACGGACGATGATGGTTTTGACCAAACCGGTGTTCTTGGCCTCGTTATAAAAGGAAACGGAAGCGTCGGACAGGATTTGGCCGACCTGACGGACGATGGCCATTGATGTTTCATCTTGGGTAGCAATCGTTGGTAGGTCCACAATATCGTGGGTACCGCGCTTGTAAAGACCTAATTTGACCTCGCCTTTAATCTTGCGAATTGGCAAGGACGCCTTATTGCGGTAGTGGTAGGGAACGTCCATCCCAATCGTGTCGTTGATTTGATAGTGGTCAAAGCCCTTGGGTTGGAACTTTTCCAGGGCCTGCACGATTAGGTCTTTTTTAAAGGCTAGTTGGGCCGGGTAAGAAAGGTGGGCGAGTTCAAAGCCACCAACTAAGTCGGCCGCTGGATCTTCTGGTGTGACCCGGTCTTGGCTTTCTTCGCGAATCGTGACGACCTTTGCTTCAATATATTTGTCGGTAAAATCAGTTACCTTAGCGGTAACGACCTCACCGGGCAATGCGCCGGGGATAAAGACAATCTTGCGCTTGAAATAGCCGATTCCTTCACCATTAATGCCGAGGCGCTTGATGGTCAATGGGAACTTTTGTCCAATTTTGACCTCAACGGGTTGGTTACTGTTGGAACGATTACCCTGATTTTTTGAGTAACGGTTTGGACGGTGACTGTTGCCCTGCCCTTGACCGCGAGCGGTATTTCTTGACCGGTTGGGGCCCTTTTGATAAGTATTATTTTTTTCTGCTGACATCGGTGTCATTCCTTTTCATGGTACAAAAGCGGGTTCTGATTTTATTCAATTGATTTGAGTGTGACTTGGTACGATTGCGACTTCGTCTCGTACAGCATATGAATATTTTGCATTAAAAGCAAGAGCCAAGAAATGCCGAGACCTAAAATGATGATTTCAAAGGCGGTCAGGGAAAGATAGCGAATCCCGTAAAAGAGAAAGGCGGTGACTACCATACTGAGGGCGGTTCCTAATGAAAAGAGTTTAAATTCGCGGTTGGCATTGGGTAAAAGCCAGTAAATTAACAGCATGGGACCACCCGTACCAACAATCAACAGGTTAGCCGCCGTGTCGTGGGCAATATGAAGAAGGCCGGGATTATTAGGCAGTGCGCCGATGGCCAACAGGCAGAGGGCATCAAAAGTCAAAAAGGCACGCAAAATGGATAGGCGCCGGTGTTTTTTGTAACGCTTTTGGATGGGAACAAATAGGTAGTCAATTAAAGTGCCCCAGAGGATGCCGGCAATAATTAATGTGGCGTTAAAGGTCCACGAAAAGTGGGCCTTGGCCGTTCCTAGAAAGGAAAAATTATGCTGCCACCACAAAAGCCGTGAGTTGGTCACCATGGCCACCAGAACGCCGCAGACGATGGTGATAATTAAAAGGGCCATCATAAAGGTCGTGGAAATCAGTGTCACGGCATAAACCATTAAATAGTTGATGATACTAACAAAGACGAAAAAGAGGATAGTCGCTGTTAGCCGGTCAAAGATTGCTGATTGGAAGAGGTAGCCGATCGCCCAGAAAAAGGCGATGGCCGCAAATGCCTGAATCAGGGCAATTGACAAGAAAAGAGTTGGCGCCAGGCGCATATCGGTTTTCTTCTTAATCGGGTCTTTCTCTCGAAAAACATTTTTTAAGTGCAGGCGGATAAAGGAGCCCATGCCGGTGATCTCACTAAGGAAAATGACAGCCGTTGCCAATGAACCATCGCCGGTAAGTGGAATTAGAGGGTCTTTTTGCCATAAAATCCAAAAGGCAAAGGCAATGGTTGCCAAGAAGGATGGCACCAAAAACCGCCGGATTGAAAGTTCTTGTTTATTGTTTTCAGTCAAAACAGGAGTCAAAGTTAAGGAGGCATCATTGACGACTAGGCCGAGTTTGGCCCCGTCAGTTAAATCGAGGTCATTGACTGCCTCTTCTGGAATTTCAATTTCGTAACGTTGGTTGGCCATTCGGCACCTCTTTTTATAGGAAAATAGTTTTTTTATTTCACTGGAATCATTATAGCCAGAACCGCTTGGCTCTAGGGCAACTACTCTATTTTAATCAAAAAGTAAAAAAAATAATATAGCACACTTGTGTTATATCACATATGTGTTATAATAATAGATGTGGAGGAGGAAGAAGATGTTAGAAAAGAGATATCAAAACTGGGGTGATCAGAATGGTACGTTTTAACATTAAGGCTTATTTGATGGATAAGTCATTAACCATTTATCGGGTTTCAAAAGAATCCGGTTATGGCTATACGACGATTCATCGGTCTTTCAATAAAGATCAAAGCCAAGCAACTTCACTAAATATACGAGATTTAGATGCCTTAGCCCGGGCCCAGCAAATGGAAATGTGGCAAGTATTAAAGGAATTGGAACACGGTTATCAAAAACCTGATCCAGATCAAGAATCACTCGTTAAAAATAAACGGGATTCGAAATCCGACGGTTGAGATGACACTGCCAATTTCGAAAAGAAAGTAAATTTATATAAAGAAAAGAAAGTAAATTTATATAAAGAGGAAGGTATATTAATTTATGGCAAATCAAAACGATGCATTTAACAACGGATTTAACTCAGATATGAACAATATCTTTGATAGTATGATGGGTAACTTGAATGGCTTGAACTCAGAAAACCGCCGCTACTTAATTAACGGCCGGGAAGTAACACCAGAAGAGTTTGCGCAATATCGCCAAACTGGCCAGTTACCAAATGACGCACAACAAGGTCAGACAGCAGGTAATGGTCGTCCTCAGGCAGCAAAGCCAGGACAAATTAAGCAAGATGGTATGTTGGCAAAATTAGGTCGCAACTTGACCCAAGAAGCCAAGGATGGTTTGCTTGATCCAGTTATCGGCCGGAACAAGGAAATTCAAGAAACCGCCGAAATTTTGAGCCGGCGGACAAAGAACAATCCTGTCTTGGTTGGGGATGCCGGTGTTGGTAAAACGGCGGTTATTGAAGGTTTAGCTCAGGCCATTGCCGCTGGGGATGTGCCGGCAGCTATCCAAGACAAGCAGATTTATTCAATTGACATTTCAGCTTTGGAGGCTGGTACACAATACCGTGGTGCCTTTGAAGAAAACGTGCAGAAGTTAATCGATGAAGTCAAGAATGCCGGTAACGTGGTCTTGTTCTTCGATGAAATCCACCAAATCCTTGGTGCCGGTTCAACTGGTGGCGAAGATGGTGGTAAGGGCTTGGCCGATATTTTGAAGCCAGCCTTGTCACGTGGCGAATTATCTTTGATTGGTGCAACGACTCAAGACGAGTATCGGAACACGATTTTGAAGAACGCTGCTTTGGCTCGTCGATTTAACGAAGTTAAGGTCAACGCTCCTTCAGCAGCAGATACGTTGAAGATTTTGGAAGGAATTGCTCCTCTTTATGAGAAGCACCACAACGTTGAATTACCAAAGGATGTTTTGCAGGCAGCTGTGGATTACTCAGTGCAGTATATTCCACAACGGTCATTGCCTGACAAGGCCATCGATTTAATTGATATGACAGCCGCTCACTTGTCAGCTAAGAACCCAGCAACCGACAAGGTTTCTTTGGAAAAGAAGTTAGCTGATTTGAAGAAGGACCAAGAAGACGCTGTTGGTCAAGAAGACTATGAGAAGGCTTTGAAGGTTAAGAATGAAATTGCTGACGTTCAAAAGAAGTTAGATTCTGCTAAGAACGTTGAAAAGATTAAGGCAACGCCAAACGATGTTGCCCAAGCTGTTGAGCGCTTGACGGGTATCCCAGTTTCACAGATGGGTGCCTCTGATATCGAGCACTTGAAGCAAATCGACAAGCGTTTGGCTGGTAAGGTTATTGGTCAAGATGAGGCCGTCGACCTCGTGGCCCGTGCCATTCGTCGTAACCGTGCTGGATTCGATGAAGGAAACCGTCCAATTGGTTCGTTCCTCTTCGTTGGACCAACTGGTGTTGGTAAGACGGAGTTGGCAAAGCAGTTAGCACAAGACCTCTTCGGTTCGAAGGACTCCATTATCCGTTTGGATATGTCAGAGTATTCTGATTTAACAGCCGTGTCAAAGTTGATTGGTGCAACAGCCGGTTATGTTGGCTATGATGACAACAGCAACACTTTGACAGAAAAGGTTCGTCGTAATCCTTACTCAATCGTCTTGTTGGATGAAATTGAGAAGGCTAACCCACAAGTCTTGACCTTGCTTTTGCAGGTCTTGGATGATGGTCGCTTGACGGATGGTCAAGGAAATGTGGTGAACTTCAAGAATACCGTGGTCATTGCCACTTCAAATGCCGGATTCGGTAACAAGGATGTGGAAAAGGGCGACTTAATGGATCGGTTGTCCAAGTTCTTCCGTCCAGAATTCTTGAACCGTTTCAACGGTGTGGTTGAATTCTCAGCCTTGACTAAGGAAGATTTGAAGCAAATCGTCGACTTGATGTTGGCGGATGTGGATAAGACCTTGGCTAAGAAGGACTTGACGTTGCGGATTTCTGATGGTGTTAAGGAACACTTGATTGAAGATGGTTATGATGAAGCCCTCGGTGCTCGTCCATTGCGTCGAGTAATTGAGCAACAGATTCGTGATCAAGTAACTGATTTCTACTTGGATAACCCTGGTAAGAAGGCGTTGTCAGCTGACTTGGTTGATGGCAAGGTTGTCATTTCAGCTATTGAAGAAGATGACGATGCAAAGTCTGATGAAAAATCAGCAAAGTAATCGCTTTTAAATAGAGACCCGGTCGCAGGTTGCGGCTGGGTCTTTTTTTGGTGGCTGGGATTGTTAAGTTGGACTTGGACCCGCAAGCTGATGACGACTTTTGGTGAGTTTTTTCGGAAGGCTTCGCTATCAATCAGACGACTTTTGGTGGATTTCTCGCAGTCCGCGGTAACAATCACAACACTTTGCTGCGATTCTGCACAAAAGTATGCTATTCTAAAAAGGCTAGGGGAGCCATCCGCTGAGACCTGAAAAGGGACCCTTTGAACCTGAGAGTTAGCACTCGCGTAGGAAAGCCAAATACGTTGATACTAAATTGGGGCTCATAGTCCAACTCGAAACTTCTCTAGCACAAAACACTGTTGCAGAGAAGTTTTTTGATTGGAGAAAAGATGACTACTGATGAGAAAGAAGCGGTTTTTGCTGCTATTGACCTGGGGCAGGAAGAGTTTTTACATATTCTTGAGCGTTTGGTTGCCTTTGAAACGGTTTCACCGCCGGCACGAAATACCAGCCCACTACAAGAGTGGCTGGCCAGCGAATTAGCGCAATATGGCTTGGAAACCAAACTTGAAGATTTTTATGAAAAAGACCGGTTGCTCGAAGCCAAGAAGCCAGGGAGCGCACCGGCAACCCACCATAACCTCATGTTAAATGGCCACGTTGATGTGGCCGCCTTGGAAAATCAGGACTTGTGGGAAACCGACCCCTTTGTTCTGACTAAAGAGGGTGACACCGTAATTGGTCGCGGGGTGAGTGATATGAAGGGGGCAATGGCTGCCTATGTCTTTATCTTTAAAATCCTAGCTGATTTGCACATTGATTTGCCCGGTGACCTTTACCTGCAGTCCGTGGTTGGCGAAGAGTTGGGGGAGGCGGGCACCAAGACCTTACTGAACCACCACCAAGACCCGATCGACTTTGCCATTGTTGGCGATACCAGTGATACGCATTTCCAGGGACAAGGCGGGGTGATCACAGGCTGGATTACGCTGAAGTCGCCCCATACCTACCATGATGGGAACCGGATTAAAATGGTCCAGACTGGTGGTGGCCTGAAGGCAGCTAGCATGGTTGAAAAGATGCCGGTCGTCATGAATGCCCTCCAGCAACTGGAACGCTATTGGGGCATCACGAAGTCCTATCCTGGCTTTGCACCAGGAACCGATACGATTAACCCGGCCTATATCGAAGGTGGCATCCACCCAGCCTTTGTCGCTGATGAATGCCGGCTGTGGATTACGGTTCACTTTTACCCCAACGAGACAGTTGAGGGCATTGAGCAAGAGGTTGAAGAGGCTGTTTTGGTAGCTGCTAGGGCCGACCCATGGCTGAAGGATAACCTGCCAACCTTTGAGTGGGGCGGGGATTCGATGCTGGTTGATCAAGGTGAAATCTTCCCAGCCTTAGAATTAAATCCGGATGGCCCTGCCTTCCAAAAATTAGCGCAGGCCCATGAAGAAAATTTTGGCCAAAAGTCGGTGGTGGGGATGTCGACCTCAGTTTCTGATGGTGGTTGGTTTGGCTACTATCATATTCCAGCGGTTGTCTATGGTCCGGGCCAGCTTGTTCAAGCCCATAGCGATAATGAGTCGGCGAGCTTAGCACAACTGCAAACCTACACCAAAACGATTGCTGCCTTTATCCTCGACTGGTGCCAGAGTGAAAAATCAGAAGTGACGCATTAGGCATTTGCTGGTGATTGCTAACCAGAAATAATAAGAAAGAAGCTGACCGAATCGGTGGGTTATCTCCTGCACACTAGGGCCGACTTCTACTAAAAAACCGTCAAAGTGCATTTGGATGAAACGTTGTTCTTCCAATTAGCTTTGACGGTTTTTGATTGGGGATGGGGGTGCCACTTATCCTACTTTCGACGCTTTTTATTGATGACGGGGGCTACTCCCATCCAGCCTATTTTTGATTTAATTGGCTCGTCGTATCAACGTCCTGGTATTCGTCACGGAAGCGACGGAATAAAATGGCGGCGTACCGGCAGGCCGGCTGAACGAGTTTGCCCTCCGCTCGGGCTTTGTTGACCACTTCGTCAACCAGCTGGCGCGCAATATTTTGACCGCGTAGGCTGGGGTCGACGAAGGTGCGGTTTAAAACAAGGCTATTTTCGGCCTGATTTTCCACGTAGGTTACCTCGCCGAGTTGTAAGCCGTCCTTTTCGTAGTAGAATGCTCCTGGTTTTGCAGTGATGGCCATTAGAACCTCCAGAAATGATGTGACGGTTTAGAAATTAACCGCAATGACGTATAATAAATTAGTTAAATAATAAGTTGGTTATATGCCAGATTAATGGAAATGTAAAGGGGTTTGGAATGAAAAAGCGTGGATTTGAAATTGTCAGTCAGTATGAAAATGCCGGTTTGACCCTGCCAGCTCGCTCGACCGAACGAGCAGCGGGCTATGACTTTGCTGCGGCAGCTGATATTGTCATTCCAGCACCAACAGAAGGTGTGCAAAAGCCAGTCTTGATTTCAACGGGTATCAAGGCCTATATGCAGGCAGATGAATACTTGCAGTTGGTTTCACGGTCATCTTTGCCAAAGAAAAAGCACCTGGTGATGCCAAATGCGGTTGGGATTATTGACGCGGATTACTACAATAATGAACAAAACGAGGGCGAAATTATGGTGCAGGTCCTCAATATTAGCCAAGAGGACGTTTTGATTAAGAAGGGTGACCGAATTGCCCAAGGAATCTTCTTGCCTTATTTGCTAGCCGACCAGGATGAGGATACTATTAAGGCCGTTCGTGCCGGTGGCTTTGGTTCAACCGGGGAGGGCTAATGGCCAAAACGAAAACCCAATTTATCTGTTCAAATTGTGACTTTATTTCGGCTCGTTACCTCGGCCGCTGTCCGAACTGTGGCGAGTGGGGAACTTTTGTTGAAGAAAAAATCCAACCGGAAACGACTAACCGCAAGGCGCGAGTTGGTATTGACGGTAAGGTGGCCAAGGTTCAAGCTATCAACGAGGTTTCCCTGGAAGATACGCCCAAGGTCACCACGGGCCTGAAAGAATTGAACCGTGTTCTTGGTGGCGGAGTTGTTGCCGGAACTCTGGTGTTGATTGGTGGTGACCCCGGTATTGGGAAGTCAACGCTTTTGCTCCAGGTTTCGGGCGAACTTTCCAACCACGGGAAGGTGCTCTATGTGACCGGGGAAGAGTCGGCCTCTCAGGTTAAGTTGCGGGCGGACCGGTTAGACGTTGGCGGTCAGCAATTCTACCTGTATCCGGAAACCGATATGACGGCGGTGAAAAAGCAGGTCGAGGAGATGAAGCCAAACTTTTTGGTGATTGATTCCGTGCAAACGATGCAGGAACCTGATTTGACCTCGCCAATTGGATCTGTTGCTCAGATTCGGGAAGTAACGGCTGATTTGTTGCAGATTGCTAAGACCAACAACATCACGGTCTTCATTGTTGGCCATGTGACCAAGGATGGGGCGATTGCCGGTCCAAAGATTTTGGAGCATATGGTTGATACGGTTCTTTACTTTGAAGGGGACCGCCACTATAAGTACCGGATTCTGCGGGCGGTCAAAAATCGTTTCGGTGCCACAAATGAGCTCGGCATCTTCGAGATGCGTGACCAGGGACTTGCCGAGGTTGCTAATCCTTCCGAAATTTTCTTGGAAGAACGGCTAGCCGGTGCCACCGGGTCTGCGATTGTGGCGACGTTAGAGGGAAATCGGCCAATCTTAGCGGAGCTTCAAGCCCTCGTGACCCCATCCGTCTTTGGAAATGCACAACGGACGGCCACCGGCCTCGACCGTAATCGCGTTTCGGTGATTATGGCGGTCTTGGAGAAACGGGCGAACCTTCTGCTGCAAAATCAGGATGCTTATCTCAAGGCAGCTGGTGGTGTGAAGCTCGATGAACCGGCTATCGATTTGGCGGTCGCGGTCGCGGTCGCCTCGTCTTACCAGGATAAGGAAACCAGGGCCAGCGACGTCTTTATTGGTGAGCTGGGCTTGACTGGTGAAATCCGGTCGGTGGCCGACTTAGAAGGCCGGCTGAAGGAAGCAACCAAGTTAGGCTTTTCGCGGGCGATTGTGCCTAAGAACAACTTGGCTGGCTTGCGTTTGCCGGATGGCCTTGAGGTCGTTGGTGTGACGACGATTAAAGAGGCGTTGCGTCTGGCACTCGGTGACTAGGATGGCTGAGTCGCCAGCTTCTGCTACCGACCAAACTATTTTGAAATCAGGACCAAAACGATCCTGATTTTTTCAGGAGGGCTGAAAGCCTGCCCGACTTGTTGTATACTTAAGAAAGAATTTTTCAGCGTTAGGCTGTACTGAGGAGAACAATATTCATGACTGATGACTTTCGTGTTCGTTATGCCCCATCACCAACGGGCTATCTACACATTGGAAACGCCCGAACGGCGTTGTTTAACTGGCTTTTTGCCCGCCACTACAATGGAACTTTTGTAATCCGAATCGAAGATACCGATTCTGCGCGAAACATTGAAAATGGTGAACAGTCACAGTTGGAAAACCTGAAATGGTTAGGCTTGGATTGGGATGAAGCGCCTGATAAGCCTGGTCAGTATGGCCCATACCGCCAATCAGAACGAAATGAGCAGGGCATCTACCAGGAATTCATCGATGAACTCTTGGCGAAGGGCCTTGCTTATAAGTCTTACAAGACTTCTGAACAATTAGCCGAAGAACGAGCAGCACAACAGGCTGCCAAGCAAGCCCCTCACTATATCTATGAATACGAGGGCTTGACCAACGAAGAACGCGAAGCTAAGTATGCTGATTTTGAAGCCCAGGGTTTGAAGCCAGTTGTTCGCTTCCGCGTCCCAGAGGAAAAGATTTATGCTTGGGATGACATCGTGAAGGGTCATATTGAAATCGGTGCCAAGGAAGTTGGTGGTGACTGGGTTATCCAGAAGGCCGATGGCATGCCAACTTATAACTTTGCCGTTGTGGTGGATGACCACTTGATGAAGATTTCGCACGTTTTGCGTGGGGATGATCACGTTTCCAACACGCCAAAGCAAATGATGATTTATGAAGCCTTGGGCTGGGATGTGCCAAAGTTTGGTCATATGGCCTTGATTATTAATGGCGCAACGGGCAAGAAGTTGTCCAAGCGTGACAACGATGTCTTGCAGTTTGTGGAACAATACCGCGAATTGGGTTACCAACCGGAAGCAATGGACAACTTCATTGGTTTGTTGGGTTGGTCACCAAAGGGCGAAGACGAAATCTTCTCATTGGAAGAATTCAAGGAAATGTTTGACGAGCACCGTTTGTCAAAGGCCAACGCTAAGTTTGACCAAAAGAAGTTGGAATGGATCAACAACCAGTGGATTCGTAAGGACAAGGATCGCATCATGCCACAGCTCTTTGATCAAATCATTGCTGCTGGTCTGATTTCAAAGGAAGACGCTGAAAAGCGTGCCGATTGGTTGAAGGAAGTCATCGAAGTCGCTGGGGTTGACGGTATTTCTTATACGAAGCAAATCGTTGACTTGGTCCGCGAACCATTTTTCCAATTGGGCGAAGTGACAGATGAAATGGTCGACTATTTGACATCTGACGATGGTCGCAAGGTTTTTGCTGCCTGGGAAGAGGCCTATACTGCCTTGCCAGATGACGCCGATGCCGATACTTATATGGCTACCATCCGCGGTATTCAAAATGACCTTGAAATTAAGGGCCGTAATTTGTGGAACCCAATCCGAATTGCGACAACTCACCAAATTCAGGGACCAAACCTACCTGAAATGCTTGTCTTGTTGGACAAGCCGGCTGTCTTGAAGACGATGGCTGATGTCAAGGCCAAGTACCTCGACTAAGGTTTTAAAACAGCACTCACTTTGAGTGCTGTTTTTTGTTGGTTTTGCTATAATGAGAGCAAACAATGACGATTACTAAAGTAAAAGAGGTCCGCATATGCTTCAAGTCTATAACACCTACAGCCTGGAAAAAGAAGATTTTGCCCCGCAAGAAGCAGGCAAAATTACCATGTACCTGTGTGGACCGACGGTTTATAACTATATTCATATTGGGAATGCACGATCAGCTGTTGCTTTTGACACGATTCGCCGCTATTTGGAATGGCGTGGTTATGAAGTGAATTTCGTTTCCAACTTTACTGATTTGGGTGATAAGGTTATCGCGCAAGGCGAAAAGGAAGGCCTAACTGAGCAGGAAGTGGCCGATAAGTATGCCGCTGCTTTTGCAGAAGATACACGGCAGCTAAATATTAAACCTGCTACTAGCCGCCCAAGGGCGACTGAATATATGAAAGAAATGGTCGAATTCGTTGAACGATTGCTTGACCAGGGGCAGGCCTATGAAGTGAACGGTAATGTTTACTTTTCGACGAAGAAGTTTAAAAACTACACGGCGCTTTCCCATCAAAACATGGAACAATTGGAGGAAAATGCTGCCGGTCGTCTTGGGGAAGAAGACCAAGAAGATAAGCAGGACCCAACTGATTTTGCCTTGTGGAAGAGTGAAAGTCGTCCGGATGTCGTGGCCTGGCCATCACCATGGGGACCGGGTCGCCCTGGCTGGCACCTTGAATGCTCGGTGATGAATGACCAGTTATTAGGTGAGACGATTGATATTCATGCTGGTGGGATTGATTTAACTTTCCCACATCACACGAATGAATTGGCGCAATCGGAGTCATACCATCACCGGCAATTTGTTCGTTACTGGTTGCATAACGGTTTCGTCAACGTTAATGATGAAAAGATGTCGAAGTCACTGGGAAACTTTGTGACCATCCACGATTTGTTGAACACAGATATCGATCCGCAGGGTCTGCGTTTCTTCTTGGCCAAGACCAACTATCGTCGGGCGATTTCCTACAGCCCAGACCGATTGGATCAAACACAAGGGGAACTTGATCGCTTGTACCGAACATACCAAGGCCTTTTAGATACCAAGGCGGTCGCACTAGCTGGTCAGGTTTCAGAACAGGTGCAAAATCAGGTAGCGGAATTGGAAGAAGCCTTCATCGAAGCGATGGATGATGACTTTAACACAGAGAACGCGGTTACCGTTATCTTTGATTTGGCAACTTTGGCTAATAAGGTGCAAAATCAGGAGACTGCAACACAGGGTGACTTAGAGTGCCTGATGAATCGTTTGCAAACCTGGCTTGGTATTTTTGGAATTGAAAAGTTGACTCAAGAAATCATTCTTACTCCAGAACAAGAAGCTTTGTTGGCAGAACGAGCAGCAGCACGAGCTGCTAAAGATTTCCAAACATCGGATGCCATTCGTGATCAATTGTTGGTAACTGGCCTGGTTGTTCGTGATAGTCCACAGGGGCAGACTTGGGAATTGAAATAAAAGCCGAACATTATTTAATGAATAGATGCCTAAATTTGTTTTAAATCGAACAAATTTAGGCGTTTTTTAGTTAAAAAACGCCTTTGATTTTTTAGTTAAAAAGTCCTTGAAAAACTATTGACGAGTAGGAGGGTAGGCGCTATACTAGTTATTGTTCGTTACGAAGCAAACGTGCTTCTAGCGAGGCGCTGGTTATCTTTGGTAGCCGGCAGTTGATAAAAGTTTTTC
>NZ_CAUZLM010000011.1:0-40056 GCF_963580165.1 Fructobacillus evanidus
GAATAGCTCAAAGAATTTCTCCTCATGGTTTGTCTAGCAACTACCATTGTAAAGAATTCTTTGGGTTTTTTGTTTTTCAATTATCGTTCGAATTAATTATAGAATCTGCCTTTATAAAAAAATGTTATATTACAGTTTTATTAAATGAAAATATAGAATTTTTCCATGAAACATCATATAATAGGATTGTTTGCGTCACTTTATGACATGATAAATTTATTTAGGAGAGTTGGACTTTAGAATGAGAAAGAAACTGTATAAAGCTGGGAAAATGTGGGTTGCTGCAGCTGCTACTGTGGTAGCAGTTCTTGCCATGGGTGGAGGAACAGCTCGTGTGTCTGCTGATTCTACGACGAATACAACAACCACAACAACGGTTACTGCTCCAACGAGTAATCAAAATAACCAATCAACCCCGTCAACAAATCCGTTAAATTCGAACAACAACAATAATAACTCGGTGACGGTTAATACAGATGGTAAAACGTCTACTATTACCAACACTACTGGTTCAACAACTACTATTACGACTGGTGGGGATACAACACCACAAATTTTGAATTATATTGGTGGTGTTGATGGTAGTTATCAGCCTTCGTCAGATGGCGGCTACCAATTTATCTTAAAAAGCACTGGAAAACCATTGACCGGCCTACGTCAGATTGATGGTGCATTGCACTATTTTGATGAAAATACTGGTGATCAAGTTAAAGGTAGTATCAAAACCGTTGGGTCAGATACCTACTACTTTGAAGCGGGGTCTGGTGATGCCGCTAAGGGCATCCAGACGATTAATGGTAAAGTTTATGGTTTCGGTGATGACTTTAAGCAAGTAAAGAACGGCTTTGTCACTGATGCTAATAACAATACTTACTACTTTGATGCTAATGGAAATACTACAACTGGCCTTCAAACAGTTGATGGTAAAATTTATTTAATCAATAATCAAGGCCAAGTAACGAAGGGGGGGGACGGACCAACAACCATTAATGGCGTTCAATATTACTTTGACCATAATGATGGACACGCAACAATTGCCAACCAACAGCAATTTAATACTGGTGTTACATCAACATCAAATGATTACACGGCCCATAACCAGTTAGCGTCTGTTTCTAAATCAGCTATCGATAACGTCGATGGTTATATTACAGCTGCTTCTTGGTACCAACCTAAGGATATCTTGCAAGATGGACAAACTTGGGTGGCCTCACAATCAACTGATCGCCGTCCATTGTTGATGACTTGGTGGCCAGATAAGCAGACACAGGCAGCCTATATTAACTTTATGATTTCACAGCAGCTGTATAGCGGTGCAAAGGTGGACGCCTCTTCAACCTCACAGGCTGATTTGAATACGGCTGCTAACCAGATTCAAGCTGCGATTGAAAAGAAGATTACGGCTCAAGGTGGTTCAACTGCTTGGCTGCAAACTTTGATGACTCAATTCATTGCTACTCAAAGTCAGTGGAACATCACGAGTGAATCTCCAAGTGCGACCGATGGATTGCAAGGTGGAACGTTAGCATACAGCAATAGTACGAATACTCCTTGGGCAAATTCAGATTATCGCTACTTGAACCGTACCCCTTCTAACCAAACAGGATCAGATAGCTATTTCGGCGGTTACGAATTCCTGTTGGCTAACGATGTTGATAACTCGAATCCAACGGTTCAAGCAGAACAATTGAATTGGTTGTACTACCTATTGAACTTCGGTTCAATTACGGCAAATGATCCAAGCGCCAACTTTGACAGTTACCGGATTGATGCGGTTGATAACGTTGATGCCGATTTGCTACAAATTGCAGCTGAATATATGAAGGCTGCTTACGGTGTTGATAAAAACAATGCTAACGCAAACCAGCATTTATCAATTTTGGAAGATTGGGATTATAACGATTATCAGTACAGTGGTGATACTGGTGCTAACCAATTGACAATGGACTTTAAAACCCAAGTTCAGTTAGTTTCTTCTTTGACCAAAAACCCAACTCAACGTGATAACATGGCTCGTTTCTTGCAATGGTATAACGTTGATCGTAGTAACGATAATACTGAAAATCAGGCAGTTCCAAATTATTCATTCTTGCGGGCCCATGATAGTCAAGTTCAAACAATTATTGCGCAAATTATTAATGATTACTATCCCGGCGCCGATGGATTCCGTCCCACTGCAGATCAGTTAGCAACGGCATTTAAGATTTACGATGCCGACCAACAGTCAACCAATAAGCGGTATACAATGTACAACGTGCCCGCTGCTTACGCAATGTTGTTGACAAATAAAGATACGATTCCCCGTGTCTACTATGGCGATTTGTATACCGATGATGGCCAGTACATGGCTACCAAGTCGCCATATTATGATGCCATTAGCACATTGCTCCAAGATCGTGTGAAATATGTTGCCGGTGGACAAACAATGGCAACAGGTTCATGGGATGGGGCAGCCAATAAAAATACTGAGCGAACCGACATTTTGACATCGGTTCGCTATGGTAAAGATTTAATGAACGCTACTGATGTTGATGCTAGCGGAAATACACAGCGAACTGATGGAATTGGTGTCATTGTAAGTAATAACCAAAACTTGCAATTGGGTGCCAATGAGAAGGTTGTCCTCCACATGGGTGCTTCTCACAAGAACCAGCTTTTCCGTGCTGCTTTGCTTTCAACGCAGAATGGTTTGCAGGTTTATTCATCTGATAGTGGTGCACCAACTATGATGACGGATGCTAACGGTGACCTGATTTTTGATTCAACGTGGGTATACGGTGTTAGCGATCCGCAGGTATCAGGATACCTAGCTGTTTGGGTACCTGTTGGCGCTTCTGCTGATCAAGATTCTCGTTCATTAACGGATTCTTCAAATTCTGCAACATCAACTGATGGCAAGACACTGCATTCGAATGCGGCACTTGATTCAAATGTCATTTATGAAGGCTTCTCAAACTTCCAAGCAATGCCAATACAGACAAGTGAGTATACGAACGTTAAGATTGCACAGAATGCTAACTTGTTTAAGTCATGGGGAGTGACAAGCTTCCAATTTGCACCACAGTACCGCTCAAGTACAGATAGTACTTTTTTGGATTCGATTATCAAGAACGGTTATTCATTTACTGATCGTTATGATCTAGGATTTAATAACGCCGACGGTACACCAAATCCAACTAAATATGGAACTGATGAGCAATTGCGCGAAGCAATTAAGGCTGTTCACGCAGTTGGTATTCAGGCAATGGCCGACTGGGTCCCAGATCAGTTATATAACCTACCAGGTCAAGAAGCAGTAACGGCTACTCGTACAGATGGCGAAGGTACTGCAGTCCAGGGATCAAACTTTAATAATTTAGTTTATATTGCGAATACAATGAGTAGTGGAACGGATTACCAATCTAAGTATGGTGGTGCGTTCTTAGCAAAGTTGAAAGCATTGTATCCAAGCTTATTTGAGACCAAGCAAATTTCAACGGGTAAGCCCATTGATGGTGATACGCGCATTACGCAATGGTCCGCAAAATATTTGAATGGAACGAATATTTTAGGCCGTGGAACAGGTTTCGTCCTTCGTGATTCAGCAACAAGTAATTACTTCCTTATCCAAGATGGTTCAGGTTCATTTTTGCCAATGCAATTGTTGAATCAAGATTCTGTTTCTGGATTCGAAGAAGATTCTAAGGGAATCAGGTACTATTCATATAGTGGTTACGAAGCTAAGAACGCCTTTGTTCAAGATTCAAAGGGTAACTGGTACTACTTCGATAATAATGGCTACATGGTAACTGGTGATCAAACCATTAATGGCGGAAAGTATATTTTCCTTGCTAACGGGATTGAATTGCGGAACCACTTCTGGACTCGATCAGATGGTGCCGAATTCTATGTTGGAAACGATGGACAAGCTGTACAAGGTTTCCAAATTATTGATGGCGAGGCTTATGACTTTGGAACAGATGGCACTTATAATTTGAAGTCACGCCCAACTGGCTATTATAAGGATGCCCAAGGTTGGAAGTGGTTTGAAAATGGTGTTGTTTATACCGGAATCAAGTCTTACGAAAACGGCTATTACTACTTTAACAGCGGTGTTCGCGTCGAGAATACTTGGGAAACAGTTTATGGTAACCAATATTACTTTGGTAATGACGGAAAGGCTGTCCAAGGCGTTCAAGTTATTGATGGTCAAGCTTACGACTTTGGAACAGACGGCACTTATACGATAAAGTCACGCCCATCCGGTTACTTGAACAGTAACTTAGGTTGGATGTGGTTCAATAACGGCCAACTTTATACTGGTTTCCAAAACTACATGGGCGCCTACTATTGGTTTGACAGTGGTGTTCGCCAACAAAACAAGTGGGAAACTGCTTGGGGATTGAAGTATTATGTTGGTGATGATGGTCGAACAGTTGAAGGAATTCACGCCATCGACGGTCATGCATATGACTTTGGTACCGATGGAACTTTCAATGTGAAGGGACCAGCTAGTGGCTACTTGAATGACGGTAGAAACTGGATGTGGTATGAAGGTGGAAACCCATATACTGGTTTCCGCTACTACATGGGCACTTACTACTGGTTCGAAAATGGCTTGCGTCAAGATAATGCTTGGCATCAAGCTTGGGGTCTGACATATTACACAGGTGCAGACGGTCGAGCAGTTCAAGGTGTGCAAAACATCAATGGTAAGCTTTACTACTTCGGTAATGACGGCACATTCTTTATGCGGACAAACCAAGAAGTAAACGACAATGGTACTATTTACTATGCCAATGCGGATGGTAGCTTGACACCAAAGGAAGGCTACATCTGGGATGGTTCGCCAGCAAACGGTGGCTATCGTTGGTATGAAGACGGTCAATTGTATACCGGCTTCCGTTACTACATGGGAACGTATTACTGGTTTGTTGATGGTGTTCGTCAAAACCAGGGATGGCGTCAAGCATGGGGTCTGACATACTGGACAGATGCTGATGGCCGAGCAGTACAAGGCAACCAAAGCATTGATGGTAAGAACTATTACTTTGGTAATGATGGTACTTATTATTTGCGGTAATAAGATAATGTTTTGATGCTTAATAGGTAAAAAAGCCAAGCTCGAAAGAGCTTGGTTTTTTTACAAAAAATGATATTAACTTCAAAATAATTGACCACGATGCATTTGTGTAGTTGAGATAATTTTATTTACTATAAAAGACAATTTTTGGTGCAGATAAAATTTTTTTAAAGTTAAAATTGGCGTTAGTTAGTTAGTTAGTTAGTTAGTTGGCTGAGGTAAGTTGTTGGTCTGATATAGATAATTTTATGATTTAGGCCCTGAAAGTATTAAAAGTAAGAGTTCTGTTATCTTTGTGGTAATAATATTTATTGCTTGCGTTAATTGGATAGATTTAGCTGAGATAGCAACCTTCATTTAAAGCAGATTTAACATAAGAATGTTCTAATGTGAAGAAAGTATATTGACGCTAAGTAATATTGCATATATACTTGAAACGTCAAGTTACGTTAGTGTTGAATGATGATGCTAGGGTGCAGGGATAATATAAATATAAGGAGTCTGCAAGATGTTTAGAAACAAGAAAATCTTGCTAACTATGACAGCGGTGACTGTCGTTTTAACACTGGGGGCCACTACTTTTATTGTTAATGCTGTTACGAATCCAACTGATCAAGAACAAGGATTTATAGCGAAAAAGAAAAGTAGTTCGGCCCAATCTTCTAGTGAGAAAAGTGTTTCTTCGATTAGTCCAAAAGCGCAGTCGGCAACTAGTAGCAGTCAGAATGCAGCTGTGACAAGTTCTAATACTGGTAAACAGGGTGCTAATTCTAGCTCCAATATGGGTACTAGTTCCAGCACAAATTCATCTTCAACTTCGTCTACTTCGACCCCATCGGTAAGCAATACTCTTACTCAAGACGATTTTCGTTCTAGTGATGATTTAGCCTATCGTATGATTGTCCTCTACGGTTTGGCCCATGGGGATGATCAATGGCAGAAGTTGAGTTTGATGCAGTCAAAAGGAATTATTTTAACAAAGGTTGCCAATCAGTCGAATCCAACATTCGTAGCTAAAGTTGTTGATGGTACCGATAGCGACATTGCTTATTATAAGTACTTGATGAATGATACAAGTACGGCAAGCCAAAACGGGACAAAGCCGATGTTATTTAGTCAGAATAGCACTACTGACTATCGAGCATCAATTGCTGATGTTTTGAACTATGTGAACTCAATTGGTGGTCGTCAAGCAGTACAAAAAATGAAGTTTCAGTTGGTTGAAACTTCAAACTAAATTTTATTAAACTGTGTCGAAAGCACGTGATAATTTTTATCACGTGCTTTTTGAATAAAGATTTAAAGCCGTACTTTATTGATATGGGAAGGCAAGAAATGTTTCGTTAAAAATTAAAAAATTAAATGCAGAATGATAGGTTATATTTTCCAGGTTGGGGTGAATGTTTAGAGATGATTATCTTTAATTTCTGCTAATATAGTTATTGTGTTAATTTTACGAAAGACCCCTTAGGAATGGGATAATTAATAATGACTAAAAGAAAAAAAGTATTGATTCTGCTAAGCTTTTGCCTCCTAATCATTGGTATTGGTTTAGGAACCTTCAGCCATTTTCAAACCAAAAATGAATCCACAAAAACGACGAATTTGACTGATAAAATCGGGCAAGTGGCTCACTATACGCGAGCTGAAATGAATAAGATTCCAGAATTATTATCAAATAAACAGTATTTAGCCCCAACAATCGACCATGAATCCTTGCAACAAGAGATTCCGGGCGCTAAGGTTTATGATGAAACAACTGGTAAAACGGTGAGGATGGATGTCTGGGACTCTTGGCCAGTAACCAACCCCGATGGGACAGTGGCTAATTTCCATGGCTATCGACTAGTTGTTGGTTTAACGGCTAAGAACGGTCGCTATTCAGGAGCGCCCACGAAGATGGGGCTGTTCTTGCAGAAAAATAATGCCAAGCAGGATGACTTGAGTACTTGGCACTTTGTGGGTTACGTCTTTAACTCAAAAACTGAGGGGATTGCCGACAAAGATTACGACAAGTATTTGCAGAACTCTGTTGGTGAATGGTCTGGATCAACCGTTTTGATGAAAACCAAGGATAATAGCCTCCGCTTTTTCTATGCAAACGCATATAAAGAAAGTGGTCTATCAGCTCAGGTTTTGACAACAGCTCAAATTACGGTGAATCCAAAAGATAGCAAAAACTGGTCGTCCGGATTGACCATTGACCATACAAAGACAACCGATCGAAAAACAGTCTTTTCGGGTGACGGTAAAATTTATCAAACCGCTGACCAAGGTGAAGGAAAGGGAAACTATTTTAGCGACGACATCACGTTGCGTGACCCACACTTTGTTCAAGATGGTGATAAGTACTACCTTGCCTTTGAAGGCAATACCGGACCCGAGTATAACTACCAAGGCGCCAACAACTTTACTAACCAAGCTTATTATGGAAAATCAGCTTTCTTTAAGAGTGATTCAGCACGCCTACTGTCCAATAAGAATACAGCAGAGTATGAAAAGACTTATTTTGCTAATGGTGCCATTGGAAAGGTCGAATTGAATAAAGACTTTTCTGTTAAAAAGGTAATGAAACCAATGGTCACTGGGAACGCAACCAATGATGAATTAGAACGAATTAACCTCTTCAAACACAATGGCCGTTGGTACGTCTTTACATCAACTTGGGGCTTCCATATGGCAACTGATAATGAAGCCATCACGAAAAATTCTTACTTGCTAGGATTTAGCTCTGACGAAGGCATTAACGGCACCTACAAGCCACTGAATTCAAATGGCTTAGTGATTGCCGGCCAAGGTGAGGGCAATAATCCAACAAGTTTTACTTATTCTTACCTAGTTATTCCGAATGGCAATGATAAAAGCAATCGCTTTGTTGTGACCTCTTTTGAAAAGAATAGTACCTTTGCGCCAAGCTATTTGTTGAATATCAATGGGAACAAAACTTCGATGATTACTAACAAAATCTTGGGTCAGGGTGTTTTGACTGATAATGGTAAGTACTTTAGTGCTAGCCCGCAAAAGTTAAAATAAAGATGCAGACTGAACCAGTTGCCGATATTTAACCGGTGACTGGTTTTTTGTTGCTAATTTTATAATTCATAGATAGCACTATTTTACTACCCATCATCCCCATAAACAAGTAAAATACCACCTAGGTGGTATCTTATGAAAGTTAAAGAGAAAATGATGCTACGAAGAGGGGAGAGAATCATGTTATTACCGATAATGATACTGGTTTTTGCAATTGGAATCTTTGTGTACGTAATGCTCTTAGTGGGTTATGTAGCATACAAAATTATTTTCTTAATTTTGAAATTAATTGTGAACGTCATTAGTGATCATCTGTCGATGAGACGGACAAAAAAACATTCAGAAAGATAGAATAAGGGACTGAAAGCTGTTTCGTGAATTTTCACAGAAAAGTTGGAGTCATATCGAGAAAAACGATAATCTTGCTGATTTTAAAACAGGTATTTTCAATCTTACCTTTTCAACGACCGGTTTGTTAGTTTACAATACTTATGAACGATTTTTTAAAACAACACACGTAACGGATTCAGGAGGAACAAACGCATGGCAAAAGAAGTAACAATTGGCAAGACCGATGTGAAGACAACCAAGCTTGGTTTGGGGACCAACAAGGTCGGTGGCCACAACCTTTTTCCTGGTTTGAAGGATGAAGACGGCTATGCCTTGGTCAAAGAAGCCTTGGACGCAGGGGTGGTCTTGATTGATACTGCCTATATGTACGGGGAAGGTCGGTCCGAGGAAATTATCGGTGATGTCATCCAAGATTATGACCGGTCAAAGATTGTGATTGCGACTAAGGGTGCTCAGGATGCCAGCAACGGTAACAAGCCCAACAACAGCCCAGCATTCTTGAAGCAGGCCGTCGAGGACTCCTTGAAGCGTTTGAAGACGGATTATATCGATATCTTCTATATCCACTTCCCAGATGAAGCAACACCAAAGGACGAGGCTGTTGCTGCATTGAACGAATTGAAGGAAGCCGGTAAGATTCGTGCAATTGGGGTGTCAAACTTTAGCCTTGATCAAATTAAAGAAGCGAATAAGAATAACCAGGTTGATATTGTCGAAGACCACTACAGCTTGGTTTATCGTGGGACTGAAAAGGATGAGTGGACTTACTTGAAGGAAAATCAGATTTCCTTTGTCCCATACTTCCCATTGGCATCTGGCCTTTTGACGGGTAAGTACACAAAGGACGATTACGCTAAGTTTGAAAAGCAATATAGCCAGGACCAATTTAATACCATTTTGTCTGCCTTGGACAAGGTGAAGGCGATTGCCGATGACCATGGAGTCACTGTTGCCCAAACAATTTTGGCTTGGTACATTGCTAACCCTGCCGTTGGTGCCGTGATTCCTGGTGCGCGCAATGCTGATCAGGTGAAAGCAAACGTTAAGGCCTTGGATGTTGACTTGACACAAGCCGAATATGAACAAATTGATCAGGCGTTTGTAGCTTTTAAGTAATCACGATTAGAAGATCAGCAGCTGGTCATGATTGTGCAAGTCATGAGCGATAGTTGACAACTTGCTAGCAAATAAATGATCTCAACAAAAAATCCCCCAACTCGCAAAGAGTTGGGGGATTTCGTTTATCAATATTAATTGATTACTTTACGTACTTAGCCAAACGTGACTTTTGACGTGAAGCCTTGTTCTTCTTGATCAATCCCTTTGATTGGGCGTGATCGATAGCTGATGATACTTGCTTGTACATTTCAGCAGTATCAGCAGATCCGGCCTTGGCAGCCTTCAAGAAGCGCTTAACGGCAGTGCGGTAAGCTGACTTTTGTGGTTCGTTACGATCGTGCTGCTTAGCACTCAAACGAACTCGTTGAATTGATGATTCAATAATTGGCATATGTCCGTCTCCTTAAATTTGATTCTGGTTATTTGTAAGCAAAAGCTTAACGACGCAAACCTAAGCGCTTGATCAATTCACGGTAACGCGTAACGTCAGTACCACGGAGGTAACGGAGCAAGTTACGACGGCGACCGATCTTCTTCAAAAGACCACGTTGTGAATGAAAATCATGCTTGTGCGTTTCCATGTGACCGTTCAATTCGTTGATGTCAGCAGTCAAAACTGCAACTTGAACTTCCACTGAACCAGTATCGCCTTCATGGCGGGCATATTCCTTCATGATTTCGTTCTTACGTTCTTGTGTAAGGGCCATAATCATTTCCACCTTTCTTAAATGTCTCCAAGTGCTGAGAGAAACGACGGTGAGACGTTAATCTAAGGACTTGGACAGTTGTTTTGACAACATGACTAATTATACGGGTTTTTCAAAAAAAATCAAGGATGCCTTGACATTCAAGGAAAAATCAGCTTCTCCCTTTTCTTAATTGGCAAGCATTCTGCCATTTAGCAGGGGCAACTATGGGCTTTTATGGTAGAATAGAACAGTAATTACATCAGAAAGGATAGCCTTGAAAAAGACGAAGAAATCCGCTTTTTCAGGCAGGTGACCCCATGGCAACATCAATTTCAAAAGAAGAAGTCGCTCACGTTGCTGACTTGGCCAAGCTGAGCTTTTCCGACCAGGAACTTGAGCACTTCACTGGACAACTCCAGGAAATCGTGGCAATGTGCGAGAAGATGGCAGAGGTGGATACAACCAATGTCGAGCCAACTTTCTCAGTAACACCGAACGTGAACCATTTACGAGAAGATGTTGCGGATAATTGGCATGAAAAGAAGGCCTTATTGGCCCAAGCACCAGACGAGGCAGCCGACTTAATTAAGGTGCCCGCTATTTTGAACGGGGAGGACGAAGCTTAATGACTTTTAATTATTTTGACAAGACCTTAGCCGACTTGAATGCTGATTTGAAAGCTGGCAAAATCACGGCCGAAGAATTGACCAAGGAAACTTTGGCCAACATTCAGGCAACCGATGAAGACTTGCAAGCTTTCGTCCGGATGCACGAAGACGAAGCCTTAGCCAAGGCCCGTGCCGTTGATGAAAAGGGTGATTTTTCAAATCCTTTGGCTGGTATTCCAATGGCCATCAAGGACAATATCGCCACAAACGGTTTGGAAACAACGGGCGCTTCCCACATTTTGTCAGGGTTCAAGCCAGTTTATGATGCAACGGTCACCACTAAGTTGAACGATGCCGGTGCCGTTATCGTTGGGAAGGCCAACATGGATGAATTCGCCATGGGTGGGTCAACTGAAACTTCTTACTACAAGAAGACGAAGAACGCCTGGGACCACACAAAGGTTCCTGGTGGTTCATCTGGTGGATCGGCTGCGGCCGTTGCTGCTGGTCAGGTCCCTTATGCGCTTGGTTCTGATACTGGTGGATCAATCCGTCAGCCAGCCGCCTTCAACGGTTTGGTGGGGATGAAGCCAACTTATGGTCGAGTATCACGTTTTGGGCTCTTTGCCATGGCTTCATCTTTGGACCAAATCGGTCCATTGACCCGGACGGTCAAGGATAACGCCTTGGTTTTGAATGCCATTTCTGGTTTTGACAAGAAGGACTCAACTTCTGTTGAATTGGACGTTCCTGATTTTGCCGAAAAGATTGGTCAAGACATCAAGGGCATGAAGATTGCCGTGCCTGAAGAATACTTCCAAGAAGGAATTTCAGATGAAGTGGCCACACAGGTTAAGGCTGCCATTGCCCAATTAGAAGCCATGGGAGCAACCGTTGATAAGGTTTCATTGCCACACACGCAATACGGGGTTGCTGCTTACTATATTTTGATGTCATCAGAAGCTTCTTCAAACTTGCAGCGTTACGACGGTATCCGTTACGGTTTCCGTGCACCAGACGCTAAGTCATTGGAAGAAGTTTATAAGAACACTCGAACAGAAGGTTTCGGAGACGAAGTTAAGCGCCGGATTATGTTGGGAACATTCTCTCTTTCAGCTGGTGCCTACGATGCCTTCTTCAAGAAGGCTGCTCAAATTCGAACATTGATTATCGAGGACTTTAATAAGGTCTTTGCTGACTACGATTTGATTGTTGGCCCAACGACACCAACCCAACCTTACGGTATTGGTGAAGAAATCGGTGATCCAAAGACCATGTACTTGGGCGATGTTTTGACGATTCCAGTGAACTTGGCTGGTTTGCCAGGACTGTCCATCAATGCTGGCTTCAATGGTGGCATGCCAGTTGGTATGCAATTGATTGGTAAGCCATTTGATGAAGCAACCCTTTACCAGGTTGCTTATGCCTTTGAACAAGAAAACCACTTCTACGACCAACATCCGGTTGTAGAAGGGAAATAAGGAGGGGACAAATGGCAAACGAAAACTTTGAAACAACCATTGGGCTTGAAGTCCACGTTGAAATGCAGACAAATTCCAAGCTGCTGTCACCCTCACCTGTTCACTATGGGGATGCGCCTAACGAAAACACCAACGTAATCGACTGGGGTTATCCAGGGGTCTTGCCCGTTGCCAACAAGGGTGCTATCGAATACGGTATGCGTGTAGCTTTGGCTTTGCATGCCGAAATCACAGAAGACATTCGTTGGGACCGGAAGAACTACGTTTACCCGGATAACCCAAAGTCATACCAGACAACTCAAATGCGAACACCATTGGGTCGTCATGGCTACTTAGACGTTAACATGCCTGATGGTAGCGTAAAGCGAATTGGGATTGAAGAACTTCACGTCGAGGAAGATGCTGGAAAGAACACGCACGGTACCGATGGTTATTCATACGTTGATTTGAACCGTCAGGGAACACCGTTGGTCGAAATCGTGTCCAAGCCTGATTTGTCTTCACCAGAGGAAGCTTACGCTTACTTGGAACAATTGCGTCGAGTTGTCTTGTTTACGGGTGTTTCGGAAGCTAAGATGCAAGAAGGACAGATGCGAGCTGATGTCAACGTGTCATTGCGTCCACGAGGATCAAAGACTTATGGAACGCGAGTGGAAATGAAGAACATTAACTCCTTCCACTATGTCCAATCTGCCTTGGAATTCGAAGAACGCCGTCAGGCACAGGTTATTCGTTCTGGTGGCAAGGTCCGCCAGGAAACTCGTCGTTACGATGAGCCAACCAAGTCAACGCTCTTGATGCGGGTCAAGGAAGTGGCGGATGATTACCGTTACTTCCCAGAACCTGATTTGTCACCAATCCACATTGATCAAGCCTGGATTGACCGTGTTCAAGCTGAATTGCCAAAGTCAGCTGGAGACCGACAAGTGGCCTATGTCCAGGACCTTGGTTTGGAACAATACGATGCCGAAGTTTTGACACAAACCTTGGCAATGGCGAACTTCTTTGATGCCGCTGTCAATGCTGGGGCTGATTCAAAACCAGCTGCAAAGCGTGTTGCCAACTACTTAATCGGCGACGTGAACGCCTACTTGAACAAGAACCAGGTTGAATTGCAGGATACTGATTTGACTCCTGAAAACTTGGCCGGCATGGTCAAGTTGATTGAAGACGGTACCATTTCAACTAAGCAAGCCAAGAAGGTCTTTGAGGCCATCATGGAAGGTGAAGAGCCAGAAGCCTATGCCAAGGCACAAGGTTTGGTTCAGATTTCTGACCCAGCCGTTTTGACGCTAATGATCAATGAAGTCTTGGACGACAACCCACAGTCAATTGAAGACTTTAAGGGTGGTAAGGACCGAGCAACTGGCTTCTTGATTGGCCAATTGATGAAGAAGTCCAAGGGCCAGGCCAACCCTGGTGTCTTGAACAAGCTTTTGTTAGCCGAGTTAAACAAGCGCTAACCAATAATCAAACAGTAATTGTCGGTTGACCAAAGTGGTTGGCCTTGTTACTGTCATAAAAGCACCGCTTTGCGGGCTTTTGTACATATATTTTAGGAGGAAGTCGAGGCTTTACTGATTTTAGGAATGGTCGGGAAGCTTTGCAGGTAAGTCATGAAACGAGCACGAATTATCTATAACCCTAGTTCGGGTCGGGAAACAGCGAAAAGGGAAATGTTAGACATTATCCGAGTGTATGAAGAGGCGGGGTACGAAACATCGACCTATGCCACCACTCCGGAACCTTTTTCAGCACAAAAGGAAGCGACCCGAGCCGCCTTCGAGGGCTTTGATTTAATCGTAGCCGCTGGTGGTGACGGGACAATCAACGAGGTTGTCAACGGGATTGCGCCCTTGAAGCGTCGGCCTAAAATGGCCATTATTCCGGCTGGGACAACCAACGACTACGCCCGAGCCCTAAAGGTTTCTCGTGATGATCCATTGGAAGCTGCCAAGGTGATTTTGAAAGGGCAGACGATTAAGATGGATATCGGCCGGATTTCGACTAGAGGTGGCTTAGTGGAAGAGGAAGGGCAAATTTTGGCCCCCGCCGATGCCCGCTATTTCATGAATATTGCTGCCTTGGGAACGCTTTCCGAAGTAACGTATGCCGTCCCGTCCGTGATGAAGTCACTTTACGGTTACTTGGCCTACCTGGTTAAGGGTGCCGAGCTACTAACCCGGTTAGAACCCGTGAAGGCCAAGGTTGTTTATGATGACGGCGAGTATGATGGCGACATCTCGATGATTTTCTTGGCTCTAACCAATTCGGTTGGTGGCTTTGAATCCATTGTGCCCGATGCCAAATTAGATGACGGTCAATTTACGCTATTGATTGTTAAGGCTGCTAACCTGTGGCAGATTACGCAGTTGGCCGCTCAGGTTTTGAATGGTTCACACGTGAATAACCCACAGCTGATTTATAAGAAGACGTCAAAGGTTGAAATCACACCGCTATCAGATGATCATCCAATCAAGGTGAACCTTGATGGTGAGTATGGTGGGGATGCGCCAATGACCTTTGAGAACTTAAAACAACATATTGAATTCGTTGCTGATTTGTCAGCCATTGACGTGGATGCAACGAATGCTAAGATTCAAGAAGAGTTCGTGGAACAGGTTGAAGCCCTTGAGGCGACCCAGCACGAACCCAAAGCAGATGAGAAGGAAAATAACTAAGCATGGCTAAAGCCAACCGCACAATTAAACAGGCCGCTCCGGTCCATAAAAATGAAGTCATCACTGCTTCAGTGACCGATTTAACTTATCAAGGCCTTGGCGTGGCGAAGGTGGATGGTTTTCCGCTCTTTGTAACCGATGCTCTTCCAGGTGAAAAGGCCGAAATTTTGGTGACAAAGGTCCTAAAAAATTATGGCTTTGCCCGCGTACAACGTTTGTTGGAAAAATCAGCAGACCGAGTTGAACTAACGGACCAGTTGGCCTTAACGACAGGGATTGCGCCATTAGCCAATTTAGCTTATCCGGCCCAGTTGGCCTGGAAAAAGTCCCAGGTGCAGCAATTATTTAAAAAAGCCCGCCTCGACGTTGAAGTGGCCGATACAATTGGGATGGCAGACCCAACCCATTACCGGAATAAGGCGCAAGTACCAGCGCGAATGATTAACGGTCGCCTAGAAACCGGCTTTTTCCGTCGTGGATCGCACAAGTTGATTCCAACCGATTCCTTCTATATTCAAGACCCAGCCGTGGATGAAGCAATCCGCGTGACACGGGATGTCCTACAAGAGTTTGGCATTTCGGCCTATGATGAAGAAGAGGATCGCGGTGTTATCCGCCATGTCATGGCTCGAATTGGTAAAGCAACCGGTGAATTAATGGTTGTTTTGGTGACGAAAACCAAGAAATTACCAGAAGCAGAGGCCATTGCAGCCGAATTAAAGGCACGTTTGCCAAAGCTTGAATCGGTGATTCAAAATGTCAATAAGGCCCAAACAAACGTGATTATGGGTTATCAAAATCAGATCTTGTGGGGCAAGCCAGCCATTGAGGATATCTTGCTTGGCAAGAAGTACCTGATTGGCCCTAATTCTTTCTACCAGGTCAACCCTGAAACAACTGCTAAGCTTTACCAGTTGGCGAAGGAAAAGGCTGAATTGAAGAAGACCGATATCGTGATTGATGCCTACTGTGGAATCGGAACGATTGCTTTGACTGTGGCGAACGATGTGGCCGAAGTCTATGGGGTCGAATTGGTGGAAGCGGCCATTGACGATGCCGAGGAAAACGCACGCATTAACCAGGTCACCAATAGCCACTTTGTTGCGGCCGATGCGCCAAGTCAGATGCTCAAGTGGGCTGAAGAAGGCCTCAAGGCGGATGTTGTCTTTGTTGATCCGCCTCGCAAGGGCTTAACAGCTGATTTTATTGAAGCCGTTAGTGAAATCAGCCCAAAGCGCCTGGTTTATGTTTCATGTAACCCAGCGACAATGGTGCGTGATATTAAGGATTTGGTGGACCATGGCTACGCCCTTGAGGGTGCTATCCAACCGGTTGACCAGTTCCCGCAAACAACCCATGTGGAAGCAGTGGCAGTGCTGACAAAATAAGCCTAGTTGTCAGTTTGACAAGTAGGCTTTTCTTATTTCAAATACTTTTTAGGATGAGGTATCACCATGGCAACAGATCAAATTATTTTCCGTCCAGCAACAGCAGCCGATGCGGCCGAATTATTAGCGATTTATGCGCCCTACATTCGAGAAACAGCCATCACCTTTGAGTACGATGTACCGACGGTTGCTGAGTTTCAAGCACGGATTGAAACAACGTTAAAGACGCATCCATACATCGTGGCCGTTTTGGATGGCGTGATTTTGGGTTATGCTTATACGAGTCCGATGGGTTCACGCCAAGCCTATGCCTGGTCGGTTGAAACCTCAATTTATATTCGCCAGGATGAGCGTCACCATGGTTTAGGGAAGCGCCTGTACAAAATTATTGAGCAAATTTCTCGTGATCAAAACATTATCAATGTGAATGCCTGCATCGCCGTGCCAAAGGTCGATGATGAACATCTGACATCAAATAGTCGTGATTTTCATGAGCATATGGGTTACCGCTATGTTGGCGCCTTTGACCGGATTGGCTATAAGTTTGATACTTGGTACGACTTGGTCTGGATGCAAAAGGCAGTTGCGGATTATCCAGTAGAGCCAAAGCCGGTGGTGAGCTTTGCCGATTTATTAAAAGATGGTTATCAAATTACTGAATAAAAGAAGTCTTTTGTCAATCTGACTCGTCAAATGGCAGTGAAAGGCAAGAACAACGGTAACATCGCTTAAAAACTGTTAAGAGGAGGGCCATTTATGGCGACAAAAGAACCAACCCCGATGATGGTGCAGTACCATCAAATTAAAGAACAATACCCCGACGCCTTCGTGTTTTACCGAATGGGCGATTTTTATGAGCTATTTGAAGATGATGCGATTAAAGGAGCTAAAATTCTTGAGTTAACGTTAACAGCACGGAATAAAAATTCGGCTGAACCAATTCCAATGGCTGGGATTCCTCACCATGCTGTGTCAGCCTATATCGACATTTTGGTTGATGCTGGTCATAAGGTGGCCATTGTCGAGCAAATGGAAGATCCGGCAACAGCTAAGGGGATGGTTAAACGTGATGTTGTCCAGTTAATTACGCCGGGGACGAAGCTCTCCTCAAAGAATGGGGATGGCAAGGATAATAACTTTTTGGCTGCTGTGGTGGCAACCGGATCACGTCCGGGGGATGCCGACCAGGCAGCTTTTGCCTTGTCTTATATCGACCTTTCAACCGGTGAACTGAAGGCAACGGAATTGATGGATGAGAGCGCCGTTTTAGATGAATTAGGCGCTTTGGAGGTGAAGGAAGTCGTCTTAGCAAAAGAGGGCGATTTTTCAACTCCAGCATTGGCGGATGCCATTGGCGAAAAGGGACTGGTCGTTTCCTATCAGGGACCCGTTCAGCCTTCCGCTACGATTACTTATTTAACGAAAGATTTAAAAAATACGGCGAAGCAGACGGTTACTGGGCTACTTCTTCAGTACCTATTTGATACGCAAAAGCGGTCTTTGGACCACATTATGCCGGTTCAAACATATGAGCGCCAGGCCTATTTGGTGTTTAACCAGGTAACACGGGTCAACCTGGACTTGGTTGAAAACGCGCGGACCAAGCAAAAGGCTGGATCTCTTTTTGCGCTCTTAGACCAGACGAAGACGGCCATGGGTGGTCGGCTGTTGAAGCAGTGGCTGATTAAGCCTTTGAAGGATTTAGAGAAGATTCAGGCTCGGCAGGATGCTGTGGCTGCTTTTAAGGATGACTTTTTCACCCGGGGAACGGTCCAGGAGCAATTAAAGTACGTTTATGACTTGGAACGTTTGGCCGCTAAAGCTGCTTTAGGGACCATTAATGCCCGTGATTTGGTGCAATTAAAGCGCTCACTTCAGGCAGTACCGGACATGCAGGCTGCCTTGAAGGCTGACCATGTTAACCCAATCTTGCAGGCTGCTGGTGAAGAAATCGACCCATTACTTGATTTGGCGAGCCTGATTGACCAAGCCATTGTCCCTGAGCCACCAATTTCAGTTCGTGATGGCGATTTAATCAAGCCGGGTTATGATGATTTGGTTGATTCTTACAACCAGGCCTTGGCCGATAACCAAGATTGGTTAGCAGCTTATCAAAAGCAAGAACAAGAAGCGACTGGCATTTCGACTTTAAAGGTCAAGTACAACAAAAACTTTGGTTACTTTATCGAAGTGACCAAGGTGAACCTCGACAAATTAGAAGAGGGACGTTACCATCGCAAGCAGACATTGACGAATGCGGAGCGGTTTACCACGCCCGAATTGAAGGAACACGAGGACCTGATTTTTGCAGCGCAGACAAAACGCTTTGACCGTGAATATGATTTATTCTTGGCTATCCGCGCCAAGGTCAAGGAAGAAATCAGTCGCTTGCAGACATTAGCGCAAAAGATTGCCCGGCTTGATGTCTTGGCTGCCTTGGCTGATGTTGCTGAAAACCGTCATTTTACCAAGCCAGCGTTTAAAACAGATGGCGACCGGGCATTAACGATTAAGCAGGGCCGCCATCCGGTGATTGAATCTCTCTTGGGACCCGGTGAATATGTTGCCAATGATGTCTTCTTTGACGAAAAAACCAAGATTCAACTGGTAACCGGACCGAATATGGCTGGTAAGTCAACGTACATGCGCCAGGTTGCCTTAATCGTGGTGTTGGCTCAAATGGGGGCCTTCGTGCCAGCCGATGAGGCGATTTTACCAATCTTTGATCAAATCTTTACCCGAATCGGGGCTAATGATGACCTTGTTAACGGTCGGTCAACCTTTATGGTTGAAATGGCCGAGGCAAACTTGGCGCTGCAAGGTGCAACCTCACAGTCACTGATTTTATTTGATGAATTAGGACGAGGTACGGCCACTTACGATGGAATGGCTTTGGCACAGGCAATTATTGAGTACTTGGATCAAAATCTCCATGCGACAACGATTTTTGCTACCCACTATCATGAGTTAACGGCTTTGGCAGCTAGTCACCCGGCCATTCAAAACGTCCATGTTGGGGCGCAGCTAACAGACGATGGGACTTTGCACTTCTTACACCAGGTTCAGCCAGGAGCAGCCGACCGTTCTTATGGAATCCAGGTAGCTGCCTTGGCAGGATTACCTAAGTCGCTCTTAACGAATGCCGAGTCGATTTTAAAGGCCTTGGAAACGCAGGGAGCGGGGCAAGTAGAAGGTGTTGAAGAGACGTCTTCTGTGAGTTCAAACGCTGCTGTTACTAGCACTGCTAGTCAGGCGGAGACAAGTGCTTCAACTGGGGCACTGCCAATTGGGGATGGTTTGGCACAAGACATTCCGCTCTTTGAGATTGCACCTGCTAAGGAAATGCCAGCACCAGTAGAAGTGGATTCAATTAATCCGGCTGACCAGAAAGCCCTTGATGAACTCGATCGGGTGAACCTTAACCAGTTGACTCCGTTGGCAGCCCTGAACTTGATTGCCAAATTACAGGAAATGAGGCAAGAAAATGACTAAAATTCATGAACTGCCTGAATTATTGGCCAACCAAATTGCGGCCGGCGAGGTGATTGAACGTCCCGCTTCCGTGGTCAAAGAATTGGTTGAGAATGCCATTGATGCCAATGCAACTCAAGTAGAAGTTGTGATTGAAAATAGTGGCTTGGATTTAATTAAAGTAATCGACAACGGTCAGGGAATTGATCAAGAAGAAGTACCACTGGCCTTTGTTCGCCACGCGACTTCGAAAATACAAGACCGGCATGATTTGTTTAATATCATGACTTTGGGTTTCCGTGGTGAAGCCTTGCCATCGATTGCGGCGGTTGCTGATGTCACTTTGCAGACCAGGACTCAGACAGCTGAAACTGGTTTTCTTTACCAGGTTAAAGGTGGCCAGGTGGCTCAAGAAGGGCCAACCGCCGGTCGCTTTGGGACTATTGTTGCCGTGCGTTCGCTGTTTTACAATACACCGGCTCGGCTAAAGTATTTGAAAAAGCCACAGACCGAGATGTCTCTGATGGTGGAAACCATCAACCACTTGGCCATGGCTTACCCAAATGTTGCCTTGACACTGAGTCATAATGGTAAGACTTTAGTGAGAACACCGGGTAATGGCGATTTGCGGCAGGTCTTGGCAGTTGTCTATGACCGAAAAACGGCTGAAAAAATGGTTGCTTTTGAGGGCGCTTCTGATCATTTTAAGGTGAATGGCTACTTGTCCTTACCAGAACAGACCCGGTCTTCCCGGTCTTATTTTGCCGTTTTGGTAAATCACCGTTTTGTCAAAAATTTCTCTGTTTCAAATGCGATTAGTACAGGTTATGGTTCAAAATTGATGGTTGGCCGTTTTCCAATTGGTGCTATTAATATTGAGTTGGACCCACTGTTGGTTGATGTCAATGTTCACCCTCAGAAGGCCGAGATTCGTTTGAGTGAAGAGGGGGAGCTGACGGAGCTGATTACGCAGGTCATTGCCGACCGACTGCGTGGTGAAAACCTGATTCCTGCTGCACTCGATAACTTGGGGCAGGGTGAGACAGAGGAAAGTTCGGGTGCAGCGGCAGATGAGCCGACCGTTCCCGTGAAGAAGTCGGCCAAAGAGGTCCTTTCTGTTCCGGTTAAGGCTGACCGGGTGCTTGAGATTGATGACGAAAACCAACTAGCCGATGCGAAGGTTGCTGATTTTGCCAGCCGTTATGCCAAAGAAGAATACCGGCCGGCTTTTGCGGACGAAGATCAACCTCAGTCGAAGGTTGCTGAACCGTTAGCAACTTATCAGCAAGATACCGCTACTGACCAGCCAACTAGCGATACTAAAGCGAATGGTGGCCTTTATGCCCATGCTGATACTGGTCTGGCCGCATTAGCCAGCCAGGCCATGGGTTTGGATCTTGATTCAAAGCAAAACGATGGGCTGAGCGGGCAGCAAAATCAGGACCAGCCTAAAGTGGCTCCTAAGCCCGTTAACCAGGATTTGGATTTAAGTGATGAGAATAGCAAAAAGACAGGTTTTCCTAGTTTGGATTATATTGGCCAGATGCACGGCACCTTTCTCTTTGCCCAAGACCAGGACCATTTGTACTTAATTGACCAGCATGCTGCTCAAGAGCGCTTGAATTATGAGTATTATCGACGGGTGGTTGGCCAGGTAGGTGAGGATCAGCAGCAATTGCTGGCACCGATTACTCTGACCTATTCGACCGCTGATATGTTAAAGATTGCTGATTTTCATGAAATTTTTGAGCAGGTTGGCTTGCACTTGGAAGAATTTGGTCCGAATACGATTGCTTTGTATGAGCATCCAGCCTGGATTTTAGCTGATCAGGCTGAAAGCACCATTGAAGAAATGATTGACTGGGTGCTTCATGATGGTAAGCTTACTGTAGCAGCCTTTCGTGAAAAGGCTGCGATTATGATGTCTTGTAAGCGGGCGATTAAGGCCAATTGGCATATTTCAGATGAAGAAGCGAAGACGCTCTTACGTGATTTAGCACAAGCTGAAAATCCATATAATTGCCCTCATGGTCGGCCAGTTTTGACTTCGTTTACTCTGAAGGAGATGGAGCGGATGTTTAAGCGTATTCAGGATTCACATGAATCGTGGCAGACGTACGATACCCATCCATTTTAAGCTGGGTTTAGGCAATATTTATGATGAACTTTTTAATTCGGGCGCATAATTTCGCCCGACTAGCCGTATTTTCAAAGGAAAATTAATGAACTATAACGATACAATAATTCGGTTGCGCTATGCCCTTAATTTATCTAATCAAGATGTCATTCGACTTTTTGCCATGGGTGGCGTCAAAATTACGCAAAAGGATTTAGACCGAATTTTGACCAAACAAGAAGATGATAGTCAACCAGATCAGGCACTTTCGGCTCATGATTTGGAGGCTTTTTTGAATGGCTTGGTGATTGATAAGCGTGGTGAACGCCTGTACAAAGATGGGCAAGTAGTGCCACCTACCTTTGATATGACCAAGGCTGATTTGGTCAATAATGTTGCCATCAAGAAAATCAAAATTGCCATGGCCTACACATCGGATGATTTGCAACAATTATTGGCATTGGCAGGGGCGAAGGTCTCAAATGGTGAATTATCGGCGATATTGCGTCGCCCTGACCACCGGAATTACCGACCAGCTGGCGATCGTTATTTACGCAAGCTGCTAGCAGGAATGGGCAAGAAGTACCGTTAAGGTGATTTTTTGTCCGAATAGCTGAAACGAATTCAAGAAAGACGGTGCTCTTGCGCCGTCTTTTTTCTTCCTATGAAAACGGTAAAGTTTGGTATGATAGAGAAGATAGGATACTAATGGAGAATACTATGCAAATTGCCCAAGATTTAATACAAAAAGAGCAAGAAATTGCACCCTACGCCTATACTCAAGCTGGTGGCGTAGCGGATTATTTGGCGATTCCAACTTCAATAGCTGAGTTGACCGCCTTGCTGGATTGGGCCAAGCACGAAAGCCTGCCGGTTCATGTTTTTGGTCGGCTGTCCAACTTGGTGGTTCGTTCTGGTGGTCTACGAGGTTTGGTGATTTTGATGACCGAACTCAAGGCCGTTCAGCAAGAAAATAATCAACTGCTAGCCCAGGCTGGCTGTGACATTATTTGGTTGGCTGCCTTAGCCCGTGATAAGTCCTTAACTGGATTGGAATGGTCGGCTGGGATTCCCGGCTCCGTTGGTGGGGCGGTCTTCATGAACGCCGGTGCTTATGGTGGGCAAGCCGATATGGTCGTTTCCTCTGTATTAGCAGTGATGCCTGATTTAAGCTTAAAGACTTTTACAAAGGATGAATTAGAGTTTGGCTACCGTCATTCTGTTTTTCAGGAAAACGGCGGGGTTATCGTCCAGGCAACCTTTGACCTGGCATCTGGTGACCAACAGGCTATTCAAGAAAAAATGGATCAGGTTAACCTTGCCCGTGCCAACAAGCAACCCTTGTCATGGCCATCGAATGGTTCCGTCTTTAAGAGACCAACTGGCTACTTCGCTGGTAAGTTGATTATGGATGCCGGATTGCAAGGTACACGTGTCGGTGGGGTTGAAGTATCGAAGAAGCATGCCGGTTTTATGGTCAACATGGATCAAGGAACGGGTAATGACTACGAAGACTTAATTCACCTTGTTCAAGCAAAAGTTTTTGAGGAGTACCATGTTCGCCTAGAACCTGAAGTTCGTATTTTAGGAGATCGGTAGCCTATGGATATCATTGAGTTAATGATTGTCTTAGTGATTGGTGTCGCCATCTCAAGCATCATCTCTCACTTTGTTCCAGCCGTCCCGATTTCACTGTTTCAAATTGTGATTGGCTTTTTATTGGCCACGATTGGTGGCACCTATATCGAAGTCGATTCCCACTGGTTTATGATGCTTTTTGTGGCTCCGATTCTGTTTAACGACGCCTGGCGCTTTCCAAAAAGGGAATTGTGGAAATTGCGGGTGCCAATTTTGATGAATGCCATTTGGCTCGTCTTAGTGACGACGATTTTGGGTGGCTGGTTGATTCATTTTTTGATTCCAGAATTACCGATTGCTGCTTCGCTGGCATTGGCAGCTGTGCTATCCCCAACGGATCCAATCGCGGTGCAAGCGATTGCCAAACGGGTTAAACTCCCTGAAAACCTCTTACATGTGGTGACAGGAGAGAGCCTGGTCAACGATGCGACCGGTTTGGTTTCGTTTAATACGGCTATCAAAGCAGTAGTAGCTGGGACTTTCTTATTAACGGATGCTTTGTTAAACTTTGCTTGGATGACCATGGCCGGGATTGTGACCGGCGTTATTATTGGGGCGCTGATTATTTGGCTGCGGGATTCCGTCTCACGCTTTGGCTTAGCTGATGTTGTTTTCTATACAGTAATTACAATTTTGCTACCATTTATTATTTATTGGGTAGCTGAGTATCCCATGCACGCTTCTGGTTTGATTGCCGTTGTGACGGGTGGAATCACTGCCAAAATCTTAAATGACCGCCACGTTGGCCTTTTATCGGCCGAAGCAACGATTGTTTCGGTCCATGCTTGGGAGGTCTTAGTTTACGTCTTAAATGGCCTAATCTTTGTCTTACTTGGCGTCACCTTGCCAAATGCCTTGCACAACATCTTAGAAGATACCAATATTTCCAACTTACAGGCACTGGCTTACGGCTTACTAGTCTGGTTTATTATCTTTTCTTTACGCGTGTTGTGGGCTTTGGCCATTCAAATCGGTCAGAGGTTGCGGCATAAGGCGAAGGTAGTTTCCTTTAAATCAGCCATTGTATCGGGTTTGACAGGGGTTCGAGGTGCTGTTACGATGGCCGCAGTTTTGACTATTCCTGTGGTCACCTACAAAGGCGAGCTGTTTATTGGCCGTGATTT
This sequence comes from Fructobacillus evanidus, assembly GCF_963580165.1. NCBI lineage: Bacteria > Bacillati > Bacillota > Bacilli > Lactobacillales > Lactobacillaceae > Fructobacillus > Fructobacillus evanidus. The sequence goes on from NZ_CAUZLM010000011.1 coordinate 24,762, forward strand.
AATGATTTTTATTGCGGCGGTAGTGGTCATCTTTTCTTTGGTAGTGGCTTCTGTCATGCTACCAGTTGTGACGAAGCAGACAACGAAGCACGATTTCACTCAACCGGAAGGCGCAACGGAGGTTGATGATGATTTGCCGGAGGAACACCGGGCTGATTTATCAGAAGATCAGGCACGCCTCTGGATTATGCGAGTTGGCATTCAGGCCCTACGGGATGTGCAAAATAATCAAAATCGGCGAATTGTCCATGAACTAATCACTCGGCGGCAAAAAAAAGTCCGCCAATTACGACGGAAGCTTCATGAGGATGAGGACCAACATGATTTTGCCGCCGAGAAGGACTTGGAGTTACAGGAAGTCGCTTTGAAGGCGGAACGTAATCGCCTCCAACAATTGTTAGTTGATGAAGAAATTACGCCCATTACCTATTCTTTGCAAGATCGGCGTCTTGATCAAATTGAGGCTGATTTGGGAACAACTCGTGATTTCTTTGCTAATAAGCGATTAAAGTGGTTGTTGCGTCGTTTGGCCGTTAAGGTGCGAATTTGGCTGGCTGAAGAAGAAAATGATCGGGTGCAAGAAGAGGCCGACCATGCCACTCGTGAACTACTAAAGGCTGCGATTGCGGCCATCTCAGCATATGTGGAGAAACAAGTTGGTGATACCGTGATGCAGCGCGTTTTACGGCAAGAAGCGTATAATTTAATTGTGATCTACCGTTTTCAAATTGAAAAGACCAAGGCGGTCTCGACATTTGATCAACAAGAAGAAGATGATCGCATGCGATTAGAGCTTGAATTAAAGGCACTAAATGCGGAACGAGATTTCACCCAGCAACTCTATGAGCAAAAACGGATCTCACGGCAAACGAGTATCAATTTAAGACAAGTAATAAACTATGCGGAAACCAGAGTTTTGGTTGGCCGCAATGAGGAGTAGAAATGGGAATTTGGGCATACATGACCAGTAGTAACCTGGTTCACCTATTAGATGTATTGATTATCTGGTTCTTGTTGTATAAGGTAATTACCTTTGTTGAAGGGACCCGTGCATTACAAATCCTTTTTGGAGTTGGTGCCATTATCTTAATCAAGGTCGTCGCTTGGTATACCGGCCTGGTTGTCGTTTCTTGGTTAATGGATCAGTTAATCACCTGGGCACCAATCGCTTTGGTCGTTATTTTCCAACAAGAAATCAGACGTGGCCTTGAAAATTTGGGTCGGCGCTTAACGGTTCGTCGCCATCACATTGATAATGAACAGGCGCGCGAATTGATTAAGGGCTTGGATATGGCTTTGGAGTATATGTCAAAGCGCCGAATTGGTGCTTTGATTACGATTAATGGCAAAGATACTCTAGAAGAGTATATTAAGACTGGGATTACCCTCGATGCCAAGGTGACAGGGCAATTATTGATTAATATCTTTATTCCCAATACGCCTTTGCACGATGGGGCGGTCATCATTAACAATGATCGGGTAGCGGTTGCTGCTGCCTACCTGCCACTATCGGAATCAACGAGAATTCCAAAGGAATTGGGAACTAGGCACCGAGCAGCTGTTGGAATTTCAGAAGCAACAGATGCCGTCACGGTGGTTGTTTCAGAAGAAACTGGTGAAATTTCCATTACCCAGCGGGGAGACTTGCTGCGGAATATGGATCGCGACTCCTACTTAAACTTCTTTGAAAAGCAGTGGATTGAGCCAGTTGGTAAGAAGAGCAAGAAATCCTTGCTGGGACAATTGTTCCGGGGGAAGAAATCATGAATAAGTGGACTTCATCAAAAATCGTGAACGTGGCTTTTTCATTTTTGTTGGCACTCTTAATTACCGCTTATGTTTTGTCAACAAAGCCGAGCTACTCGGGATCGAATAATAATCAATATACATCGCTGTTGCCCGAAAAAAAGGCAACGATTACGTCACCTTTGACGGTACAATTTAATTCTTCAGATTATGTCATTGTTGGGGCGCCAAGTTCTGTTGGTGTGACCCTTCAGGGTTCATCAGCCTTAGTAACGGCGGCTCAAAGTCATAATGAAATTCAAGCTGTGGCTGATTTGCGTGGCTTAGGGGTTGGACAACATACTGTCAACGTTGCTTTGACTGGTGTTAGCTCATCGTTGACAGCGACCGCCAGTCCTCAGACTGTAACAGTCACCTTGGCAGAAAAGGATTCCGCTAAGAAGGATGTTCAAGTTCAGTATGATGATTCAAAGATTGCTTCTGGCTACCAGGTGACCAACACAACTGTTGATCCAAAAACAGTGACAATCACTGGACCAAAGGAAAACGTGGATGCTGTTGATCATGTTGGCGCCGATGTGGCCTTAAACAAGAGTACTAAATCTAACGTGACACAATCGACTAAATTAACGGCTTACGATAAGAATGGCGATGCTGTTCAGGTAACCTTATCGCAGCAAACGGCCCAAGTGTCGATGACGATTTCTAGTTCTGGATCGAGTTCAAGCTCCAGTTCCAGTGCCAGTAGTAGCAGTTCACAATCAAGTACGAGCGGGTCGTCGTCAACTACTAAGAAAGTGAGCTTAGTAGGCCAGGCGAGCGCCGGTTCAACGGACAATTTTAACATTAGTTTCAGCCCGAGTTCCGTGACAATTGCTGGCTCAAGTGATACACTAAGTAGCATTGATTCTTTGCCTGTTAGTCTGGACCTGTCCAATATTACTAGCAAATTAACCAAGACCGTGAGCCTGACGAAACCGAGTGGCGTTGATAGCCTGTCGGATCAAAGCGTTCAGGTGACGATTAGTCCAAAGTCATAAGGTCTGATTTGTTTGCGCTAAAATTATTGGCCAACCATAAGTGGAGATAAATAAAAAATGACAGAATCGCAGTTAAAATACTTTGGAACAGATGGGGTCCGAGGCATTGCTAATGAAGGCTTAAAGCCTGAATTAGCCTTGAAACTCGGTCGTGCTGGTGGGGCAATTTTGACTCGCCACAACGATAATCCTGATCGACGCCCAGTTGTAATCGTTGGTCAAGATACTCGAATTTCTTCTGAAATGTTGCAAGAGGCTTTGATTGCCGGCTTGCTTTCTGTGGGCGTTGACGTGTTGAATTTGGGCGTCATTACTACGCCAGCCGTTGCTTACTTGGTTGAAGCTTTGGAAGCGGATGCCGGCATTCAAATTACGGCATCCCATAATCCAGCCGCCGATAACGGTATTAAGTTCTTTGGCCAAGACGGTTTTAAGCTTTCAGATGAACTTGAGAGCGAAATTGAAGCACTCTTAGACGGCGATGGCTATGAAGACTTACCGCGACCAAGCGCTAAGGGGTTGGGTGTTGTTTCTCATTACCAAGAGGGTGCTCAGAAATACTTGGCCTTCTTACAGAAGACTATCCCTGGCGACTTATCTGGCTTTAAGTTAGCCTTAGATGGAGCCAATGGGGCGACCTTTGACCTTCTACCACGTCTTTTTGCAGATTTGGGAGCTGATTTCAAAACAATGGGGACAGAACCAGACGGCTTGAATATCAACGACCAGGTTGGCTCGACTCATCCAGAAGCTTTGATTGATATGGTCAAAGAAGGGGAGTTCTCAGCTGGTTTGGCCTTTGATGGGGACGGAGACCGTTTAATCGCTGTTGATGAAAACGGTGAAATTGTGGATGGTGATAAGATTATGTATATCACTGCCCGCTTTATGAACAACCAAGGCCGTTTGAAGCACCAAACTGTGGTCTCAACTGTGATGTCTAACATTGGTTTCTATAAAGCGTTGGAAGCTCAAGGAATCAAATCTGTCCAGACTCAGGTCGGTGACCGCTATGTCATGGAAAAGATGGTTGAAGATGATGACAACCTTGGTGGTGAACAGTCCGGTCATATTATTTTCCGTGACTGGGCCAAGACTGGGGATGGCTTGTTGACGGCCTTGCAACTGCTCTTTGTGATGAAGGAGACTGGGCAGTCACTGTCAGAATTGGCAGCCGATGTCACGTTATATCCACAAAAATTAGTGAACGTGAAGGTGCCGGATAAGCAAGCAATGATGCAAAATCCAGCCCTGTTGGCTAAGATTGACCAGGTTGAAAAGCAAATGGCCGGTGATGGTCGAGTACTGGTTCGTCCTTCCGGGACGGAATCAATTGTGCGAGTAATGGCGGAAGCCAAAACTGAAGAGTTGGTCAGCGCCTATGTTGATTCAATTGTTCAAGTTGTTGAAGCTGAAAAATAAAAGTTAAAAACCAAGGAAAGCCAAAGTGCTGATCCTTGGTTTTTTTGCCCTGTTTTGCAACAAAAGCTGACCTAAAAATCTGTTATAATAAAAACAACTGAATTTTGAAAGGAAAACACCTTGTCACCATCTGACTTTAGTAACTTTTTAAGAGAAAAGTTTCAAATTAGTTTTAATAACTTAAACCTTTTGCAAGAGGCTTTGACCCAACGCAATTACTTGAATGAGCACCCTAAGGAACAGGGCCGGGATTACCAACGGCTCGAGTTTTTGGGTGATGCCATCATGCAGGCAACGGTGACGGAATACCTCTTTAAGCGTTATCCTGATTGGGATGAAGGCCAATTGACTGAAATGCGAATCACCATGGTTCAAACAAAGTCCTTTGCTCACTTCGCCCAAGTCATCCACCTGAACGAAGCCATTCGTTTGGGGAAGGGTGAGGAAATGAACGGTGCCCGGTCACGTCCTTCACTTTTGGAGGATATCTGGGAAGCCTTTATCGGGGCCTTGTTCTTAGATCAGGGCCAGGCTGCCGTGGTTTCATTGTTGAACCAAACGGTCTTTGCGGCCATCGATGAAAACTTCTTTGACCAATTTATTGACTTTAAGTCCCGCTTGCAAGAAAAGTTGCAGGCTCAGGGATCTGTTGATATTACTTATCAAATTGAGAATGAAATTCGTAACGAAGACAACAGTCAGGTTTTTGAAGTCTTTGTTGCGGTTGATGGCAAGACTTTGGCCCATGGGTCAGGTCAGTCCATCAAGGATGCGGAAAAGGCGGCCGCACAAAAGGCCTATCAAGATTTAACTGCCAAATAACACACAAGAGTACACAAAACGCCCATGAAATTAAAGACACTGGAAATTATTGGCTTTAAGTCTTTTGCCAATAAAACCGTGATTGACTTCCAGCAGGGAATGACTGGGATTGTTGGTCCAAATGGTTCTGGAAAATCAAATATTATTGAAGCCATCCGTTGGGTGATGGGGGAACAGTCGGCTAAAGATTTGCGAGGCAATAAAATGGCCGACGTTATTTTTGGTGGCACAAAAAATCGGAAGCCCTTAAACCGGGCGGAAGTTTCGATTACTTTTGATAATGCTGACCATTATATTGCCTCTGATTTTACCGAAATTCGAATTACAAGACGGCTGTATCGGACTGGGGAATCTTCTTACCAATTAAACGGGACGGAATGCCGACTCAAGGACATCCATGAACTCTTTATGGATACAGGCCTTGGTCGGGATGGTTTTTCAATTATCTCCCAGGGCCAGGTCGAGAAGATTTTTTCGGCGAAGCCAGAAGAACGACGGGGCATTATTGAAGAAGTTGCCGGTGTTTACAAGTATAAGCAAAACAAGGACAAGGCCGAAAAGGACTTGGCTGCCACGGAAGATAACTTGGACCGTGTTGATGATATTATTGCCGAAGTGGAAGGCCGACTGACCCCTTTGGCTGACCAGGCTTTAAAGGCCAAGGATTACTTAGCTAAACGCGAAAGCTTTGAAAAATTAGACCAGGTGCGATTGACCCGGTCGATTTTGTCGTTACAAGGACAAGTTGCTGATCAAAGACAGGAGGCCGGCAAAACCAAGGAAGCAGTTGCAAAGCAGCAAGCCCAGGTAAGTTCGATTCAAGATGGCCTTAGTCAAACCCGTAGCCAATTAGAGGCAATCCAACACGACCGTGACGCCTTACAGGCAGAGATTGTTGCCAAGGCGCAGGAAAAAGAACGGTTAATCGGAAATCAGAAGCTGGCCTCACAAGAGCAGGCCACTCTGGTCCGCGATTTGGCTCATTTAGCCGAGCAACAAAAAGACGATCAGGCTCAAGTCGAAGAAACCCAGGCTGATTTAACGCAGGTGCAGGGCCAATTAACGGCCTTAGTTGACCAAGAACGGTCATTAAAACAGACCATCAAACAAATCGACCAGGACCACGGAGCGACGAAAATCGACGCAGTTCAAAACGAATTGGCCGAAAATCGCAATGCTTATGTGGCAGCAATGCAGGAAATTGCTTCCTTACATAATAAGCTGACTTATCAAGAGAAGGCTTTGGCTCAAACTGAAGCCCAGTTAGCTTTGAAAAAGACGGCGATGACGAAGGCCCAGGGCGACTTGGATGCTGCAGAAAGTGCCTTGGCAGCCTATCAAAAAGAACATCCGGACCAAACGACTGGCGAAAATCCTTTCGAGGCTCAGGTGGCGCAAGCAGAGGATGCCTTAGCAGACGCTAAGACAACGGCTCAGGACCAACAAAAAAGTTGGCAAGAGGCGGCCTATGCTCTCGACCAGCAGCGGTCACGTTATCAGGCGGAAGCTTCCTTGGATGATTATGCTGGTTTTTATCAGGGCGTTAAGAACCTGATGGTACCGTCTGTGCGACGAAACTTTCCAGGTATTAAGGGTGTCGTTGCCGAATTGTTAACGGTGCCAAAATCCTATACTAAGGCAATTGAAACCGTTTTGGGTGGAGCCTTACAGCAAATTGTAGTGGACTCAACTCAAACAGCTAAGTCAATTGTTGCCTACTTGACTAAGAACAAAAAGGGTCGGGTAACCCTTTTGCCAATTGATACGATTCGCCCTCGTCAGGCGCGCGATGTTGCTGCCGCTAGCCGTGAAAATGGTTATATTGGCTTAGCTGCCGACTTAGTTTCCGTGCCAGCTGGGATGGAAAATATTCTGTCTTCGCTATTGGGAACAACGCTAGTTGTTGAAAATTTGGATGCGGCAACTCGAGTCGCTCGGGCTTGTCAAAATCGTTTGCGGGTCGTTTCATTAGACGGTCAGCTGGTCAATGCCGGTGGTTCGATTACCGGTGGTGCCAACTTCCGTCAGGGTCCATCCGTTCTGTCACGGCAAGCTGATTTGAAGGAAAAAGAAGCAGCGCTGGTTAAGCAACAGGCACTGGTTGATGACCTGGCTGAAAAGCGTAACCAAAGTCAAAATCAGGTTAACACTTGGCAGGAAAAGTTGGCGGACTTGATGCAAAAAAGTCGCGATTTTGTTGCTCAGGGACAGCAGGTTGATTATGAATTGGCCGGCTTAAAGGATACCGTCGACCGCCATCAAACCAGTGTTCAAACGTTATCTTTGGACCTGGCAGATTTGCAGGTTGCCAAAGAGGATGCTGAGCAGGAGCAGACAACGGCCCAAGCGGCCTTGACTGAAAACGAGGATAAGAAGGGGCAAATCGAGGGACAAACTGCTGATTTGACCGCCGAGTTGGACCAGTTAACCAAGGACCAACAGGCTTATCAGGACCAAAAAGCCGAATTCCAAGCAGAACTCGCCAAGGTTTCCGCCCAGCGTGCTGCTCAGGAAGAAAATCAGAACCGCTTGACCGAAGCCTTGACAAAGGTGCAAGAGCACTTGTTGTCATTGCAGGAGCAGGCGGGGCAGATGCAGGAAAGCCTCGACCAGGCGAAGAGCGCTGAAGAACTGAGCCAGGCGGTGACGGATTTGTCGACCGCCTTAACACAGGCCCAGGAAAAGGCTGATTCACTGGCCGAACAATGGACCAAGTTATCAACGACGGTTAAGGAAGAGGAAGAAAAGCTCGCCTTGGCCCAAGAAGAGTTGAATAACGAGGTTGTTGATCAATCAGCCGCTAACCATCGTTTGCAAAGTAGCCAAGAACGCTTAGCCAAGCAAATTGCAACGTTGCGGCAGACTTATGGCTTGACTGTAGAATCAGAGGACGATGTGGTTGCTTCTGATTTGTCTGACCAAGAAATTGACCAAACTTTGGCCGAAACAAAGAAGGCCATCGATGCGTTGGGACCCGTGAACATCGCTGCCATCCAGGAGTACGATGAAATTAAAGACCGCCACGACTTCTTGACGAACCAAGCAGAAGACCTGAAAGCGGCCAAGCAAACCTTGCAGGATACCATCGATGAGATGGACCAAGAGGTTCAGATTCGCTTTAAGGAAACCTTTGATGCCATTGCGGCTAATTTCTCAGATGTCTTTACAAAGATGTTTGCGGGTGGCCAGGCTCAAATCGAGTTGACCGACCCGGAGCACTTGTTAACGACTGGAATCGACATTAAGGCGCAGCCGCCTGGCAAGAAATTCCAGCAAATGTCGTTGCTGTCCGGTGGCGAAAAGGCCTTGACGGCTATTTCGTTGCTGTTTGCGATTTTACAGGTTCGCCCGGTACCGTTTGCCGTTTTGGATGAAGCCGAGGCGGCCTTGGATGAGGCGAACGTCGATCGCTTTGCGGCCTATTTGAAAAACTTTGCCGGCGATACCCAATTCATCACCATTACGCACCGAAAAGGAACGATGGTTGCCGCTAAAATTCTGTATGGTGTTACAATGCAAGAAGCAGGGGTGTCAAAGATGGTTGCGGTTAACCTGGAAGAGGCACACCAACAACTCGCTTAATCACATAGGAGAGTAGTCTATGGGACTTTTTGATATTTTTAAGAAAAAAAAGGTTGATCAGGAAAATCAGTCAGCCGAAGTTGATCAGCAGACAACACCTGAGTCAGCACCAAGCGAATCAGAGAAACAGGTAACTGATGCTGACCAAAATCAGCCGGCTGAGAAGAGTGCAAACGTGGCGGCAACGGACCAACAAAACCAGCCTGCTAAAGAAGGCCAAGCTGAGGGCACCACTGGATCAACCGCAACTGAAGCCAACGAATCAGCCACAGCTGATAACGACGAAGCTGAACAAGAGTCAGCTGAAGTGGTTGTAGAAAATAATGACGGAGACCAAGCTGTTGCTACTGGCCACAATCAGGACCAGGGTCAAAAGCAAGACCAGAATGAAGACCAACACCAAGACGAGCAATCCAATCAAGAGGTTTATGATCGTGGCTTGAAGCAGTCACGGAACGGCTTTGCCGAACGGTTTAACCGCTTTTTGGCTAACTTCCGCTCGGTTGATGAAAACTTCTTTGAAGAATTAGAGGATACCTTGATTGGGGCTGATTTAGGCTTCGATTTGGCCATCCAAATTTCCAACCAAGTGCGTGAGGCTGTTAAGGTTCAAAACATCAAAGATAAGGACCAAATCCGTTCTTTGATTATTGAACAAATGGTGGCACAGTATGAGGCTCAAGGTCAAAACGAAGACCAATCCATGCATTTTGCGCCAGCCGGTCAACCAACCGTGATTCTCTTTGTTGGGGTGAACGGTGTCGGCAAGACAACAACTGTTGGAAAATTAGCTTCAACTTACAAAAAAGAGGGCAAGAAGGTCCTTTTGGCGGCAGCGGATACCTTCCGTGCCGGTGCGGTAAAGCAACTGCAGGAATGGGGTAACCGGGCCGATGTGCCGGTTGTTGCTGGTCCTGAAAAGGCCGACCCAGCATCCGTTGTCTATACGGCAGTTGAACGGGCCAAAGAAGAGCACTATGACGTCTTGTTCGTTGATACGGCCGGCCGTTTGCAAAATAATGTCAACTTGATGCAGGAATTATCAAAGATTAACCGGGTGGTAAAGAAGGTTTTGCCTGATGCACCACAAGAAGTTTTGCTGGTCTTGGATGCGACGACTGGGCAGAATGCTTTGCAGCAAGCCAAGTTGTTCCAGGACTCTTCTGATGTGACTGGCATCGTCTTAACCAAGATGGATGGGACTGCCAAGGGTGGCATCGTCTTTGCCATCCGTGACAGCCTTCATTTGCCAGTTAAGTGGATTGGCTTTGGCGAGAAGGCCACTGATTTACGCGTCTTTTCGGCCGAAGACTTTGTTTATGGCATGTTTAAGGACTTGGTCTAAGCGATGGATTTAGACAAAAAAAATCAAGTGAACGCACTATTACCGTTTTACGGACCGTTGCTGACGGTTAAGCAACAAAACTACTTGCGGGCGTACTTTGAGGATGATTACTCCATCATTGAAATCGCCGAGGCCGAAGTTGTTAGCCGGCAAGCCGTTTCGGATAACTTGAAGCGTGGCGTTGACTCTTTGGAACATTACGAGGCTGTTTTGGGCCTCTACAAGGATTCAGTCCACCGTCAGGCGCAGGAACAGGACTTGTTGGACTATGTTGCCGAACACTACCAAAACGATCAACATCTAAAGCAAATTTTAGACCAACTGGTCAACCAAGAAATTAATTAAGGGGGAAGCCGGTGCCCAAAGTGGCCCGGCCAAGCAATCATGGCTTTTGAAAACTTGACACAGCGCCTCTCCAAGACGTTGAAAAACCTAACTGGTCAGGGCAAGATTAGAGAAGAAGACCTGCAGGCCTCTCTTCGTGAAATCCGCTTAGCCTTACTGGAGGCCGATGTTTCTTACTCAACAGTGAAGAAGTTCATCGACCAGATTCGCCAAAAGGCGAAGGGCCAAGAAATTTTGGAAGGTTTGAACGGAGCCCAACAGGTCATCAAGATTGTTAATGATGAATTAACGGCCTTGATGGGGGACGAGGCTGTTCCGCTCAACAAATCAGAAAAGATTCCGACAATCATTATGATGGCCGGTTTGCAAGGGGCTGGTAAGACAACCACCATTGCCAAATTAGCTTATAAGTTAAAGCGCGAAAATAACGCCCGTCCACTTTTGATTGCGGCCGATGTTTATCGTCCAGCCGCCATTGATCAGTTGGAAATCTTGGGAAAAGATTTGGATGTTCCGGTCTTTTCACAGGGGACGGACGTTGATCCACGTGAAATTGTGAAGGCTGGGTTAGCCCAGGCCAAGGAAAATAAGAACGATTACGTCTTGATTGATACGGCGGGTCGTTTGCAAATCGATGCCGAATTGATGGCCGAATTGAAGGACATCGAAACGATTGCTCAGCCGGATGAAGTCCTCTTGACGGTCGATGCGATGACCGGACAGAACGCTACGGAAACAGCGCAAGGCTTTACCAACGAGTTGAACTTGACTGGTGTCGTTTTGACCAAGTTGGATGGTGACACCCGTGGTGGAGCCGCCTTATCAATCCGTGATGTCACGGGGAAGCCAATCAAGTTCGTTGGTCAAGGTGAAAAGCCAACTGATTTGGACGTTTTCTATCCAGACCGAATGGCTTCACGAATCTTGGGCATGGGGGATATGCTGACCTTTATCGAAAAGGCTCAGCAAGAAGTTGACGAAAAGAAGCAGGCAGAGCAGCTCGAAAAGATGCGGCTGAACACCTTTGACTTCAACGACTTTATCGACCAACTGCACCAGGTCCAAAACATGGGACCAATGGAAGATTTGCTGAAGATGATTCCTGGAATGGCCGGTAATCCCGCTTTGGCGAACCTGCAAATTGATGACAAGCAGTTTGCCCATATGGAAGCGATTATCTCATCGATGACGAAGGCCGAGCGAGAGGATCCCGATTTGTTGAACCCATCTCGCCGCCGTCGTTTGGCAGCCGGTGCTGGGCGGCCAATTGTCGAAGTCAACAAGATGATTAAGCAATTCGATCAGATGCGCAAGATGATGAACCAAGCCTCAAACGGAAACTTCTCCGGTATGGAATCCATGATGGGACAAACCGGAATGGATATGTCCCAAATGATGGGCGGCATGGGCGGTGGTATGCCAAGTGGTAACTTTGGCCAAAAGGTACAAAATTTTGCCATGAAGCAAGCAGCCCGGAAGATGAAGAAGTTAAAGAAGAAGCGTGGCAAAAAATAATTATTGCCTGTTGTTAGTGAAACGATAGCAGGTGACCGGCGGCAGTCATTGCCTATGGTAGAAAAGGGGCGACATATCCCAGTTTTTGAACGTAGCTACAGATAGGAAAATGATGACGATTAAACTAATTGCAACTGATTTAGACGCCACCTTTTTACGAGTGGACAAAAGTTTTGACCGCCAGGCTTACCAGGTAATGGTCGATTTAGCCAAGAAAAAGAATGTAACCTTTGTGGTTGCGACTGGTAATCATCCAGATAAGGTGGCCAAATACTTTGCCGGGGCCAACCAAGACTTTACGTTGATTGCTAACAACGGTGCTGAAGTCGTTGAACAGGGTGAAATCATGAAGACTTACCCAATTGACACGGCCGCTTTTCAGCCGATTGTGGAAACTGTTTTAGCTAATCGCGACAGAGTCTCAATGGGCCTAGTCTTCACTGGGGTCACTCAGGCATTTATGCTGAAAGAGATGGCTGCATTGGGGTATGGTGATCGCAAGGCGCAACAATATTTCAAGGATTTGAGAATTGTTGACAGTTTAAGCGAGATTAACGAACCGATTTTGAAGATGACGGTCGATCTACCAGACTTTGAGCGTCCCTTCATGGAAGCGGTCAATAACCGTCAACTACCAATCCACGTCACAACTTCGGGTTATGGTGCCGTTGACTTGGTCAACCCAGCTGTTAACAAGGGTGTCGCCTTAAAGGATTTAGGTGATCAGCTAGGGATTCTGCCAGAGGAGATGGCTGCCTTTGGTGACGGCCTGAATGATTTGGAGATGCTGCAATTGGTTGGTCATCCCTTCGTGATGCCGAATGCCGATCCTGAACTCTTTACCTATGGGTTTGAGGAAGCAGTTGCTGATTCCAACAATGATGGGGTCTTGAAGACGATTTTGGCTGACATTCTGTAAGCAGAGAAAAAATCAGTTATCGAGTCTAGCTGAGCTATTGGTGTAAAACCTGTTACCATTTATTGATAAACATTTAAAAGCAATCGAATGATTGCTTTTTTAGTGCTAAAAACCATGTTTGTTAGGTCAAACGTGGGCAACTAGACCAATCTGTTTTTATGCTATAATAGTGGCATTAAGTCAAACGTTTTAATGCTGATTTATCCTACAGAAAAAATCAGCATCATGAGACAATGAAAAACTGTCAGGAGGAGAAAGCCAAATGACTGACCGCATGAGAAAGTGGGTTCGACGCCTGCTTTGGTTAATAATTATTGGTATTATCGCTTTTTTGGGTTACAGCTGGGCTGAATCACAGCCTGCATTAAGTCCAGTAAAAACGGTTCCAAAGCAATTGTTTGGTCAAACAAAGATTTATAGCCAAAATGATCGACAACAGATTGCCAGCAAAATTAGTGCTCAAGATCAAAGTGCTAAAGGATTAACAAAGCAAGGCTTTGTGGCTATTCCAAAACTATCGATTTTACTACCGATTTACGATAATGCCTATTCAGCCGTTGCCTTGAATGTTGGGGCTAATACGGCGCAAAAAGGTACGCCTGTACCAACAATGGGACAGGGAAACTATACGTTGGCTGCTCATAATTGGGATAATGGTTATACGGCTTTTTCCGCTCTGCAACAGAAACTTAATCAGAATGCACCTTATTACGAAAGCGGTCAAGCGGGGAGCTCAAGCTGGTTAAATGGTCAATCAATCTATCTGGCTAATGGTGATGGGGTCTTTACTTATCAGATTACCGGTCAGGTTGGTGTTGATGAAAACGATGGATCCGTTTTAAATCCGGATGACCGTGATGACGATAAGGCAAAAATTACGATTATTACCTGTCTCTTCCCTGATACTACGAAGCGCATCATCACGAATGCCAAGTTCATGAAGTTTGAATCTTGGGCTGATGCTAGCAATGACGAAGTTGGCTATTTCGATACGAAAAAGCAAAAAATTAACTTAGTTCCGTAATCTGCTTTACGGTAAAATAGATATCCAGGAGTTATTATGTATGAATACTTGCGGGGTGTGATTACCCAGGTCTGGCCAGGCTATATCGTCTTAGAAAGTAAGGATGGGATTGGCTACAAGATTTTTCCGGCCAATCCTTATCACTACACCGTTGACCAGGAAGCCCAAGTTTTCGTGGAACAAATTGTTCGCGAAACGGAGTTAACCCTTTATGGTTTTGCTTCGATGACTGAAAAGGGACTGTTCAACAAGTTATTAAATGTTTCAGGCATTGGGCCCAAATCAGCCTTGGCCATCCTGGCTGGTGCAGACCCAGCTTCCTTGGTGGCGGCCATTGATCAGGATGAAGTTGGCTATTTGACTCAGTTTCCAGGAGTTGGGAAGAAGACAGCTCAGCAGATTATCCTGGATTTGAAGGGGAAGATGGCGGACTTTGCGAACTTAGCTCAAGGACAAGAGCTTAGCTTAGGTCTAGACTTGTCTGATTCTAATCGCTTGGTTGCCGGCGATAGCCAGAACCTGGCCGATGCCATGGCGGCTTTGGAAGCCTTGGGTTATGCCCAAAAGGATATTAAAAAGGTGAAGAAGGCCTTGGCCGGTGAAAAGGGAAAGACAGAGGAGCTGATTTCAAAAGCTCTGGCCCTGCTAGTTTCAGCATAAAGAACTGGTTAAATGCGGTGTAAGCAACCGTTTGTCACAAGAGCGCAAGCTGAGGGATTCTTTCCAGTGAGAAAGGAAGGCCTTGGCCACAAAACAGAGGAGCATGTATGGTGATTATTACAGCAGGAATGATTGGTGTTGGGAAAACAACGTTGACTGGTTTGATTGCAGACCATTTTGAAACGCAGGCCTTTTTTGAACCAGTGGGGGATAATCCGGTTTTGCCACTGTACTACAAGGATCCAAAGCAGTATGGTTTCTTGCTCCAAATTTTCTTCTTGAACCGTCGTTTTGAGATGATTAAAAAGGCCTTGGCTGACGATAACAATGTCTTGGATCGGTCAATTTATGAAGATGAACTCTTTACAGAGGAAAACCATAAGGATGGTAATATCTCCGATATGGAAATGGATGTCTATCATAACTTGTTGACGCGGATGATGGATGAATTGCACGCCTTGCCAAAAAAGGCGCCTGATTTGATGGTCTATGCCGATGCTGATTTTGATACGATTTTGGCCCGCATTAAGAAGCGTGGTCGGGATTATGAACAGTTTGATGGCAATGATGAGTTGAAGGCTTATTATCGCAAGATGTGGGAAGCCTACCAGGGATGGTTCGATTCATATGACCAATCACCAAAGATTAAAGTGGATTTGCAAAAATACGATTTGGAAGATCCAAAAAATCAGGAAATTATCCTGGGCCAAATTGATGATGCCTTAAAGGCGATTCGTTAATTGGTCACATAAAAAGCCTGTCTTTTGATATGAACCCCGAAATTTGGACAACCAAATTTCGGGGTTTTACTATGTCTAAATTATCAAAAGAAGACAAAGTTAATATTTATTATCTTTGGAAAAAACAATGCTATA
>NZ_CAUZLM010000012.1:0-36458 GCF_963580165.1 Fructobacillus evanidus
GAAAAACTTTTATCAACTGCCGGCTACCAAAGATAACCAGCGCCTCGCTAGAAGCACGTTTGCTTCGTAACGAACAATAACTAGTATAGCGCCTACCCTCCTACTCGTCAACACTTTTTTTAACGAATTTTAGCAATTGGTCTAAAACGCTGATTTATCAGCATTTTGATTTCAAAATTCGTTGATAAAAGGCCTTTAACGTTCCAGTAACTGATCCACTTGGTCACACGTTTGCTGCCAATCATCATTAATAATAATTTCCGCATGTCCCTGCAATTTATCAGGTAGGTTTAAATCACGTTGGAATTCCGGCGCGGATAATCGAGCCATCACCCGGTCTTTGGCATCCCCACGAGCAATCAATCGGTTCTCAAGTTTGACAACATCTTTAATCGTGACATACCAGATCCAGGCCTGGTCTCCTAAAATCTCTTGATAGGTTTCGGCGCCCTTGGTATCTAAGACAATGCTAGCCAGACTATTTTTCCGCCAAGCTTTTTCTAAACCTTCTTTAGAAGAGCCATAGTTGGCCTGGCTATAATGTACCGATTCCAAATAGTGGTTTAATAAGAAAGAATCTTTCGTTTCGAAATAATAATCGACACCGTCAACCTCGCCAGCCCGCTTAGGACGAGTAGTATGCGTGATGACTTGTGGCACCTGCCATTTTTCCTTTAAGTAAGTTGCAATTGAGGTTTTCCCCGCTCCAGCTGGTCCCGTTAAAACAATTACCCGATTCATGGCTTTCTCATCCCCCAGTTCTTTGTTTTCTTACCTTATCATCAAAATAATCGACAATCCAGTTAAAAGTTGGTACAATTGATGGCAGTTATATTAAAATAAAGTGAGAAAAGTTATGCAATTACTAAAACGTGCCTTTGCTCGCGAGTCAGCTGCTGGTTACCTTGAGAAGGATCAGCAAATGGAACGCGTGCTTACAACAAAAGACCTGATTGGCCTGGGTGTTGGAACCGTCATTGGTTCTGGAATCTTTATTCTGCCCGGTCATGAAGCCGCAAACAATGCCGGTCCCGCTGTTTCTATCGCCTTTCTGGTGGCAGCTATCTTCTCTGGTATCTGCGGCATGGCCTTTGCCGAATTTTCATCAGCTATGCCAGTTGCCGGATCCGCTTATTCTTACGGATCTGTCATCTATGGTGAAGTGATTGGTTGGATCCTTGGTTGGTCCTTAATTTTGGAGTACTTCCTGGCCGTTTCAGCTATCGCGACTGGGTTCTCTGCCTACTTCAATAATTTGCTCGGTGAAATGGGCTGGGCTCTACCAAAGGCGCTCCAGGCTGGTCCCGGTGCCGGTGGCGTTGTCAACTTGATGGCCGTGGTTATTATCTTAATTTCCGCAGCGATTCTATTTGCTGGTGTCAGCCAATCAAAGAAGATTGAAAATGCCGGTGTTGTCTTGAAGGTTGCCATTATCGCCCTCTTCATTATCGGTGGTCTCTTCTTCGTGAAGGGTCATAACTACGCTGATTTCTACCCTAAGCAATTCCAAACGGGCGTCTTTGGCCTTGGTGGTCTAACCGCCGCAACAGCTTCAATCATCTTCTCCTTCTTAGGATTCGACACGATTGCCGCTCACGCAGCCGAAGTCAAGAATCCAACAAAGACAATGTCTCGGGGAATCTTGGGAACAGTCGCCATTTCCGCTGTCTTGTATACCTTATTCTCGATTGTTTTGACAGGAATCGTCAACTACAAGCGCCTAGGCGTTGACGACCCAGCCGCTTTCGCCTTGCAAGCTGTTAAACAAACACAGTTCTCCATCGTCATTACCATCGGAGCCTTGATTGGAATGTTCACCGCTGTATTGGCCTTGATTTTCGCCTCATCACGTTTGGCTTATTCTTTCGGTCGTGATGGTCTCTTGCCTCGTGGCCTAGGAAAGGTTGCCGGCCCACACCGTCTTCCAGTCAACGCCTTGATTATGGCAGTTGTTGTCGAAGCATTCTTGGCCGGACTTGTTCCATTGAGTACACTGGCTAACTTGATTAACATTGGTACCTTAACAGCCTTCATGTTCATCAGCTTCGGTGTCTTATTCTTGCGTAAGCGCCAAGACCTCAAGCACGACGGCTTCAAGATGCCATTCTACCCAGTCTTGCCAATCATCGCTGCTGGATTATCATTACTCTTGATCCTGCGCTTGCCTGCAGAAACATTGAAGATGTATGGTGTCTGGGTCGTGATTGGCCTGATTTGGTACTTTACTTACGGTATCCGCCATTCTTCACTTAATCAAATTGAAAAATAACCCAATTAAAAAAGCTGACTGCTTGGGAATCACCCCAGACAGTCAGCTTTTCTTTTGCTCTTATTTACTTTTAACGTCATCAAATGGTAAGAAATCAGGACAGTTACCGCTAAGGTTCATATCCCCGCCACGCCCTCTTTATAGAAGGACTGGGTCCTGATTTTTCTGGAGACGCTCGAAGGCCCCGGGCTCAGCCACTTGCAAGACTGGCTTCATCTCTTTAATCACACCTTCGTAATCAAAATCAACTTGGTAGAGCTTTTGACCTACCTTCAGCGCCTTGGCCACCTCTTCATTTTGCTCGCGGTAACGGTTAGCATATTGAAGCAGTGAAACGGCCAAATCAGCAGCAATAATCACATCATGAGCCTGTTCCTTTAAGGTATCAAAATCGGCAGCGACAATGTTCAATTGACGCTGTACATCATCAAGATCAACTTCACCTGCGTACACAGCCTCATCCAAGCGCGTAATCTCATCACTTACTGCAAAGAACTTTTGTAAGAAGTCCTCAGGCAACCCCGGCAAATCACGACGTTCAAGTGATCGTTTCACGCCACGAATTTGATCAATATAGGCAGCTGTATGCTCCTTAGCAGACGTCAAAGCAGGTTGGAATTCCTCAATTTGATGGTACAAGGCGACCTGGTCACTATCTAATTGGCTCAAAATTGAAAACCAATTTTCTTGGCGCGCAACTGCCCAGCTATAAGTTTGGCTCCCTTCTTTTAAGGCACGTTGAACTTCTTGCTGGCTCGAAACTAAGCCTTCAATATCATGGTGATAACTAGCTTGTCGGTCTTCTTCCTCATGACCAAGAATAAAACGCCCTTTCAAATAAGTTAGTTCGAGCAGCAAGGAATGGTTTTGTTCCTTGACCCGATCAAATTCCGTATTCACGCGTTCCTGTTGCTTAAAGTAACGATGGTAAGCTTGGTATTCTTTTTCCAAGAGGTCATACAAATCTTGAATCTTCTGGTTCAAAGTCGTTGAGATAGTATTTGCTTCCTTAACTTTCAAGCCAACGATTGCTTTCAATCCTTGGAGGCGAAGGTCATCGACTTCATTCAAACCTTCTTCAACAACGCCCTCCGCAAAAACAACGCCACGATTCGTCAAATCGTGCCAACTGGTGTTCAATTCATTAATTTGATCCAAGTATTTTTCATTAAAGGCCGTCACTAACATAGGCAAGTTTTGCATGTAGTCGAGCATCTGACCCGCAATCATCCCAACTTCTTCAAACTTTTCGGCTGCCTTGACCCGGTCACCAGACTCAATTAGTTCTTGATAGCGTTGGTATTCTTCTTCCTCGTCAAACAAAAAGGCTAATAAAGCAGGGGCACTAGGACCGTAGGGATTGTCTGTGGCTGTCAATCGATCCGTGATATCGTCAAAATCGCCATGTAATTGGTCGATTGCCTGGTGTTGCATCTTATTTTCTTGTTGGATGTTTTCTAATCCCGCAACAACCTGCTTTTGCATGGAGGCCGCCTCAGTCATTTGATCAAACAACGATTGCAACGACTTCCTTGTCTTCCAAACGTTTAACCCGGCCGTCAACTGCATAGCCTGATTGATTTCCGCATCAATTGCCGCAAAACGATGGTTGCGCAAGTCACGGTACATCTTTTCCGTCTCTTGGAAATTTTGCAATGCCTGGCCGGCTAATGCGACCTTCCGTGCCGCTGCTAAATCAGTCGTGATGTCTTCATCCATCAGCGCTTTTTTTGCCATGCTAAAATCGCCCACCTGTGTGGCGGCTTGGCGTTGTGTCAAAACCGCCCAACCAAGACCGATTAAGATAGCGATAATCACGATAATTGCAATAATAATCCACATATGTACTAAACCCTCAGCTTTATTTACTAATTAAGTCCACCATACACTATTGGCTGCTGAAATTAGCCCCATTTACTTCCTTTTATCCCTTTCTTAAGATTTTTTACTCTTTTTCAGTCTAGAATTTACAAGAAGATTGCAAAAGAGTCGACGATGGCTGAGCTTTACCAACAATCTTTTCCTTGCTAATCCTCTCCTGATTTGCTATACTGGTTGAAGTTGTATTGAGTAGCAGTCGGTAAAGAAGCGCGTCAACAACGTCCAAACTCGTTAGTAAGGACTTGGCTACAGTCACTGAGAAACGATTTTTCTTGACGCTGCACGCATCTGGTGCCGACCCTCAAATGTACAGCAAAATACATTTTGGAGGACATATACATGTCACGTTATACTGGACCAAAATGGCGTATCTCACGTCGTTTGGGTGTTTCACTTTCTGGAACTGGTAAGGAATTGTCACGTCGTGCCTACGCACCTGGTGACCATGGCCAAGGCCGTCGTGGAAAGGTTTCTGAATATGGAATGCAATTGCGCGAAAAGCAAAAGTTGCGTTTCACTTATGGTTTGACTGAACGTCAATTCCACTCATTGTTCAACAAGGCCGGCAAGGTTCGTCAAGGTACTCACGGTACCAACTTCATGATCTTCTTGGAACGCCGTTTGGACTCATTGGTTTACCGTCTTGGTTTGGCAACTACTCGCCAACAAGCACGTCAATTGGTAAACCACGGCCACATCTTGGTTGATGGTAAGCGCGTTGATATTCCATCATACGAAGTTGTTCCTGGTCAGGTTATCTCTGTTCGCGAAAAGTCAAAGAACATTGTGCCTATCCAAATCGCTGTTGAATCAGTAGTTTCACGTCCACAATTCGTTTCATTTGATGCTGACAAGCTTGAAGGTACTTTCGTTCGTTTGCCAGAACGTGAAGAATTGGATGCTGACATCAACGAAGCCTTGATCGTCGAATACTACAACCGTTTGGGATAATTTAATTAACTCTTTCTGGTTGAAAAGTCACTGCTTATGCAGTGGCTTTTTTCTTTGCTCAAATAATTCGGTTGTAAATTAGTTGCAAAGGTCGACTTTAGACGGTTACTCTTCATTCCAAAAAAATATGTTAAACTAGAACGATTATATCAATGATTGGAGAGAAATCATGTATTGGCTCATTAACCTACCCATTTTATTTGTCATTAGTTGGGTGGCTACCACTCGATTGAATCAGCTAAAAAAAATAACCGATAAACCTAAACGCAAGAAATTATCACTGTCTTTCGGTGCCCTTTATCAGCTTGGGCTTAATCATCACATTCGTTAGTATCATAGCGCATCAATCCACATGGTCAACAAATGGTGCTTTTATGGTTGGCTTTGGCATCGCCGTCCCACTTATCATCAGAAAACAACAATAATTATTACTTTGTTTTAGCCATTCTTTTATGAATCCTTTTGTTCTACCAAGAAGCCAATCCTATCAAAGATTTTGGCTTCTTCTATTTATCAAGGGTGTTGCACTTCCATTGTAAACTCACCTTGAAAAAATCAGACCAGAGATAACCCACACAATCGCTGAAGCGAGCAACGTTGCCAATCGCGACCTTCCCCACTCGTTCCTTCATCTTTCACGAATCCAACAACACAAAAGAACCATCCCCCAGTTATTTGAGGAATGGTTCTTTCTGTTCATACTGCCCCACTAATTTTGCCAAGACGGTTGTCAAAACCCGTTGACCATTTTCCAAATCTGCTGGTGTCGTCTTCTCCTTTGGCACATGACTAACTCCGCCAACGCTGGGAACAAAGATCATGGCAGTCGGCACTTGTTCCCCCATCACCTGTGCATCATGACCTGCACCAGATGGTAGGAATTGGTACGTCAGACCAACCGATTGGCATGCTCCTGCAATCTTCTCCTGAAGACCCGCATCCATTTGGGTGGGCATAACCGCCGTAGTTCGTTCAAGTTTTGCCCGATACTGGTCCACTAGTTTGGCCACCACATGAACCGCGCCTGACAAAACACACTGGTCTTGGTGGCGCAAATCCAAAGAAAAAGTGACTAGGCCCGGAATCACATTCGCCACATTAGGCTCCAACTGAACTTTCCCAATGGTATAGCGCAAATCAGGAATCTGCGCTAACTCACGGTAGAGGTCCGCCAACAAAGAAACTGCCCGTTGTAAGGCGTCATCACGACAATCCATCGGCGTTGTGCCGGCATGGTTCGCCTGACCCGCTAACTGGATCAAAAAACGTTCCTGACCAACAATCGTCGTCACAATGCCAATATCGGTCCCCGCATTCTCTAAAATTGGTCCCTGTTCAATATGCAGTTCTAGGTATTGGGCAACTTTTAGATGTAACGCTGTTTGCACAAAGGGACTCAGGGCACCCACCGCTGCCTGACGAACTTGACCGAAGTTCTGCCCTCTAGCATCAACCAGATCATCAAAGTCTTTCAGATTCCGACCGAGCAAATATTGCGAACCCGTAAAGGTTGCGTCAAAGCGCGAGCCCTCCTCTTCTGAAAAAATAACAGCAACGAGTGGCCGCCGTACACGTTGTCCTGATTTGACAATTTGACTAACCGACAAGACGCCAGATAAAGCGCCATAAAGTCCATCATATAAGCCACCATCAACAACCGTATCCAGGTGTGAACCAACCAGAATTACAGGTTCTTTGGGCCAAGTCAAATCAGCAGTCGCATACAAGTTGCCGATTTCATCAACCCACGGTACCAGTCCCAACTCCTTGATAATGTCGACACACCGTTTCTGTGCCTGACACCAGGCCTGATCATAAACCGTTCGCGTATAACCCTGATTTTTCGTGCGACCAATTGCTTGAAAACTCTCCAAGAGGTCGTTAATTTTTTTATCCTGCATTCCTCTGACTCAATCCAAAACCAAGTAATCCCAACAATAGCAATGCCGCTGCCAAATCAAAACCAACCGCCAAAGACCCAGTCGCATCCGTTAACCAGCCCGTCAGATATGGCGCCGTAATCGAGGCCAACATCCCCAAAAAGTTATAAAGGCCAAATGTTGTTGCAACTCGACCTTTTGGTGCATGACGACGAATAACTTGCAGCAACAGTGGGTCAATTGTCATTTTCCCGGTCAACCCATACAAAATCAGTGCCAAAACAATCTGCGTTGAATTTTGACTTAGACTGCCCAGCACCAATGCCAAGGCCGACAGCGGTACAAAAAGGTATAGAAACCGCCTTGCATGTGCTGTTTGATCTAATTTTTTCGCCAAAATTAAGGCACTTGGAATGGCAATCAAGGGCACAATCGAAGCAATCAAACCGACAAAACGTTGGTCAATGCTTTTCATCCCCAACAAAAAGGTTGGCAACCAGGTTAACATCGCAATCTGTCCATAAATTGAACAGAACAAAAGCCAATAAGCACCAATTAACTGTCGCTTGAAAAACGGTCGCCAATTTTTTGGTGCTAATGTCCGGCCAAATGATTGCTTTTGCCCATCATAAATCACATTCTGCAGCTTGGCTCCGTGCTGTTGGCCACCGTGTGCATTCCACGACTTTTCCCCTTGCCGAGTCAGTCGTCCTTCATTGGGCAAGCCATACAGGTACAAGAAACCAACCATCATCGTTGGTAAGGCAATCACTAAAAAGGGGGTCGACCAGTGGTCCCGATTTTGAATCACCAGTGTACTAGCCAGTAAGGTACCAAAAATCTGTCCAACACCCTGCCCACTATTAATAATGGCCATCCCCAAAGTTGCATGGCGGTCACTAAGGTTTTCATTAATTAATCCATAGGCTGGACCGTAAAAACTGCCCTGTCCTAGACCAACCAAAGCCCGTACCAGTAGAAAAAGAATAAAGGTCGGCACAATCCCCGAGAGAAAAGTCATTGTCGCAAAGAAGACAAAGCCCAAAGCGACGATAGTCTTCTTCGAATGACCATCGGCCAGACGTGAAAATGGTAACTGACTAACCGTATAGGTTAAAAAAAAACAGATGAAATCAGTCCCAACTCAGCATGGTTTAAACCAAAAGACCGTTGAATTTCCGGCATCACTGGATTTAAGATTGTCCGATCGGCATAGATAAAAACCCAACCAAGAAAATTAATCAGGACGATTCTCTGTGCTAACGATAAATGAAGCCTTGCCCGTTTTGGCTGAATCATGACCAGTCCTTTCCTTTCTAACCAAGACTCACGCCTGCCAGCGGTGAAGATGGCGCAGCCTTTTTCGTCAACACTCGTCCTGGTTTGGCCAAGTAGGCCTTGCGACCAGCTTCAATGGCTAAGTGAAAGGCTTCGGCCATCAAAGGAATGTCTCCCGCTGTTGCCATTGCCGTATTGGCCATGATGGCATCGACGCCCATTTCCATGGCTTCGGCTGCTTGGCTTGGACGGCCGATTCCGGCATCCACAATAATTGGCAGGTCAATCTCGTCGACCAAAATTTGAATCAAATCTTTGTTGGAAAGGCCCTTATTAGTGCCAATTGGTGCGCCCAATGGCATGACGGCAGCTGCACCTGCATCGACTAATTGCTTTGCAATATTGAAATCAGCCAAGACATAGGGCATAACGATAAAGCCTTCCTTGGCCAAAACCTCAGTTGTCTTTAACGTTTCATAGTTATCGGGCATCAAATACTGCTTATCAGGAATCACTTCTAATTTAATAAAGTCACTCCCACTCAGTTCACGAGCAATTCGCGCCATCCGGATTGCCTCCTCAGCGTTGGTGCACCCCGAAGTGTTTGGCAAAATGGTTGTCCCCTGTGGAATAAAATTTAAAATATTTTCCTCAGCTACACTCGTTCGGCGAAGAGCCATCGTGATAATTTCCGCTTTGGCATGGTTAACCGCTGAGTCAATCAGCTCATATGAGTACTTACCAGATCCCAAAATAAAGCGTGATTCAAACTGGTGGCCACCGATGACTAATGGATCATTTGTCGACATTTTTTACTCCTCTACTGTCTCTTTTTCTAGAATTAAACGTAGGATTTGGTTCGCCTGGTGTCCAGCACAAATCAGAACACGAGCAGCCATCAACCCTTCCGATCCCTTGGTTTGGCCATCACCACAAAGGTAAACATGGTCACTTTGCCGGACGGTTTGAATTTGATTGGCATCGTGAACACCGGCTAAGCCATTGCCCATCACGATTGGCGTCTCTGGCAAAACCTCTTGCGCCCGCCGTAATAGCATTGCTTTCGCATTTTGATCATCAAAGGCTTCACAGATAATATCAGCACCGGTGAAGAGATCCAACACATTATCCTCCGTCACTCGTTCCTGCCAAGTCGTCACCTCCACAAAGGGGTTAAACTCTAAGATGTTTTGCTTCAGGGCCAAGACCTTTGGTAAGCCAACCTGGCTTAATTTAAACTGCTGACGGTTCAAGTTACTATGCTCAATTTCATCAAAATCAATCAGGGTCAAATGACCAACTCCGGCCCTGGCCAACGCAATGGCGATATTTGATCCTAACCCTCCTGATCCAGCAATGGTCACATGGGCGGCTGCCAACTTATCCTGACTGTCAGCCACATTGCGATCCTTCATTTTTAGGTAGACGGATTCCACCGCCTGGCCATCAATTGCAATCGTTGTCATTTTTTTCTAACCTCCACCTACAAAGGCAATAATTTCCACCTTGTCGTTTTCAACCAACACCGTTTCAGCCAAAGCCACTTTCGATAAAATTTGACCATTGAGTTCGACAACCACGTTTTCGTGATGACTGTTTTGTTCTTCCAGTAGACTCAAAACCGTTACACCTGCGACGTTGTCCATCTGTTCGCCATTAATTGTCACCATCTCTTTTCTCCCTTCTGGGTCTGACCGCCGAAAAAATCAGTTTTCCCTTGCAGCTGCTACCCCTTTTTGTTAAAAATTGAACAAAAAAAGCTGTTTCCACGTCAAAAACGCAAAAACAGCTTTCAAAAAAACTATCATCACTATCTTCCTACGCAGACGTTAATCTAATCAGGTTCAATGGGTATAATCTCAGCCAACCGGCACCCCAGATAATTCGTATTCAATTTTCGAAATCAATATAACATGGATTTTTTAGCCTGTCTACTCAATAAGCAGGACAAAATTTCACCGGATTTACTAGACCAATTCTAATAAAATTTTTATCGTTACTGATTTTTCATTAGCAGCAATCAACAGACTAGGTCAATCAACCGACGAAGGTTGAATAACACCCAAAAATAGCGGACAAGCCTTTAATATCCTTATCTTTTTCCGTATAATTGTCTGTAGTAAAGTAATTGGAGGATAACCCAATGGATGATGTTAACAGCCGTTTAGAACAGGGACAGCAAGGTAATGGCGGTCCCAAGATTAACCCTGATGAGCAGCGCCTTTACCTAGGCACTTTTCGTGAACGAGTAGTCGCGGCCGTTAAAGAATCAAAGGCCGATGATAGCCAAGTTCAAGACGAACTCAAGGCGCGGATGGCCAACTGGCCGGACACGACCTTACTGATTGACCAGGATGCCTGTGGTGATGCCTACATCAACTACTTGCAAATGGCCGTCAGCACCAATCACCCCTATACCCTTTTATCTGATTTTGAAAGAACAACACAAACAGACGACCCCTATGCGGTCGTTCTTGCGGCAAAATCAGCCGTAAACCAGGAATCAATTGACCTGTAACCTGACGAAGCCGGTTTCAACCGGCTTCTTTTTTATCAAGACAAAGCCATACTAATCAAGGAGCCTTCATGCCCGGACAAAAACCACTGGCCTACCGGATGCGGCCAACAAAAATTGAAGAAATCGTTGGCCAAGAAAACCTAGTCGGCGAAAATAAAATCATTTGGCGGATGGTGGAATCCAAGCGCCTGTCCTCAATGATTCTTTACGGTCCACCCGGAACCGGTAAAACCTCGATTGCCTCGGCCATTGCCGGCTCGACGAACTTTGCCTTTCGAGCCTTGAACGCTGCCACCGATTCGCAAAAGGACCTACAGGTCGTTGCCGAAGAAGCAAAAATGTCAGGGACAGTCGTCCTTCTTTTGGATGAAATTCATCGTCTCAACAAGGTCAAGCAGGATTTTCTCCTCCCACACCTCGAGTCGGGCGCCATTATCTTGATTGGGGCAACAACGGAAAACCCGTACTTAAACGTCACGCCGGCCATCCGTTCCCGGACTCAGATTTTTCAGGTCCAACCCTTGAGTGACCAAGACATCAAAAAGGCCATCAAGCGGGCACTAACGGATAAGGAAAACGGTCTTGGCAACTATCAAGTGAACCTAGCCGACGAAGCCCTCACCCAACTTAGCCAGGCAACCAACGGCGATCTTCGCTCCGCCTTGAATTCCTTGGAATTAGCAGTCCTTTCGACCAAGCCGGATGCAAACGGGGTTATCCAGGTGACCTTGGAGGTCATCGAAGAAACGACTCAGAGGCAGTCACTTGTCGCCGACAAGGATGGCGATGCCCACTACGACATCATCTCAGCTCTACAAAAATCAATTCGGGGATCGGATGTCGACGCGGCCCTGCACTACGCCGCCCGCCTGATTATTGCCGGCGACCTGCAAATCCTGGTCCGGCGCCTAATTGTGATTGCCTACGAGGATATCGGCCTCGCCAATCCAAATGGTGCTCAACGCGCCGTAACAGCCATTCAAACTGCTGAAAAATTAGGACTGCCCGAGGCACGGATTCCACTGGCCAATGCTATTATTGAACTAGCATTATCACCCAAGTCCAATTCAGCTTACACCGCAATGGATGCTGCCATCGCTCAAGCCGGCCGCTCAAAGGCCCAGGCCATTCCAGACCATCTGCGCGATAGTCACTACAAGGGCGCCGAGAAACTCGGCCACGGTAACGACTATATCTACCCTCACGACTTCCCCAATGACTGGGTTGCTCAGCAATATCTCCCAGATGCCATCAAGGATGATGCCTACTTCCAGCCAAAGGGAAACTCGAATTTCGAGCAGCAGTTAAAGGACGTCAATCAAAGTCTTAAAAACCAGCAGCGTCGTGGCTTAAAATAAACAATACCAATCTGATTTTCAACGACAATTTTTGATGATAATTACTCACAAAAATCAGAATGTCAAGACTAGTATTTTTAGACAAAATCAGTATACTATTAGTGAATACTCTGGTATACGCATTGCTACATTAACAGCTTTTTCCTTACAACCTTTTTATTTTGGACGGGGATCCTCAGGTCATGACATGCCCTTTCGTTCGGTAGTCAAAGCCCCCGGTGAAACGCCCACCTCGATAATTTCGAGGAAAATCTGAGTAGCGGTTAACGGTGCCAAAAGAGTATCGTGGGCATGACCCACGGCTCGCCTTCGGGCGGGCTTTTTTTGTGGATTCATACTGTTGTCTAAGCGACTCAGCCAATTTCTAGTATCAACCGATTTTCCATTCGGAGGCTCCACTTTTTATTTCGTCTTAAAAGACTTATAATGAACCTAGAAAGAAAGAGAGGTCTTTACGATGACACAGTCTTACCAGAAGATTTTGGTTCCAGTGGATGGCTCAAAGGAGGCTGAGGCGGCCTTGAAACGCGCAATTGCCCTGGCAAAAGAAGACGGCAACGTTGAATTAGTGATTGCTAATGTCATTGATACTCGCGCCATTCAAAACATTACATCCTTCGATAACACCATGATTGACACCATCACAGAAGATGCCCGTCAATCATTGGAAAACTACAAGAAGGAAGCCACTGATGCAGGCCTCTCAAACGTTTCATATCGAATTGACTACGGTTCACCAAAGACCATGATTGCAACCGATATTCCAAAAGAAATCAAAGCTGATTTGATTGTGATTGGAGCCACTGGACTCAACACTGTTGAGCGCTTAGTTGTTGGTTCTGTTACCGCCTTCGTCACTCGCATGGCGACAATTGACGTCTTGGTTGTCCGCTGCGCAAAGCTCGCTCAGAAGTAAAAATCAGTAAAAAACGCCCCTTGCATAAAAAGCAAGGGACGTTTTTTGTTTAAAATTATTAATTATTGGCCGTTGAAAGTTCCAACCTTCTCTTCACCCAATGATTCGAACGAATAAGAAATCTGTTGTTCCTTTTCGTAAGCTTCAAAGCCATATTGCACCATCATATCGGCCAACTTGGCGTTGTTAATATCGGAATAATCCCAAAGACGCTTAAACAAGGACATATTCGTAAATCCTGGCAGCGTATTTGGTTCTCCCAAGTAAGGAACATTATTCTCGTCAATTAAGAAGTCCATCCGAGCTTCCCCAGCCAAGTTCAAGACCTGGTAAGCCTTCTTTGCCATGGCTTTAATTTCAGCCGTAACATCTTCTGGCAATTTAGCGGGAATCTCAAAGGCAACGGCTGAGTTATCCACAAACTTGGACTTGTAGTCGTACCAGCCCTTACCATCGCCACCCTGGTCCGGAACTTGGTGGGCACCAATTTCAGAAACTAAGATATCATCGTTACCGATAACACCCACTTCTAATTCACGAGGGCCATTAACGGCTGCTTCGACCAAGACCTTCCGGTCATATTTGAAGGAATCAGCTAAGGCAGCTTGATACTCTGCTTCATTTTCTGCCCGTGAAATCCCAACCGATGATCCCTGATTGGCAGCCTTGACGAAGACCGGTGAACCCAATTCCTTCTCAACGGTTGCCCAAGTTAGTGGCTGGTCATCATTTTGATAAGTAACCAGGTACTTGGTATTACGGATACCGTTTGCCGTCAAAATTTCCTTGGTAATCACCTTATCAAAGGAAATTGCGTGACCACGCAAGGCAGCACCAACGTATGGCTTCTTCAAGAGACGGAAAAGTCCCTGAAGCGTACCATCTTCGCCCAAGTTACCGTGCACAACCGGGAAAAAGATATCGATTGGTGGTAAATCCTTCAAGGCAGCAATTGGTGCCAACGTCTCTTTGGGGTCAATGCTTTGCATGTATTCAGCAACCAAAGGAGCCTCGTCGGCCTGGTTCATAATTTCAAATGACCGCTTGGCATCCAAGAAGAAACCATTTTGGGCGATCGCTACGACCGAAAGGTCATACTTGCCGGTTTCCTTGAGGGCCTGATAGTAATTGTAAGCAGACCGCTTGGAAACATCGTGTTCAGACGAGTTCCCACCAAACAACAACACAACATGTTTTTTGCTCATAACAAAATTCCTTTATTTGCCCACCAAAAAGGCGGACGTCATGGGTAAATATTTTTTTCATTCGCCAATTTAGCGAGACGAAGACAATTAAGAAAGGTAATTCTTAGTCTCTTGGACATATGCCCAGACCTTTTCAGGAACCTGGTCTTGACCAAAAGCTAAAATTTGCTGGAAGAAATCAACTCGATTATATAATTTCTGCCAGCGTGACCGAGTTTGTGCAAAAGGCTCGTTCACCAGGTCTTGCCGCCACAGCTTTAATGACAGCAGTAAATAATCGGCATAGAGACTATGCTTGCGACTTAAGCGCAAGATGGTGACTACTTGGCGGTTCAGCTCCCCCATCGTCAGCGGAGTATTTAATTGACGGAAATTCGTCATGATACAAGCCAGCAAGAAGAGCTTGTCTGATCGTGGGACATCTGTCCGATCAAAAATGGCGCCCAGCACATTTGCTAAATGAGTGTAAGCATGAATCCAGCCATGGCCAGGCACGAAACCACGAGTATCCCGCTCTAGCAGCGTATACAGGCTAACCTGTTCAACGATTGCCATCATTAACTCTGGACCAATAAAGGGCTCAGCGACTTGCTGGTCAGCCATCAATAAAATCGAAAGAATGGCCAGTGCAAATGATCGCCCATAAGCACCATCATTTTCTTCCTGCAAAATTTGGGCTAGTAAGTGCTCATCGCTAATCATTTCGGCCGTCAACCAATCTAATTGCTGATGACTCAGATGACCATTTTGGATGGCATTACCAAGAAAGAAGAACGCACCAGTATCACGAATTTTCGCACTCGGTGATGACAACTGATCCACGAAAGTCCTTAAGTCATCATCGGCCACAAACTGATTTGATTCCTCATGGTTCGCCGACCAAACATCTTGGTAGACCTGCATTTGTTCAATCGCGGCCATGGAATCTCTCGGACGAGGAGTTGGTTCAGCCGGCTCCATATCCGCATTTTCCTTTAAGACATAAAGTAACTCAGGCAGTGATTCATAAACATCCCCACTGCGCAGTTGTGACAATAAGACCCGTGTTTTTTCATGAATTGCTGCAAGTTCTTCCATAGCACCCTTTTACAAATTAAATTCGTTCGAATCGTTGAAAGTTCGGCTTTGCTGCTGATAAGACATCGACATTATCAGCCCGACCCCAATCATATTCGAAACTAGCGATGACCCTCCCTGTGAAATGAAAGGCAGTGGAATTCCTGTCAATGGCAAGAGGCCAATGTTCATCCCCACGTTTTCAAAGACGTGGAACAAAACCATCATCACGACCCCAGTCGCAATATAGGCATAAAAGGCATTCTTGGCCTTAAACGTTGCCTTAATCATGCGATAAATCAGGAAAAAGTACAAGGCAATTAAGAAGGCACCACCAACGAAACCAAAGGATTCCCCCATCACTGAGAAGATCATATCTGACTCTCGCACCGGCACAAAGACCTTCATATTACCAAATCCAGATCCAAAGAGCTGGCCAGACCCGATTGCCTTCAGGTTTTGATACGTCTGATAACCAGTGTTCGATGTATCTTGGCCTGGGTGCAACCAGGCATCAATTCGAGCAAATTGGTAAGACTGGAAACCTAAGGCACCAAGAATGCTTCGACCAATGGTTGAGGCGACCAAGAAAATCATACCGCCACCTAAGACACCAACGCCGGCAAAGATTGGGCCAAGAATCCGCCAAGTAACTCCGGAAACGACCACAATACCAGCCGTGATTGCCATAAAGACCAGAAGCGTTCCTAAATCGTTTTGCAAAGCGATTAAGAAGGCCAATGGTAAGAAGCATCCCGCAACCTTAGCAAGCAATAGCCAATCAGAATCAACCCGGTGCGTTGGGTACAAACGGTTGTGAGTAGCAACAATCTTCGCTAACATCACAATGTAAAACGGTTTTACAAATTCTGCCGGTTGAATCGAAACCGGCCCGATAACAATCCATGACTTAGCACCCGCATTTGCATACAAAGCCCGATTGTAAAAAATCAGTACGGCAATCAATAGAACAAAAGACAAGGCATAGAGGAAAGGTGCTAGCCGCCAGAGCTGAAAGGCATCAAAGTGCATGATAAAAGCAATCATCACCCCACCGGCAATCCAGTAGACAACCTGCATAATGACAGCTCTAATGGGTGAGGCATCTTTGCCCCCGTTTAAAATAGCAAAGTACAGGGAATACAGACCGATGACCATCAACAAGATTAAAATCAAAATCATGCCCCAGTCCAACTCTGAAGCAGATGGCCGGTCTGTTTTATGTGATGCGATACGCTGCATGGTGAATCTTCCTTTTGCACAAAATTTTTAGGTGGTTCTATGTACAAAAACCCTTTGCCGTGGCAAAGGATTCTTTTAAAAAATTAATGGTAGAGATTGAATGATGCGAGAATTGCCTGCAAGGCTTCATCGGTCGATTGAGCGCTGGCAATGACAACTTGCTTGCCTAAAACACCAGTATAGCTACCCTGATTTTGTTCGATTTTGCCGATTGGTTGATCATCAACCAAAACCTGGATTTCGTCGTCCTTTGTTACCAAAGATACGCCAAAGCTCTGATTTTTCTTGCTCATGACTACTCCTTATTTCTTCGACATCATGTGTTCCAACAATGCCCCAGTTCCCTTGGCAACATTGTCCAATGGTGATTCTGAAACAAAGACAGGAACAGTCAAACGGTCGGCAATAAACTTGTCCATACCATCAAGCAAAGCGCCTCCACCAGTCAACATCACACCACGATCGATGATGTCAGCTGCCAATTCAGGTGGCAACTTTGACAAAGCCAAGTGAGCAGCGTCAGCAATTTGAACCAACGTGTCATGCAAGGCTTCTTCAATTTCGTTTGAGTTCACGGTGATGGTTTGTGGCATGCCTTCAAAGTTGTCACGACCACGAACAGTCATTGTCTTTGGTTCATCAGACTTCAAAGCAGAACCAATTTCAATCTTAATGGTTTCAGCTGAGCGTTCACCAACGATCAAACCATGTTCACGCTTCAAGTAATTCACGATATCGGTGTTCATACGATCGCCGGCAACCCGAATTGATTCAGAAACAACGATGTCGCCCAATGACAAAATGGCGATATCCGAAGTTCCACCACCCATATCGATAACCATTGAACCAACTGGCTTAAAGATATCCAAACCAGCACCAATAGCGGCAACCTTTGGCTCGTAATCCAAGTAAACCTTAGCACCACCAGCCTTTTCAGCGGCTTGAATGATCGCCTTACGTTCAATTTCACTAATGTTTGTTGGGGCACAGATCATGATGTTTGGCTTTGACATAAAGCCTTTGACGTTCAACTTGTTAACAAAGTAAGTCAACATCGCTTCTGTAATATCGAAGTCAGAGATGACTCCATCCTTCAAAGGACGAACGGCCCGGATGTTTCCAGGTGTCCGGCCAACCATCCGATAGGCTTCAGCCCCAACGGCCAAAACACGGTCAGTCTTGTCGTCAACGGCGACAACGGAAGGTTCATTAAGGACCACACCTTCGCCTTCAACGTAAATCAAAACGTTGGCGGTTCCCAAATCAATTCCAATATCTCTTGCCATGGTTATTATTTCTCCAAAATTCATGTTCGGTAGGGTCTAAAAGAAAAGACAGTCCCCTACAATCCTTTAAATTATATCATACTTGGCCAGTTTCGGCCGGTATCTCTTAGAAATCTTTTAGGAGAGTTCCGGGCAGCTGTAAGGCTGAACTTAACAGAGATACCAACGCTGATGCAAGTAAAAATCCAAGGCTCGTCGCAACGACTACTTTAAGTACAGCCGCCTGCAGAGGATTCTTTGGTAATAACTTGCCAAAATCAATTGGACGAATCAGATAAAAGACAAAATAAATGGCAGCAATCGTTGTTGTCAAAGTCAAAAGTGGTGGCATGAAAATTCTCCTTCTATTCGTTCTATTTTATAACAGATAGGACAAACCGGCAATTATAGCACAGGGCTAACAATCATCAATCCGCCACTTTTTCCAGCATTAAGGTGGATAACAAAGAGACGTTTTTTATTCACCGAGCTAGAGAGGCCGATGTTACAAAACGAGCTCCCGCCTGATAAAGGCAATCCGCCGCATGGTACAGTGTCCGTCCGGTGGTATAAACGTCATCAACAACCAAGACTCTTTTCCCTGCCACCAATTCAGTTTTCTTTGCAGCAATGACAAATGGTTGTGGCGTGTTAAGTCGGTCTGCTCGATCTAAGCTGGATTGGTCGACTTTATTATGATTAACCACCTCTAAAACAGCTTTAGCAGAACGCAAAAGCCATGGGTCAACTTGATTAAACCCCCTTTGTAAAAATCGTTCCTCACTTACCGGAATGGGGATAACTAGGTCAATCTGCTGTTTTTTTACCAAGCGACGAAGCAGTTGGCGCATTTCCTTTTGAAACACGGTGGCGAGCCGATAATCACCCATAAATTTGTAACGGGACATGTACTCTTTCAATGGCTCGTCATAAGCATAGAGGGCCTGATGGCCAAGCAAGTGATAGCCCTGATTCTGCCAAAGCTGACAATCTGAACAAATCAGCAATGGGTTCTCATTCGGAATTGAATCTGCCAATTGACGACCACACCCACTACAAAGCGAACCGTTTAAATACGCAAAACTTTTTAGACATGCCGGGCACAACAACTGCTTGGCTTGACTGCGATTAAAGATCAACTGGCCCATAGTGGTTGTCGGTTGAAAGTCTTCTTGGCAAAGGATACAGTTCAATTTTCATCCTCCTGTCTATCCGTTGAAACGCTAGCCATCCCTTTTGCTCGATTGTTCAAATCAGCAATTTGCTGACGAGCCATCCGTAGTTTAAGGGTCGGCTCCTGTACGAGTGCTAAAACCAGACCATCGGGGTAATCCTTAGACCGCCCCACCCGACCTGCAATTTGCACAAGCGCTGCTGTCGAAAAGACTGAATCGTCGGCACCCAAAATTACCACCTCTAAGGCAGGTAACGTGACCCCGCGTTCTAGAATTGTCGTCGTAACTAAATAACGGTAAGTACCAGACCGCAAACCGCGCACTTTTTCAGCCCGATCAGGATCAGCAGCATGGACAGTTGCCCCCTTAATCGTTTGAAATTTTTGCAAGTAGTCAAACACTCGCACTAAATCTTTCACCCGTGGCACGAAAACTAAAAAAGGATTTTGCTGATTGACCCAGGATTGAACAGCAGTTAATAATCTCTTTGGTGGATGCTTGCGCCAATTACCAACGCGTTGAACTTGGATTTGTGGCAAAAATCCTTGATGGAAGCGTTGCGGCAGATAGGACTGGGCTAATTTTTTCTGCTTGACTAATCGTCTCAAATCAGCCGTTGGCGTCGCGGTTAAATAAACAACGCTCGCTTGATTCTTTTGCGCTCGTAAAACGGCGTAAGATAAGGCTGTATCACCACGAAAAGGAAAAGCATCAACCTCATCAATAATTAATAAATCAAAGGCACGGTAAAACCGGAGCGCCTGGTGGGTTGTCGCCAAAACCAATTGGCTGTAGCGGTATCGGCTACCATGTTGACCATAAAGAACTTGAATTGGACAATCAAAAGCCGCTTCTAATCGAGGTGCTAGTTCGAGGACCACATCGACCCTTGGCGTTAAGATGGCAACTCGACCTCGTCCTTGTAATGCATGATCAATTAGCGGAAACAACATTTCCGTTTTACCGGCACCGGTAACCGCCCAAACTAGTCGATTTTCGCGTCTGTCATAACTGGCCATCAACTCTTGGCTGACTTGTTCTTGCTGATTGGTTAACTGTCCGCTCCATCTTAAATGACTTTCAGCTTGGAAAAGATTTGGCTCAGGAATCGTGAGTAGACAGTCATTAGTCGAAACCCGTCCCATGTTCAGACACTTTAGCAATAAAAGCCATTATCGGCTAATCTTGCCCTTTCCTTTTGCCCACAACGCTGACAGACCCCATGACAAAAGGCCGGTAAGGTTTGGCATGGTAGCGGTGGGTCAATCGCCTTTGGCCAAGTTACCAGGCGGCCATAGAGCTTCTCAGCATTCATTTTTCTACCTTCTTTCTGATTTGGTCATGTTATAATACGGGCTATGGAGCCTTTTTACTTACTCGCTGAGGATGATTATTCCTGGCAACAAACAATTAAAAAATCAGACTTTATCGTTTCTTTCTTTCGTATCGAGTCCGAAGAGCAGGCGCAGACCTACATCGAGCAGATTTCCAAGGAGCACCACAAGGCAAATCACAATGTCTTTGCCTATGTCATTGGTGATAACGATGAAATTAAGCGTTACTCGGACAACGGTGAGCCTTCTGGAACAGCTGGCGTTCCGATGCTCGAAGTCTTGCAGAAACGCCAGGTGCACAATATTCTGGCCATTGTTACCCGCTACTTCGGGGGCATTAAGCTTGGCGCGGGTGGTTTAATCCGGGCCTATGCCGGAACTGTTGCCCAAGGATTAGACGAAGCCGGCTTGGTCGAGCGCCTTTGGCGAGAAAAAATTCAAATTGATATTGATTATCAAAATAATGATCAATTGACCTATTGGTTGAAGCAAGAAGAGTACCCGGTCTTTGCAACTGATTTTGACACCGCCGTCCACCACCAAGTAGCGGTTGCCCCAGATCAGGTAAAAGCCTTTGAGGAAGAACTAACCAACCGCTTTGCCGGCCAGGTTTCTTTTAAAAAAATTGGTGAAACATACTTGGAAATTCCCGCAAAGTAGGTTATAATTATCTAGTTAGCGCGGTTAGTGTAATGGATAGCACGTAAGATTCCGGTTCTTGCAATCCGGGTTCGACTCCCGGATCGCGCATCTATATTTATTGATAAATCATCATTTAAAAAGTTCTTGTAGCGAAAATGTAGCGAATGAACTCAAAAAACGCCTCAAATCTTAATTGATTCGGGGCGTTTTTCGTTGTTTATCTACCAATCACGATGGACCGACCAGCAGATTGAATACAAAAAAGAGACATTACTGTCTCCCTAAAACACTAAATCTTACATTTATTTTTAAATCAGCCAATGCCATATCTTTTTTCAAGCGCTTTTGTCAAAATTTCAGAAACATTATCACCATTCTTTTTTGCTAAATCACTTAAATAGCTAGGCACAGTAACGTTCTTTCGAATCGTTTTTGATGATGCTCTTAAATAATCAATCAACGACACCGTTACCATCTGAACAAATCCATCTTCTGCATCAACTTCGCTAAACTTTGTTGGTTCAGGGACGACCAACGTCGTTGACAACGCCAATTCAATCGCCTCTTTAATTTTGACAAGAATTTCCTCAACCGTCGCACCTGTTGTAAAAGCACTCGGAACGTCTGGAACACTTGCCCAAAACATATCATCCTCTTGATGAATAACAACCGGATAGCTCATAACAAATTCAATTTCCTTATCCATACGGTTTATCCTCTTTTGTATCCAGTTCTTTATTTAGTTAATATACCTAAAGGACTTAATCAAGCAGTCTATTGAAGACCTGCCTGTTTTAAAATGGCTCTTTCTAGTCCCTTTGGAAGTTCTTTAGAATGTTTTGGCACCTCAGTATAATGTTGACCGTCACTAAGCATGACGTGTGAGCCTTTATGGCCGATAACCTTAAAGCCATGCTTTTCCAACTTCTTAATCATCATTTTAGGTTTAATAGTCAACGACTGAGTTCCTTCTTTGGCCTGACTACAACCGTATTGTACACACAATATACACATTAATCAAGCGTTTTTATGTATGCCCAATAGGGCCTGAATTTAACGAAAATCACATTCCAAATCATGCGCATTTTCAACACCAACAGCCTGCAAGAAGGACTCAACAGTCACCGGCCCCACAAACTTAAAGCCAATCTTTTTCAGTTGCTTACTGAAGGCCTCAGAAAGTGTATTTTTGCTGGCTATTTTTTCGTTCTGATCAACACCAATATCCAGTATTTGGCCATTTGTCTGCTGCCAAATCAGATCAGAAAACGTTTCATCCCGATGATGGAGTGCTTGAATTTGTTGAGCATTATTAATCGTTGCCTCAATTTTCATTCGATTACGGATAATTCCAGCGTCAGAGAGCAATCGCTCAACATCCTGTTGGTCAAAATGAGCCACCTGATTAATATCAAAGTCCGCAAAGGCGACCTTAAAATTGGCCCGCTTATTTAAGACCGTCCGCCAACTCAAACCTGACTGAAAAAGCTCTAGCGTTAACAATTCAAATAAAAGCTGATCATCATCTCGAACAGGGTGACCGAATTCATGATCATGGTAGGCGACCATTGGCGTTTCCTCTTCATAATTTTCAACCCAACGACAGCGTGTTACCATTCATACCCTCCTTTGATAAAACAACTTCCATCTTGATAATCTTTTCCATATTATACGAAAGAAAACACAAAAAAACGCCCCGAAAGGCGTTTTTCGTTAAAATTTATTACTTAGCTTGGATAGCTTCGCGTGCGTCAGCTGACAAGTTGTAGAATGCATGAACACCCTTGTACTTAGCAGTATTAGCAAGCAATTCTTCGATACGGATCAATTGGTTGTACTTTGCAATACGGTCAGTACGTGACATTGAACCTGTCTTGATTTGACCGGCGTTAGTAGCAACAACCAAGTCAGCAATCGTAGTATCTTCAGTTTCACCTGAACGGTGTGAAACAATCGCTGTGTAACCAGCTTCCTTAGCCATTTCGATGGCATCCATTGTTTCTGACAAAGTACCGATTTGGTTAACCTTGATCAAGATTGAGTTGGCAGCACCCATACGGATTCCCTTAGCCAAGTATTCAGTGTTTGTAACGAAGAAGTCGTCACCAACCAATTGAACCTTCTTGCCAAGTTCCTTCGTGATTTCAGCCCAGTCATCCCAGTTGTTTTCATCGATAGGATCTTCGATTGAAATGATTGGGTAACGGTCAGCCAAGTCTTCCAAGTACTTGATGAAATCAGGAGTTGAGAATTCTTCCTTTGTTGACCAGCGCAAAACATACTTTGACTTGTCAGCATCCCACAATTCTGATGAGGCAACATCGACAGCAATAGCGATGTCCTTACCAGGCTTGTAGCCAGCAGCTTCGATAGCCTTGATCAAGTATTGCAATGGTTCTTCGTTGTTAGCGAAGTCAGGAGCGAATCCACCTTCGTCACCAACTGAAGTAGCCTTGCCATCAGCGGCCAACAACTTCTTCAATTCGTGGAAAGTTTCTGAACCATAACGGATGGCTTCCTTGATTGAAGGAGCACCAACAGGCATGATCATGAATTCTTGGAAGTCAACCTTGTTATCTGAGTGAGCACCACCGTTGATAACGTTCATCATTGGTGTAGGCAAAACGTAAGAGTTCATGCCACCAATGTATGAGAACAAAGGAACACCCAATTCATCAGCAGCAGCACGGGCTGCAGCGATTGAAACGGCCAAGATAGCGTTGGCACCCAACTTACCCTTGTTAGGAGTACCATCCA
The DNA here is from genome assembly GCF_963580165.1 of Fructobacillus evanidus. Taxonomy (NCBI): domain Bacteria; kingdom Bacillati; phylum Bacillota; class Bacilli; order Lactobacillales; family Lactobacillaceae; genus Fructobacillus; species Fructobacillus evanidus. The sequence continues at coordinate 23,728 of NZ_CAUZLM010000012.1, forward strand.
AGTCAATCATGGCTTGGTCGATGGCACGTTGGTCAGTTACGTCAAACTTGCCAACCAAAGCCTTAGCGATTACATCGTTAACGTTAGCAACGGCCTTAGTAGTACCCTTGCCACCGAAACGGTTCTTGTCACCGTCACGCAATTCGACAGCTTCGTGTTCACCAGTTGATGCACCAGATGGCACGATTCCGCGGCCAAATCCACCAACTTCAGTGATAACTTCAGCTTCGACTGTTGGGTTTCCACGTGAATCAAGAACTTCACGTGCGATGATATCTGAAATCAAAGACATATTTTATGCTCTCCTTTTGTCTGTGGTTAATATTTATAAAACCAAGTAAATTATAACACCCTTATCAGGTAAAATGAACAGGAAAAATGGGTTCTTTCTAGCTTAGCCAACGGTTCGGCCGATTTGTCCGAGAACTGATTTTACTTTTTAGCCTGATCAACTAGGGTCAAAAACTGTCTGGGATCCAAAGCAGCCTTGCCAACTAGGATACCATCAATGTCTTGCTGGCATAAAAACGCAGGCGCATTTTTCGGTGTCACTGACCCACCATACAAAATTCGAATGGTTTCAGCCAAATCCCGGCTGTATAAATTAGCTAGGCTTTGGCGAATTAAAGCAGCGGCTTCTTGAGCCTGGTCCGCCGAGGCCGCGGACCCAGAACCAATGGCCCAAGTTGGTTCGTAAGCAATCGTTACTTGGGCCATTTCTTCGGCCGTCACCCCATCAAGGGCTGCTTGCAACTGATTTAAAATAACCTTTTCGGGCACCAGATGTCCATAAGCCGACAAGTCTTCATCCAAGTCGACAATCGGCTTTAAGCCATTACGCAGTGCCGCTAACGTTTTTAAGTTAACCGTCTCATCTGTCTCATTAAAAAACTTTCGCCGTTCAAAATGCCCGATTAAGACGTATTCAGCTCCGAGCGCCGCCAGGGCCTTTGGTGACGTTTCACCAGTAAAAGCGCCATCATCTTCCCAGTGAGAATTTTCGCCAACAATTACCAACGGGGTGCCCTTTGCAGCCTGCAACATCTGGCTTAAATACAGGTCTTGCGCCGCGATGCCAACTTCAACTTCGGTCTCACCTGCCAAAGCGGGTAAAACGGTATCCAGATAGGGGCCTACCTGGTCCGGCATCATGTTGATTTTCCAATTGGCTACGACAAATGGCCGCCGGTTCTGCGCACTCATTTACTTTCTCCTCGATTAAGCATCAGGAAAAGGAAAACGGCTTCAATCAACAACAGCCAAGGCAAGTTGGTGTTGCGTTCTCCAACAAGCACCAAAAGTGCATAGGAAACAATTAAGATGGCCATCCCAATGGTCATCTTAATCAAACCTTGACGAAAAGTTGAGCGGCTCAAGGCTTCTTTCAAATGCTCGTTTTCGCTCCGTGCCTCACTGATGTCGAGCTTTAAGGACTCAACTTGGTCCAAGAGCTGATCGTTTTCAGCCTGCAGGAAATCAACCTGCGTTTGGATTTCTTTGTCTTGCTGGTCTTTTTTGTTCGACCAATTAAATAACTTCATAGGTATTCTCCAATCAATGTCTATTTTAACAAAAATTACTATTAAAACCGAATAAAAAGAAGAAAGAAGAAAAGCGCTTGACAAGAGCGGTAATTCTAGGTAGAATTTGATAGTTGCATTAATGCATGCGGCTGTGGCGGAATTGGCAGACGCGCAGGATTAAGGATCCTGTGTCCGCTTTAGGACGTGCGGGTTCGACTCCCGCCAGCCGCATAATGAAACGTTGATATATCAGCGTTTATAGCCATTTGGTAGCAAATTGGTAGCAACTAATGAGAAAGCACTCAGACTTAACTGTTTGAGTGCTTTTTCTTTTAAAAATAAATATCCCCTCTTTTTAAAACTGATTGCCAAACAATAAAGGCCACCCCAACCAAAAATTGGGGTGGCCTTTTTGCGATTAATTTTTTAACGATTTAGGGTGTCTAATTCTCGGCCTTCTGATTCTTTACAACCATCATCTTATGGGGAACACCAACATCCAAGAAGGTCTCACCATAGGCCTCAAAGCCAAAGCGCTCATAGAGACCAATAGCATGTTCTTGCGCTTCGATTTCAATCTTATCCTGATCAAAGCGAGCAGCCATTACGTCCATCAACTTTTGAATCAACGCTTTGCCGAATCCCTTACCGCGAGCCTTTTGAACGGTTAACACCCGACCAAAAGTCACAGTGCCCTGGTCTTTTTCGAAAATACGTGCATAAGCGAGTAGCTCGCCGTCTTCTTCATAAAAGACGTGCAACGCCGTTAAATCCTGCTCGTCAACGTCTTGATACTCACTGTGCTGGTCAACGACAAAAACGGCAATCCGAGCACGGTACATTGCCCAAATTTCACGATTGCTGAGTTCATCAAAGGTCTTAATGTGCCACATAAGTCTTCTCCAATTTCATAATTAAAATTTTATTTAGCTAGTAAATTTTCAACAACCTGTTGAACCTTTTGCCAGGCAAAATTTTTCGAATCAATTAATTCAAAGTGGCCAACATTAGGCAACTCAATCAAATCGACTGTGTCGCCTAAAGCCTTAGCCTTCTTATAATATTGTTGACTTAATTCTACAGGAACCCTATCGTCGGCTATTCCATGAATCAAGACCGTTGCTACACCTAGTGGCAACTGATTGATTGGTGATGCGTCACGATACCGAACCGGTTTTTCCTCAGGCGTTCCACCAATAAAATCAGGAACGGTATCAGCCATATTACTTTCCTGTTGGTCAAGCCACATCGCCGATAAATCGGTTACACCAGCCATGCTAACCACACCGGTAAACTTAATTTTAATCGCTTCACCAAGAGTGTCTGTAGTGTGTTGATAGCGTGAAGCAGCCCACAAAGCCAACTGACCGCCAGCCGAATGACCAATCACAACCACTCTATCCAAATCAAGCGGATAGTCGATTGCAATTTTTGCTAAATAGTTAATCGCATCCGTCACATCTAAAAATGTTTCTGGATAACCACCAGCAGACTTGCCAACTCGGCGATACTCGATATTCCAAGTGGCTACTCCTGCATCAACTAATTGCTGATCTAATGGAGTGAATTGACTCAAATCGTACTTATCTTTCCAAAAACCACCATGAATCGAAATCACCACCGGCAATTTTTGTTCGAACTCTTTGTCTGGCAAATTTAATACAGCAAATTGATCTTCAGCTGTGCCATAGTTGAACGTCTTTTTCACAATTTCCCCCTAGAATATTATTTAAATCAATCACGATGAATTATCGTATTGCTATTCTATTCTTTTTGATAAAAACTGTCTAAAAAATTTTCAGATAAAAATAAAAAAAATGTAACTTAAGAAAGTTACATTTTTGAATAAGTACTGATGATGCCGACGAAAGGCATTTAAAAAGCTGTTATAACAACATTCCAACGTGTTTTTATCACAATTTTATCACATTCAACTAAAAAACAGCCTAAATCGACTGCTTTTCGTTGTCATATGGAAGTCGACACAACAGTGCCCACAGCTAATTATATCAAAAAAGACGGGCGCACGTCTGCGTTTTACCCCGTCAATTCCGCTATCCAACTGCGTACAGCCCGAGTAGCTTTCTATTAAATTTTATCATATGTACGCCCCGAAGGGCTTAGATTATTCGTGATTCCAGAACTTGTCAGCATCAAACCAGATGATACCGTTTCCGTCCAAGAAATCAATTCCGACGGCGTTAGCGTTAACGCTATACTTATCAATCGTTCCTCGCTGATATTGTGACTTAAATCGTACTGTGGCCCCATCATTAAATGAGCGTCCATTTGGATCAGATAAATCATCTAACAACTTAGTTGGAATACCATTATCTTTCCAAGCAAACGGCACTGCAGACAGTTCATCTGCGCGTGACTGATAGATGCCATATTGCAATTCGCAAGTGTTGTTGATAAATGAACCCTGCAACACGAAGCGGTCGCCCCCTGCTTTGAACTTATCAATGGCAGATAAACCTGTTGAGGTTGGTTGTACAGTCGTCGCTGATTGCGTTGGAACTGACTGACCTCCATTGTTAATGGCATTTGCCTTATCCGCAATGTCTTGCAACTTGTCCTTTAGCTGGCCTGGGCAGGCTGTGCTAATGAAATCAGAATGTGGGAACAAATTCTTGTATGGTACAACTTGGCCGAATCCGTAACGCTTAGCAATGTCAGCTACCAACTTAGCACTCGATTCAACAGTGGCCTGTGAAATGTCGTAAGTTGGCGCACCGTTGATATTGCAATGTTCAATGCCAATTGAAGTCAAATTGGCATTCCAATCGCCCGCGTGCCATGCTGTGTTCTCTTCGTCTACATAGGAACGAATCTCTCCATTTGGCCCAATACCATAGTGAGCCGAAGCTGGGCGACTGTTCCAAATGCCAGGTACTGAATCATAGTCAGTCGTGGCCATGTGGTGAATCACGATTTTATTAACTGAATTACCCTGACGTCCCTGAGTGAAATTAGGGAATGACTGGAATCCATAAGGTGTTGCTAATCCTGATACTGTCATGTGTATTCCTCCTTATTTAGTTGTAGTGGCGTTCAGCTGTGCCACTGCTTGTTCGATAACTGCTGATAACTGTTCCTGTGAGAACTTGCCTGTCAGCTTGTTAGCGGCCAACCGAGTCGCTACATAGTCAACGGCTTGTTGCTTCTTTTGAACGCCTCCTAGGTCACTCTTTTCCAACAGGGCAACAGCTTGGTCTGCCCATGTTAGTAGCAATTGCAAATTACCGTTCTTAGTTTTGGTGCGCAGCCAACGAATCAAAGCGTGTTCCGCTGGCGCTGCAATGACTAACAATGTTCCTGCTAGAATTGATACGTCTGTTAATGTCATATTCTTTTCTCCAATAAAAAAGACGGCTAATTAGCCGTCATTAATTCATCTATCTTGTTCGTCAAGCTGCGGACTTCGATCCGTAACTCTCGATTCTCATTCGTCAGATTTTCGTTGTCTGTCCGTAACTTCTTGATTTCCATATTCAAATCGCTAACCTGTAACGAAAGGTCTTTTACTAGATCACTTTGTGCCTTGAACATGGCGCTTAAAGTATCATCGTGTTTCTGATTCGTGTCTTCCTTCTTGCCATTCCACCCAAAGTAAGCGGTCGCAATCACACCCAATGACCCCATCACGCCAATGATCACGCTTGAATAGTCAATAACGGCCACCGCCTTTCAACTTGTGTCGAGGTTCAATCCAAGCACTCAGAAAAACATTAATCGTGATGATACCGAAGATAAACGGAATGATTGTCACATTATTAGTCACAAAATCACTTAAAGCATAGCTGACTGTCAACATCGTCCAAAGACCACCGGACAGTGCAATCAACACTAGTCGAATTCGATGCCAATAAAAATCCCACAAAGAATTAACTAGAAGCACCACACCAACTGTCAAATATAACAGCCCAAATGGCGCATCATCTAGTAAACCCAAAGCGGGCGGCAAACGAACATCTAATTGTTGATAGTGCAGCATGACGATGATTCCGACAATAATTTCTTCAATTGCAATGGTGACCCACTGACGATTTTTCCAAAAATGTCGTTTCATTCAACCTCCAATCTTACCCGATAGGATGCGGCTAGCTTCTTCCTGTGTCACCCAGTGAATCTCTACCGCCAATTGGATAGCTGACCGGTCCCAATATTTAGGATACATTGATTGCACAAACTCAAACATTTCAGACATTATGGCCCTCCTTTGCTTCAAAGGCTTTCACTCGAGCCGTTAAATCAGCATTACTTTGCATTAGTTGCATGACTTTCATCGCTAACTTAGCCAACTGCTGGTTTTGGTCAACCTGCTGACTTGTATTCGACTTTTGGTTGTCAAGCCATTCATCCAACGACTGCCCTTCCCACTTTTTAAGACTTTCGTTCCACTTGGGTAATCCTTTAAACCCATTTGGCTCAACTGTTGTAGCATTTTCTGGTGCTTCTTCTTCGTAACGAGCACCAGGAATCAATTCTTTCGTTTCTGAATCGTATAAAAAATACCATTTCTTCTGTGCCATGCTTGTCTCCTTTCTATTCTGGCAATGCATCTAGCGTTGACCAAGAGCCAATAATTCTAACTTGCTTATCATAATCGGAATTCATCGTATTCCATACACCACCGTTATACATTGAACCATCTGCCCCAACTGTAATAAATCCAGGCTGATTTCCTACATAAATTAAGGCTTGTGTTTCATGTTCCGGACGATAACCTAATGGGACATTCGCACCAAATGGCGCCCAGCCATCAATCTTGACGTTTGCATTACCTGTCGCAACTATATTGATAGTGTTGTTCACACGATAAAATGAAATGGTAAATCCTTGCCAAGCTTCGGCTGTAGCTTTATATTGGCGCATTGAAGTCAGCGATCCTGTCGCTTTCAAATCTTTCACTTCCATGCTACGACTAGAGCTAGTCAATTCATTAAAATTATCATTAATCGCTTGCGGACCATTGTCCATTCCTTTAAAGATTTCTTTCATTATCTCCCCTTCTTTCAATTGTTAACGAATCCCCCAAATTAATGTATAATTTTTAATTTCCGGAATTACAAAGTTTCCCCACTGGTCTTGTGATAGCTCAATAGGCTCAGGATTTTCGATCGTTGCGCAATAGACGTGACTAAATTTAGAGTTAAACTTAGCCTGCTCGTTGTAAACAGGTTCAGGTAGCTTTCTATCAGCGTTGGCGTCTTGCCAGTCGTTACCATTTAATCCCTTTGTATTAATGATCGAAGCAGAAGTAACCCAAGAGTCACTATTCTCAATTACAGTATATTTAGTGTTATCAACATAATTCTTACTATTTATATTAGGCCTGTTTAGCGTGAAATAATCAGTCGGATTATTGATTGATAACTCATGGTGATAAGCAACCATGAAATCATATTGCTTGGGCAAATAATCAATCAATTCTTGAGTCATTGATACATCTGAATTTGGGAAATACTCACGACTTAGCATGTGTTCGCCCATCTCCAAATGAGTAGCACCGCCGGCTATAATGACATCGTTTAACAATTTCACGCCATCGGTGTTAAATTGATAATTCGTGTTCCACCAGTTCTTATTCTTGTGAATATAGGCTGGGATGATTAGCCCAATGTCACTTCTAACATTCCGCATTTGGCGGATTTTTTGGTAGATTTCATCATAAGTTTTCGCCTCAAAATCCCACTGTTCGCTGTATAAGTAATTAACAGACTCACCGGCTATTGGATTAAATCCATAAGTGGCTACTGCATTAACACCCAGTTGCTTATCATTGCCAAAATAATCTCTTGCACCTTTGACAAAATATTTATATCCGACATTCGCTAACCAATTACTATCAACAACATCAGCGTTGAATGGATATTTAGAACCAAAATCTCCCAACGTGTCAATGTGCCAACCATCGAACGGTAAGGCATTGAATACATCCTGCCATCTGTCAAAAATCAATTTCTTGGTATCGTCATTTAAGAAATTTAGAATGTATAAGTCATTCTTGAACATAGGGTGAGGTAGACGATTAACTGTGACACCATCAGGATTATGTGAGGTAGTCTTGTTGTCGTATAAGAACGACCAGTCGTTTAAACCGTTAATATTCTGATTGGTACTTGCCCCATACATTAACCCATAGGCCATTGAACGCATGTTGCGTTCCTTACATAATTCAATATATTTTTGAATGACGTCCAACCGTGTTGGCCGATTAGCGAAATCAGTCCAATAAGCTGATGGTTGGTTATGGTCCCCGGTATAAAGTGGAATATCGTGATACTCGAACCAGTCATAATATTGAACGTAGTTAATATGCAAGCGGCTTAAGTATTCAATAATCTTTTTTTGAGCGTTTGGGTCGTAATTATCGTATTTCGACAAAAATCCCATGATAGGAAACACACCTGGATTACTGTTGACATTAACAGCAATATAATCGCTAAACACAACATTGTCATTGTTGTCTAAATTAGAGAACTTAACAAGATACTGGGCATTGTCGTCGCCATTTACCTGCCATTGATATTGGAAATTATTACCGTAGCCGAGCACGTCTTCCGAACCTAAATTCTGTTCGTTCCTAAATTTAGTAATACGAATCTTGGCAACGCTTTGATTCAATGTAAGGTTGAATATAACAACATCATTCGGATTATAAATAGCCTTGTCAGTTTTTAAATTTGAAAACTTATTAGCTAAATCTGCACTGTTTGTTTTTATTTCAGATTTTTTTGCAAAGTCACTCAAATCAGGCTTATTCGTTAGCACTTCATAATTAGTGATTGGATAGAAACGCTGGCCATCGTCGTCTTTCAAATAGCCATAATCAATGTCAGTCATCACTCACCTACCTTTCCTAACTTCTCCAAATTGGCATTTGGAACATGAATCCCCTGATTAGATGAATCAAGCGTGAACTTCAATGTCTTAATCCCATCAATCAAGTACCAGCTATTATCGTGTTGTTCTAATTCACCAGACAACTTGTAATCCAGCGGAAGAACAACTTTGATGGTGTTAGCATCTGAATAGACTACATTACTGGCTACTGATACAGGATTAGTCCCACCGAATAATCCATCTGGTTCTGTCCCGAAGCCATCAGGGGCTGTTCCAATTGCCCATTCATAGCTGAATACAGACACAGCAGGCATTCGATTCAAATTGTGCTTAATCGTCACCTCAAATCCTTGTGGCACGTACTTAGATAGCAAAGTTTCGATGTTCTCAAACCGTTTGTCCAGCACATCAAATTGTCCATATGTCTGGCTGTTTCGTGCATCAATCACCTCGCTATCTTTGGTTGCGCCACTTAGTAAACCAGTAAATCGACCCTCTAAATCCGTCTGCCTTTTTTCGACCTGTGACTGACGACTAGAATTACTATCAATCAATTCTTTATTGCTGTGCCACTTAGTGGATAGCCATTCAACGAACAAAGCCAACGCTTCTCGTGTATCAGTCCCCCACTGCTTCTCACGCAACCATTTAGCCAACGTCCGACTGTTACTATCGACAACGCCGCTCTTAATGTCTTGCGAAAACTCGTTATCACTCGGGATATGAGTCGGGTCTCGGTACTGATCGCCGTTACCAGCCTGTGGCGTAGTATCCACGAAGCCATTATCATTTGCCATTTTCTACTCCTTTCTTAAATACTGATTTTTAAATCTGTCAGAGTAATTCTTACTCATGTCCACGTTACCATTAATACCGATCACCGAACCTGAACTAGTGTATTGCCACAAGTCATAAGCATGGTCTGGTGGCGTTGAACGATAGGCTGGAATCATAATTGAACCAGCACGACTAACGTTCAAGTTGAACGAGTTGTACAACTGATTGGCAATGTACAGGACAATCTTGCTGTCTGGTACACCCAAGCTGTTTAACTTATTCATATAGGCCTCGACAATGCCACACATATTGCTTCCAGTGGTTTCTTCCACGTCAATCATATAGAAGCGTGGTTGCTTGCCGTTGCTTGCCTGCTGTGTCCTTGTATAAAGCGCCTGTGCTTCGTTTTCAGCACTAGCAGTATCACTAGCAGTCATATATGAATAAACGGCGTAATTAGCGCCTAGATTGCCTAATGCGGACAGGTTTCGTTGATACTTCAAATCAGCACGATTAGCACCGTACTGCACTCTGACAATTGCCAACGCTAGTCCTGCACTGTTGACCTTATTCCAGTCAATATCACCTTGGAACTCGGAAACATCAACAATCGCACCGTCAAAGAATTGTGACTGTTGTGATTCAAGTTCTTTCAGCCGTGCTTGTAAATCAGCAATCTCTTTATCCTGTTCGGGAATACGATTAGTCGCTTCTAACAGTTCCTTAATTCGATTCTTCAAATCATTAGCAGTCTGTTGAGCGTTCTGCCGTTGTTGCTGGGCATATTGCATAGCCGCCTGATAATCTAACTGGTACTGTGATAGCGTCCGATTCTTCGTTCCAATCGTAAGTGACATCTTATGTGGCTGAGTGATGTCCAACTTCTTCGCTACCACTTGTAAATCTTCCACAAGACCCAAGAACTGGTCATAAATTGGATAGAAATTACCCATCTCAAATGACTTATATGTTGGATCTAACAAAGAAATATCAACCACATCAACCGACCACGTCAACAAACCGACTCGCTGGTTTTGCAAATATTCCTGGCCTTTGCTCTTCAGAATGCTAGGAACTTTTACATTGGTCCACTCAACCGCCTTCTGAATAATGCCAAAGCGTCCAATTAAGGCCGTGTCGTCTAGGTATCGAATACCATTATTGACTGATTCAATCGTTGTTTTAGGCTGGGCAGCGGCTGTATCATCACTAGACTGCTGAGTATTTTCCTGTTCAATTGGCGAACCGATTGGTACTAGGCGAGTGATAATGTCTCGGACATCATATTCACGCTTGGCACTTTTCAAGTTTTTACCCAACTTGATTGGTGTGTCGATATGTTCGCCAACGCTGGCTAAATACTCCAACACCAGTTGGCCATTACCGTCACGGTGCCAAATTAAAAAGCCGCCTAAGCGACTTACCAATTTATCTTTAATTGTGTCAAATGTATCCTGCGCATCGTCTGTATAACGATAGACATTATCAGTGCTGTTCGTCACAGTCACTCTACCGAGCTGGAAACGTTTGTATGGCTCTACCTGTCGATTGTGTTCATCTACAATCATCTGCAAGAAATCTCGAATCGTGGTGTCTTGGACTTTCCGATAGACTTGCGTGCTGTCATGCAAAAAGGCCAAACAGTCCTCGCATTGCAAGACTTGCGTATGGCTACCGCTGAAAGAGCCGTCAATCTTAACTACACGGCCGTCAAAGACGACCTTGCCCGTATTGGTATCAACTACCTTCACGAGGTTAGCAATCGCTTCTGACTGACGATAGAGGCTGTTCTGCATCGTGATTGTAAATGAGGCTGTTGAGATACCGTTGAACTGCATATCCAACTCGCCTGATATGGCCTTATTACCATAGTTTCGAGGCTCATGTAGAACCTCACCGACCTGGTCATTGGCGTTCTTATATACAATTACTCGGTACATTAGAGCAACACCTCACTTTGAATCACAAATCGAACTGTCGCATTGCCCTTAATCGTCACATGATTATTGCCCCGTTCTAATGAGAACAGATAATCTTTCGATTTATCAGGACTGAACAGATACGAACGACCGTTCTTGATAACCTCGATATTGTCACTCGTCACCACTGTTGGACTAAGGCTATTCTCACCAACGTTCATTAAATCAAGGTCACGCTTTCCGTCAATCTGGTACGAGAATGGCTGAATGAAATCGTTATCAAAATCAAACGTGTCCCAGTCATCATAGTTGTCAATGCTACTGTTGTTCTTGATTGCGAACGGGTATAAATCAAATTCGATACTCAAGACTAACTTGTTGTTAGCTTGGTCATCATCAACCTTAACGCTCTTAGCCTTTCCAACCCAGTAATAGCCCTTGTCGTGGCTATCATACAAACGCTGGTCAAACGGTGCCATAATCATTCGCTTTACCTTGTTTTCAACTAATTTCCGTTCAGAATAAGACACGTTTGGCATAGTAAATTGATAGGTAATCGTACGCTGGTCATAAAACCGCTCTCCAGTGATATTGGAGAAATCAAGAATACCATTGGCATAACTCAAGTTCTCGGTAACAGTCTTCTCAGAAGGGGTGGGAGCTTCCCGCTCGACCAAATAAAACCCTTCTTCTTTAGAGTCAAACTGACCAAATTGTATTTTTTCAACAATATCAATCATAGTTGGTTACGCCTCCTATCAGTCATAATATCTCCCAACGCTCCATCATATCCATTGGCGGTGGCTCCAATCATTTGATTGCCGTTAATAGTTATAACTTGACCTTCACGAATGGCCTTAACTACCTCTCGCAACAGTCCATTGGTTGAATTATTAGCCGTCACTTCAATCTGGCTAACATTACGGCTTGTCTGCGTTGCGTTAGCGTTCAATTGCCCACTGAAGTTACTCTCCAAGTCATCAGCCATGCCAGATACATTGGATTGAACATCTTTGTACGATTCTTGGAGACCTTGATTAAGACCGTCCATGATGGCATTACCTGCTGGAATCAACAGGCGAGCATCATAACTAATTGGACCTTTGTGTTCCTTAATCCACTTACCAATTCCGCCAATGAATTTCATACCTGCTTCCCATGCAGACTTCAATCCGTCAACAAATCCATCAATAATTGCTTTACCAGCGTCAATTAATAGATGAGGGTTTTTAATAGCCTTAACGATGTTATCTAATATGTCCTTGCCAGCTCGTCCAACATTTCCAATCAAGCTAATTAATCCGTTGATGAAGCTCTTAATAAGATTAACTCCTGCGTTAAAAATGTTGCCAACGAATGATCCAATGCCGTTAATGATAGACATCACTAGGTTAGCAACTGCTCCACCTAATGCACCAATCATAGACAACAGCCCTTTAATTAGAGCCCACACCAACTGAACTGCTGCTACTACCAATGCGCCAGCTATTTGTAGCACACCTTGAACAATCGCAATACCAATTTGAATAATTGCCATCAATATTGTTGGCAAATTCTGAATTATTGCTCCAGCTAAAGCAATAACTATTTGAATAACCGCTTGAATAAGTAACGGAAGTATTTGGACAATTGCGTTAACTAGCGCTATAGCAATTTGAACGAT
>NZ_CAUZLM010000013.1:0-35709 GCF_963580165.1 Fructobacillus evanidus
GATTATATGAGGCGGTTGAACTCATTAACAAGCGGCCCATGAAATTACATCATTATCAAACACCATTGGAAGTTTTTACGGATGCGTTCGAATTAAACTTGTAATCTGCCAAATTAAAAAAATATAAATATTTAAACAAGCATCATTGCGGATTTTTAAATATAAGCGAAAAAAGAAAAGAATTGACTGCTCTCATCTTCAGTCAATTCTTTTCTTAAAAAATATTTTGTTGTGGACTTTCAAACCTATGTATACTCGTAGTTCACCAATTACTGATTTGCTAACCAACAAAATTATGAACCTCAAAAGGACCAGAGGAGTTTCATCATTGCTCCAACCGGCCCTTTCGCCTCTCACCAATGCAGATTAAGTGAAACGACATTCGGACATCACGCGGACTGCTCCATCTCCTCACAAAGTCTCTCCTCTTTGCTACAAATAAAAGACATAACAGTGTCACAACAATTACATTCTACCGAGTTTTGTCTACCTTTTTCAAGGCTTTTTGGTTGTCAGGTGTTAACCAGAACAGTCAAATAATTTCCAAAAAGCCGTTTTATCGGTCTTTTAGATGGTATAATGTTCAATAATCCACAATATTAATTTTCATTTAATCGAAAGGACACCATGGAAAATCCCCAACCCGTGACAACCGAACGCATTTTTTACGCATACTTAAAGGTCGCCCGAGTCGCTGAAAGTACAAAAGATATTTCGCTAGCTAAAATTGCGGAAGAGCTTGGTGTCTCCAGACAAGCTATCTACAAGAACCATTTTCAAAACATCGAGGAACTAACACAATCACTGCATTATTATGTCGATAATAAGCCCTACCAACAATTAAAGTGCTTTGCTTTTCATGATAAAAACCATTCTTTCAAGGAATTATTGAATTTTTTTGCCGAAAACGTCATTCCTTCCCTTTATGAAAAGCATGAATTTCTTGGTGTCTTTTATTCAAAAGTAGCTGATCCAGCCTGGCGTCCCTATTTAAACCAGCAATACATCGACATGCTAATGCCTTACTTTGATGGCGCCAAAGGCAATCGGCACGGTTTAACCTCACAAACACTAGCAGAACTCACGATTAACCAAGTCATGGCCGCCATCAGTATCTGGCTTACACAAGAACAACCCATCAAGCCTGATTTGTTTGCTCAGCGTTTTATCTACCTCTTTTCAAATTCCATCCTCGACTTGTCTGCTATGAGCGATTAAACGTTATCATCATAAAAAAGCACAGCCATTCCAAAATTAGAATCGCTGTGCTTTTTAATTGACTGAAACTACCTTATCCAACCAAGACGGCTGAATAACTGATTTTTAATGTTCTGCCTTTGAATCCAAATCAATTTCATCCAATGGAATCAACTTTGACTTTTTAACAATCTTATAAACAATGTATGGAATTACGACAATTGGCACTGACAGATAAGTCATGCCAATCTTTTCCCAATCAAAGTGAGCAAAAGATGCTGGATCTTGCAAGACGATAACCACGATTGACAAAACAATCGCCAAAATTGGTCCAAATGGGAACCAGCGAGCTTTGTAAACCAACTTATTCAAATCTTTACCTTGACGCACGTAAGCGCGACGGAAGCGCAAATGCGCAAAGGCAATTCCTAGCCAAGCGATGAAGCCTGACAAACCTGAAGCAGCAACCAACCAAGTGTAAGCTTCGCTGCCGCCCTTAATATCTGACAAGAAAGCAAACATACCAACAAGGACTGTCAACAATAGCGATGCCCAAGGCACACCAAACTTTGACAACTTAGAAAAAATCTTTGGCGCCTGGCCTTTCTTGGCCAAGGCATATAAAGTACGATTGGCAGCATAGGTTGCAGAGTTCGCTGCCGAAATGATTGATGTCAAAATCACCGCGTTCATCAATGAAGCAGCAAAGGCGATGCCAGCATTCTTGAAGACAATCGTAAATGGTGAAACTGTGATGTCATTGTTATTAGCAGCTGACAGCAAATTTGGATCCTTGTAATAAACCAAGGCAGAAATCACAAAGATTGCGCCGATATAGAACAACAAGATTCGCCAGAAAACTGAGTTAATCGCCTTTGGCACTGATTTGGATGGGTCCTTGGCTTCACCAGCAGTAATGCCCACCATTTCTGTTCCTTGGAATGAAAAACCAGCAACTAAGAAGACCGACAAGACTCCTTGGAAACCACCAACAAATCCATGATTACCAACGGACAGGTTATGCATAACGTTTTGATTTGAGTGAATAACCCCAAAAATGGTCAAAACACCAACAACCAAGAAGAAAATAATGGTCACAACCTTGATTGTCGACAGCCAAAATTCTGTTTCACCGAAGGTCGAAACGGAAAAGAGATTAATCAAGAAAATCAGCGCCAACACAATCGCTGAGAAAACCCAAGCCGGTACGTGTGGCAACCAGAACTGTGCAACCAAACCAACTGCGGAAACTTCAGCCGCAATGGTAATTGCCCAGTTAAACCAGTAGTTCCAACCAAGGGCAAAGCCCATCGCCGGTTCGATAAAACGGTTACCATATTCCGAAAATGAACCAGTGGTTGGCATGTAGGTTGCCATTTCACCAAGGGAAGTCATCAGGAAGTAGACCATCACGCCCATCACCAGGTAGGCAGTGATGGCACCCATCGGTCCAGCCTGTGATACCGTTGCTCCAGAGGCTAAAAAGAGCCCCGTTCCAATTGATCCACCCAAAGCAATCATGGAGACGTGACGCGTCTTCAATTCTTGCTTGATGGTATTTTGATTTTGTTCAGCCATTTGCATGACTCCTTCATATTAGTTTCAAACAATAAAAAACCCGCTTTTGTCACAAAACAAAAACAGGCGGTAAATTCGTTCAATAATGATAGCAATGATTAGCAAAGCGCACCGTTAAAAACGACAGTCCGATGAATCTTCTTCAACGTCCCAAGGAAAACTCTTGACCAAGAATTTCCTTTCGGCAACTGCACCTTCCACCCTGCGTCCTTGTCTTGGCCAGACTCTACAGGGCTACTCATTTTAGTTGCGACCTCTTTGTTTGTTGTTCCTACCATAACACAATTTAAATATCACCGTCAACCGCAAAAATCACTAGCCAACTCTTCTTAACGTGCTTTAAATAGACCTTAGCTGCTAGACGGAAGTAAATATAGGCCAGTAGGAAGGCCCCCAGTACCGTGGTAAAGGACAAATCACTCCCAACCATTTTGTTGCCAGCTAACACAATCCACGTCAGCACAAAGACAGTTTGAATCGTTGTCTTAACCCAGTGAGCAACGTGAAGACGACGAACTAAGATGTTGTCAAATTCAAAAAAGAACAGCGCCCACATAGCCAATGATAAATCAGGCATTGTTTGGTCCAACGTTAATCCATGATCCCAATTTAAGAAAACCGCCGCTGACCAAATAATCATGCTGATGAAGAAAATTGTGGTGACATTAATTGCCCACCAAGATCCAACCTTAAAGCCCAGGGACCGAATAAAGAGAGCCCAACAAATATTAACTAACCAGATAAACCACAAGCTCCCCATGACATTAGCTGGACCAGCTAAGAATAGGAAATGACTAGCAATTTCCTGAGCGATAATGGCAAACACTGTGTCCATTAACTCTAAAAATCCGCTATTGAAGCGCAACATAATCGATAAAATAATAAAAAGTGCTAAAAAGCACTTTGATAAATATGGTCTCTTTTTTAATGGTGATATTAACACAAGACGGTCCTCTTCGATAAATAAAAAACATTCTTATGTAAAAGAGTTTACGTCATGTAACAAAAAAAAGCAAAGCGAAACCATTGTAATCGAGAACTGTTCTTAATTAAAGTAATTGATACCCATGGCTGCTCGAACTTCTTGCATCGTTTCCTCAGCTCTTTGATTTGCCTTTTCTGAACCCTGCTTCAACATCGCCAATACCTGGTCCATGTCTTGTGCGTATTCTAATCGGCGTTCACGAATCGGTGCTAATTCAGCTTCCATTACCTCTAACAGGTGCTTTTTTAGTTTCATATCACCTAAACCACCGGCTTGGTACTGTTCCTTTAGGCTTTGTACCCGATTTTGATCGGGGTCAAAAATATCTAAATAGGTGAAGACCACGTTCCCTTCAACATGGCCTGGGTCCTCAACTCGAATATGAGTGGGGTCAGTATACATTGACTTAACCTTCTTAGCCAAAGTATCCGGATCATCAGAGAGATAAATACCATTATTTAATGACTTGGACATCTTGGCATTTCCATCAATTCCCGGCAGGCGTCCCTGCCCCTTTGGTGGAAAGACGCCTTCAGGTTCAACAAAAACGTCCTTTTGGTAGGCGTTGTTAAAGGAACGAACCAATTCACGCGTTTGTTCAATCATTGGCTTTTGGTCATCACCAACTGGAACTTTTTTGGCCTTAAAAATCGTAATATCCGCAGCCTGGGAAACAGGATATGTTAAAAATCCAGCCGGAATCCCTTCTCCAAAGCCCTTTTGTTGAATTTCGGTCTTGACCGTTGGGTTGCGTTCCAACCGCCCCAATGAAACCAAGTTCATAAAGTACATCGTTAATTCGGCTAAACCTGGAATCTGGGATTGGACAAAAATAGTTGATTTCTTAGGATCCAAACCAACTGCCAAGTAGTCCAAGGCCACTTCAGTCAGTGATTGTCTGATTTTTTCAGGATTACGTGCATTATCCGTAAAGGCTTGGGTATCCGCAATCATAATGTAGGGATCAAATTCTCCGGAGTTCTGCATGGCCACTCGATTTTTGAGAGATCCAATGTAGTGACCAATATGTAGTTTTCCGGTTGGACGATCACCGGTTAAATAAATTTCTTTTTCCATGGTTTCTATTATCTCTTTCTAGTATTAACTTCTCCATTATATCGAAATAAAACTAAACTTGCATGATTCTTAGTTTATTGTTATATTATGAGAAAAAGATTAGAATGTTTTCACACTAAGGGGGAAATCAATATGAAATATGCTGTTGTTGGTGCGGGTGCGATGGGACTTCGTTATGGTCTCTTGTTGCAAGAAGAAGCTGGTCTCGACGTTGATTTTGTTGAACCAACACAAGGCTCTGTTGACGTGATTAAGGCTCAGGGCGACGTGGTTTACCGATCAGTCGACCACGAAGACAAGACGCCCATTAAGGTTAATATTTATTCACCAGAAGAATATGAAGGCACTCCAGATGTCTGGATTTTCTTCATGAAGCAAATGCAATTGGCAGATGCGTTGAAGCGCTTGCAACCTAAGTTCCAAAAAGGCCAAACCGCTTTGGCAGCCATGAACGGTATGGGTCACATTGAAAAGATTCAAGAATACTTCGATGACGAGCACATTATTGGTGGAACAGCCATGATTGCAACCATCTTGAACAACTTTGGTGATGTTGACTTTATTGGTGAAACGAGTTCTGTTTATGCAAACTTGACCCAAAAGCCATCCAAGGTCATGGATGAAGTTCAAAAAGATTTCCAAGCAGCTGGCTTGAACCCATCTTATTCTGAAAACTTTATGGGAACATTGTTGACGAAGGTAACCTTTAACTCAGTGGAAAACTCAATCGCCACCATGTTCCAATCACGCATGGGTCACTTGATTGAATACAAGGACTTTGTTTCAACGATTGCCGCCCCTCTTGTTGCAGAAGTTTACGCAGGTGCCAAGGCAGCCGGCATCGAATTAATTGAAACGGAACAAGAAATGTTGGAACAAGTGGATTACGTTTCTCGCGTTGGTAATCCACTTCACTTCCCCTCTATGTATCAAGACTTTGTTAAGGGCCGCCCAACGGAAGTTGACTACATCAACGGCTACTTGGCTGATTTGGCCGAAAAGAACGGCGTACCAGCCCCTAACCAACGCTTGATTACCAACTTGGTTCACCTTGCGGAAGCAATGCGTGAGTTTAACCCACCAGTTAACAAGCTAGCCCAACCAGAAAAGTAAAAATTATCGTAAAAAGCCACTGATAACGTGTGATGGCAAATAGTAAAAGAGCTTAAAGGCTCCTTACCTTACCAAGCCGAATCAGTGGTTTTTTCGTTGCCATTTTTTAGACAACAAAAAAGCCGCAACCGAAGTTGCGACTTTAATAGTAGCTCGTGAGAGAATCGAACTCTCGATTCCGCCGTGAAAGGGCAGCGTCTTAGCCACTTGACCAACGAGCCATGGTCAGTTGTTACTTGATATCTCTATCAAACAACTATATTAGTATATCAAGGTAAGACGCTTTCGTCAACACCTAAATCAAAAAAAGTTTATTTTTTTGATTTTAGTACCAACCATACTGCAAATGATGGGCCAATGCGGCCTGTGCAGTCCCATAACGAGCAGCAATATAGGCTTTCATTGCCTGTAACTGATCTTGATAATCAGTTGAATTACCACCATAGCGAGCACGCAAAGTTGGTGATAACTGGCCAATTCCAAAGTAAATGCCGTTTGCCGCATTCACGTTGCCACCAGATTCCTTCATAATAATTGTTTGAAGGGCCTGTGCTTCAGCTTGGTCGCTATCCAAGCTATTACTTTGAACCGCTTGACTTGGTTGACTAGCCGCAACGGGTGTAGCTGCTTGAGACGCAGGAGCTTGCGATACAGCTACCTGAGAACTTGCTGACTGCGAGGCCGGTGCTTGTGATGCCACTGCCTGCGATACAGGAGCTTGCGATACAGCTACTTGAGAACTTGCTGACTGCGAGGCCGGTGCTTGTGATGCCACTGCCTGCGATACAGGATCCTGGGAAACAGCTGTCTGAGAGCTCGTTGACTGTGAGGCCGGTGCCTGGGAAACTGCTGTCTGAGAGCTCGTTTGACTAGCATTCTTAATTGACAAAGTCTGTCCAACAAAAATTTGGTTGGTATCCTTAATGCCATTTTCCTGGGCCAACTGATCAACACTCAAGCCAAACTTTTGTGCCAAAGTCCAAAGGTTATCCCCCGCTTGAACACGGTAGATATTTCCCTCCGCGGTCGTTGTTGTACTTGACGTTGTTGTACTTGGTGTTACCGTTTTCGAATTGGCAACACCAATAATCAATTCTTGACCTTGATAAATTTGGTCAACATTTTGAATTTGATTATCCGATGCCAACTGTGCAACTGTCGTATTAAAACGTGATGCAAGCGCTGACAATGTTTCGCCAGAAGCAACCGTGTGTTTCTGTACCTGATCAGCACTAACCGCCTGATGACCGGCCGCGACGGACCCGGCCAAGCCAGCAGCAATTAATAATTGTTTTTTGACATTCATATGACACTCCTTTCTTTTTTTAGGCGAGAAAATAATCTAGGTATAACCGCCCTTACGTCCCATGATAACCTTTTTGTCGCCATTTTGTTTTTAAAATTATGATAAGAAGGCCCACAAGACTAATTTTCCCGGCAAATCAGCTTGGCTCTCGCCACGCTGATTTTTACTTTTAAGACAAAAAAAGGAGTTAGCCAACAGCTAACTCCCTTTTTGATTTTAACGACCTGAGCGAATTGAAGCAACATGAATACGGTTAACGGCACGCATCAAAGCGACACGAGCCATATCCATTTCGTGTTGATTCTTAACCTCTTGTGCGTGGTTCAAACGCGCTTGCGCACGTTCTTTGGCACTTTCGGCACGGTTCACATCGATATTATCAGCAGTTTCCGCACTGTCGGCGATAACCGTCAACAGATTATTAGAAAACTCAGCCACGCCACCGTTAACGGCGAGTGACTTTTCTTGCTGGTCTTTTTTAACCAACATTTCGTCAATGGCCATGGCGGCCAAAATTGGTTCATGGCCGGCCATAATTCCAAGTTGTCCACCCTGTGTGTTAATCACAGCAATTTCAACTTGGTCTTGGTCGTAGACTTGGCCTTCAGGGGTCACAATCTTAACTGTGATTCCCCGTGAGCTTGTTTCTTCATCAGCCATGGATTACCCCCTTATTGGGCCATCGTCTTGGCCTTATCAACCACTTGTTCGATAGCGCCGACGTTACGGAAGGCATCTTCAGGCAAGTTATCATACTGACCGTTCAAGATTTCCTTAAATGAGCGAACAGTTTCTGAAACAGGAACATATTCACCCTTCACACCAGTAAAGGTTTCCGCAACTGAGAATGGTTGTGACAAGAAGAATTGAATACGACGAGCACGGTTAACAGTAACCTTCTCTTCGTCTGACAATTCATCCATACCCAAAATTGCAATAATATCTTGCAATTCACGGTAACGTTGCAAAGTCCGTTGCACTTCAGTGGCAACTTCGTAGTGCTCTTGACCAACAACTTGTGGGTCCAAAGCTGAAGAAGTTGATGCCAAAGGATCAACGGCAGGATAAATACCCTGTTGTGTCAATGAACGTTCCAAGTTGGTTGTGGCATCCAAGTGGGCGAAAGTCGTTGCAGGTGCGGGGTCGGTATAATCATCGGCTGGCACATAAACGGCTTGGATTGAAGTAACGGCACCCTTCTTAGTAGAAGTGATTCGTTCTTGCAAACGGCCCATTTCAGAAGCCAACGTTGGCTGGTAACCAACGGCTGAAGGAATACGACCCAAAAGGGCAGAAACTTCAGATCCAGCTTGCGTGAAACGGTAGATGTTATCGATAAAGAGCAAAACGTCCTTACCTTCGTTATCACGGAATGATTCGGCCATTGTCAAACCAGTCAAGGCAACACGCATACGTGCACCAGGAGGTTCGTTCATCTGTCCATAAACCATGGCAGTTTGCTTCAAAACGCCAGAGTCCTTCATTTCGTGGTACATGTCATTACCTTCACGGGTACGTTCCCCGACACCAGTAAAGACAGAAATACCATTATGCCCTTGGGCAATGTTGTGGATCAATTCTTGGATCAGAACAGTCTTTCCAACCCCGGCTCCACCGAAGAGCCCAATCTTTCCACCACGGATATATGGTGCCAGGAGGTCAATAACCTTGATTCCTGTTTCCAAAATCTCCGTTGAAGTTGCAAGTTCATCAAATTCAGGGGCATCACGGTGAATTGGGTGGCGTACGACTGAAGAGTCGATGGCACCTGCATTATCCACTGGTTCACCCAAGACGTTGAAAACTCGACCCAAAGTAGCTTCCCCTACGGGAACTTCAATGGGCTTACCGGTATCGGTCACGGCCATGCCGCGTTGCAATCCATCAGTTGAGTCCATGGCGATGGTACGGACAACACCGTTTCCCAAAGCCAAAGAAACTTCAACCGTCAATGTTTTGTCAGATCCCAAATCAACCAACAAGGCGTTGTTGATTTCAGGAACAACTTGCCCTTCTTCAAAGGCAACATCAACAACTGGACCGATCACTTGTACGACTTTTCCAGTAGTCATCGTTGTTTCCTTTCAAATTCAAAGCTTTGCTGCATAAAAATCAGCAAAGATGCTGCGATTAGCTTATTCCAAAGCAACCAAACCACCAGTAATTTCGGTGATTTCAGTCGTGATTTGTGCTTGACGCGCACGGTTATATTGCAAACCAAGCGTACCAATCAAATCGTCAGCTGAATCGGTTGCCGATGACATCGCCGTTGATGATGCGGCATGTTCCGCCGTTTTGGCATCCAATACGGCTTCAAAAACCAATGATTGGATGTATTGTGGCAAAACCACGTTCAAAACTGCAGTTGAATCAGGTTCGGAATCATAGGCTGATTGAACATCAAAGTCCGCTGCCACGTGTTCGTGACTATCATCCATGTCTTCCAAAATATCCTTTGTCAATGGCAGCAATTGCGTGTTACGTTGCTCTGACTCCAAACGGTTCACAAAGTGATTGTAAACCAAGTGCAATGAGTCAAAGGCTTCCGCTTCATACAATGAAATCACCGTCTTTAACAGTTGGCGAATTTCATTGAAGGTTGGGACATCGGAAATACCGCGGTGTTCCAAGGCAATTGAGAAGCCACGTTGCTTATAGAAATCAGCTCCGTTACCACCAATTGCTAGGATCACAGTATTTTCTTTGGTTAAGTTGTGCTTTTCCATCAAGGCATTGGTTTCCTTGATGATGTTGGCGTTATAAGACCCAACTAAACCTCGGTCTGAGGTCACAAGCAAGATTCCTGTCTTCTTTACCGGCCGCTTTGCAACCATTGGTAAATGAGCAGAATCGACATTGTCCAACACGTGCGCCTCAATTAAGTGACCCACAACTGCCTTCAAACGGTTAGCATATTCATGATAACCAGTGGCCGAATTTTGAATCTTGCTTAGCTTTGCAGTTGAAACCAACTGCATTGCGGCTGTAATCTGCCGAGTCTTTTTTGTTGAGCCAATTCGCCGTTTAATATCTTGTAAAGAAGCCATGTTGCCTCCTTTTATTGGTCAACTGAGCCAGCAAAGCCATCCTTAAAGCTCTTCACTGCAGCATCCATCTTAGATTCATCAGGCAAGTTCTTTGTCGTCACGATTTCGTCCAACAAGTCCTTCTGACTAGCATCCAAGTATGAAACGAATTCATCTTGGAAGCGTTGCAAATCTTCGATTGCCACGTCATCCAAGAAGCTGTGTGTCAAGGCATACAAGACAAAGACTTGATGCTGAACAGACATTGGCGCGTGCAAAGGTTGCTTCAAGATTTCAACAGTGCGCTTTCCACGACCCAACTTAGCTTGCGTTGCCGCATCCAAGTCAGAACCGAATTGAGCAAAGGATTCCAATTCACGGAAGGAAGCCAAGTCCAAACGCAAAGTTCCAGAAACCTTCTTCATTGCCTTAATCTGGGCATCCCCTCCAACACGGGAAACAGATGTTCCGGCATCGATGGCAGGACGAATACCGGCATAGAATGAATCGGCATCCAAGAAAATCTGACCATCGGTGATTGAAATCACGTTGGTTGGGATATATGCAGAAACGTCACCACCCTGTGTTTCAATGATTGGCAAAGCAGTCATTGATCCACCACCGAGTTCGTCTGACAACTTGGCTGCACGTTCAAGCAAACGTGAGTGCAAGTAGAAGACATCACCAGGGTAAGCTTCACGTCCAGGCGGACGACGCAAGATCAAAGATATCTCACGGTAGGCCGTTGCTTGCTTTGACAAGTCATCAAAGACAATCAAGACGTGCTTGCCGTTGTACATGAATTCTTCACCCATGGCTGCACCGGCATAAGGAGCCAAGTACAACAAAGCGGCAGCTTCAGATGGGCCAGCATTAACAACAATGGTGTAATCCATTGCGCCCATCTTCTTCAATGTTTCAACTTGTTCACGAACAGTTGAATCCTTTTGACCAATAGCGACATAAACAACAATCATGTCTTGGTCTTTTTGGTTCAAAATTGTGTCAATGGCAATTGAAGTCTTTCCAGTCTTACGATCACCAATGATCAATTCACGTTGTCCACGTCCGATTGGAACCAAGGCATCGATGGCCTTAATTCCAGTTTGCAAAGGTTCTGAAACGGACTTACGTTCCATGACACCAGGAGCCTTTACTTCGATTGGTCGTGTCTTCGTTGTTTTTAAGTCGCCTAATCCGTCAATTGGTTGTCCCAATGCGTTGACGACGCGCCCGATAAGTTCTTCACCAACTGGCACTTCCATGATGTGTCCAGTTCGCTTAACTGTATCACCTTGGCGGATACCATCTGAACTACCCAAAACGATAATTCCGACTTCGCTCTCTTCCAAGTTTTGGACCATTCCGAATTCGCCGTTTGTAAATTCGACCAATTCACCAGAAAGGGCATTTGCCAAACCAGTAGCTCGTGCAATTCCATCTCCGATATAGGTAACAGTACCAATTTCTTCTACAGTCAGTTTTGTGTCGAACTTTTCGAGCTGCTGCTTAATTAAAGCAGAAATTTCTTCAGCTTGAATCGCCATGTCTTTTCCTCACTAACCTAGTAACTCTGCCCTCATTTTGGCAATCTTTGACTGCAATGAGCCGTCAATTAACAACGACTTCGATTGCATTACCACGCCCCCAATAATGTCTTGATCGACTTTATAGGTTGCTTGGATTTTCTTTGCGCCACTTTGCTTCTTAAAAGCATTTGACAACCGCTCTTTTTGGTCTTCATCAGCTTCCACCGCTGTGGTGATGGTCACGGCTTGAATGCCCTGACTTTGCTGGTAAAGGTCAAAGAAACGATCAACTACTGCAGGCAAATATGCGAAATGGTGGTGGGCCAAAAGAATTTTAACCAAGTTCACCACTGCATTATCTGCGCCTTGCGTCAGCGCATCAACTAACCCACCTTGGTCAGCATCAGAAATTGTCTGTGCTGTTAACAAAGAAGTTAATTTTGGTTCAGCGACAACCACTGAACGAATGGCTAGCAAGTCTGCACTAATGTTTTCTAAAACATCGTGTTCGTCTGCACAAGCCAAGATTGCTTGGGCGTATTGGTTAACAATTTTTTCTTTTTGCTTGGCCATACGCCCCCCTTACTGCTGGTCTAAGTCTGCCAAATAGGCATCAATCAAAGACCGCTGATCATCAGCAGATAAATTCTTTTGAATCAATTTAGATGCAATCGTTACAGACAAGTCTGCAACATCCTTCTTGGCAGAAGTCAACGCCTCAGTCTTCAACTGATCAGCATCATTTTCAGCTGCTTTACGTAAGCTTAAGGCCTGGTCATTAGCAGTCTTCAAGAGAGCTTCTGACTGATCCTTAGCTGATTTCTTAGCAGCGCTAATCACTTGACTGGCTTGGTCTTTTCCTTCAGCCAATTCCTGTTCGCGTTGTGCAGCCAACTTGGCTGCATCTTCGTTTGCCTTTTGGGCACTATCCAAATCGTTGTTAATTTTATCTGCACGTGCATCCAATGCCTTAGTTAAAGGACCGTAAGCAACGTGCTTCAAGATGACCATCAGAGTAAGGAAAGCGACGATAATGAAGACCATATCACCTAAAGGCATGGCCTTTGTCATTGATAGTGTTGGAACCATCATTTTTTCCTCCCTCTGGGACTATTACTTGTTGATAAGTGTGAAGGCCATACCCAAAACGATAATTGGTGTGGCTTCAGCCAAGGCCAATCCCAAGAAGGCACGTGACAAAAGCTTGTTAGCCAATTCAGGTTGGCGAGACATTCCAGCTAAGAACTGTGAGTACATCACACCGACCCCGATACCACCACCGATGGCAGATCCCGCAAAGGCAATCCCGGCTGCGATTACGCCTAAGTTGTGTAAATCCATTGTAATTCTCCTTTAATGCTAAAACGCTCCGCGTTTTTTTCTTTCGGTTTGGATGATAACGCTCCCGCGTGTGGCCTAACGCTGTGCCAGACCAAGTCAATCCTATTCATTGCCAGATAACTGAGCCGTAAAGACAGCAGTCAACATGACAAAGACATAGGCTTGAATTCCACCAATTAGTAGTGAGAATCCCTGCCATGCAATTTCCAATGGGAAGGCTAGGATAATCCAGAACCCGTTTAGGTGAGTTCCCCAAGCCATGCTTGCAAGCAAATTGAGCATCAATTCGCCGGCAAAGATATTTCCAAAGAGCCGCAAAGCAAGCGTCAAGAAGTTCGTAAACTGCTCAACCACATTCAAAGGAAACATCGCAACATAGGGTTCGAAGAACATGTTCTTCAGATAGCCACCCAAACCAAGTGTCTTCACACCTGTTCCGTGGGCAAGCATCAACGACATAATCGCCAATGTAAAGGCAAATAATGGGTCAGCTGTTGGCGACTTAACATAAGTAACGCCATTACCCATCTTAACTTGCAACAGCAAGCCCATCTCGTTTGCAACAATCAAAAACAAGAAAAGGGTGAAGGAATAGAGACCGAATTGTCGGGCCAAATTGGCCGGCAACTGGTCGCCTAAGATTCCGCGAACGAAATCTAAGACATACTCAATTGCGTTCTGCCCTCGGCTTGGACGAATACCCACTTTTCGAGTCATCAAAACCGCTACCAAGACCACGATTGACATTGCCAAAAGCGTTGAAATAATCGTTGTCCAGTTAAAGGTCAAACCCAACAAAGTAAAGGTTGATGTTGGTTCATCCATCGATTTTCTCCTTTCTAAAGAACTTATTTTGATGCAAGGCGTTGGGCGCACTCCTCAAAATATATCCCCAATAATACTCGTCAAAGTTCTCAAATACAAGCAACTTTGTTGGAATTTCACAACATTTTTTATTTTGTTTTAATCGTAACCTAATTAAACAACAAAATGAGAAAAGTGTTGATAAAACTCCATTAAATCAGGACTTTAGCGGTCTGATTTTGCCACTTTTGGCAAAACTAAATTCAGAACGATTCCTAGAACGGTTGCCAATGCGACGCCCGAGAAGTCTACTTGTGAACCAAGAGCCAAATGGAAGTTTCCAATTCCAACAACCATGACTGGACCAGCAATCATCAAGTTCCGCTTTTGCCCATAATCAACTTTATTATCAACAATTACTTGCAAGCCGGCTGCCGCAATCACACCGTAAAGCATGAAACCAACACCACCGGTGACAGCACCAGGAACCGTTCCAATCAAAGCCGACAACTTGCCAATAAAAGCAAATCCAGCAGCTAAGACGGCCGCTCCACCGATTACCCAAACGGAATAAACACGTGAAAGTTGCATCACACCAATGTTTTCACCATAAGAGGTAACGGCTGGGCCACCAACCAAACCAGCAAAGACAGAGGCTGCCCCATCACCGGCTAATGTCTTATTTAATCCAGGATTTTCAAAGAAGTCCTGACCAGTAATTTTAGAAAGAACTAATAAGTGGCCTAAATGCTCCGATAAGGTCACCAAAACTAAGGGGGCCATGGTCAAGACAGCCATTGGATAAAAATGCCAGGAAAGACCGTTATGGCCGGAAAAGAGAAAATCAAACTTTGGTAGCGCAAACCAGTGGGCACTAGCAACAGGACTCAGGTCCACTAAGCCAAGTGCCAAAGCCAACAAGTAACCGAAGATAATGCCAATTAACACCGGAATTAGGCCTAAAAAGCCGCCAAGATACATATTAGCAAAAATCGTGATTAACAAAGTTGCGCCAGCAACTAGAAAGACCTTGATGTCATAGTGACCATTAAGCTCCGTCGCTGATTGGGCTGCCGTAGCAGCCAATGAGAGACCAATCACCAAAATAACGGGTCCAACAACTTCTGGTGGAAAAATTTTATCAATCCAAGCAGAACCAATCCGCCAAACAATCAAGGATATAATCAAGTAAACAATCCCAACTGAAACAACGCCCTGACCAACAGCAGGATAGCCAATGGTCTTCATCATCGAAGCCATTGGGATGATAAAGGCAAAAGAAGATCCCATATAAGCGGGAACCTTACCTTTAGTTGTTAGCAAGTGGATTAATGTTCCAACACCAGATGAAAAAAGGGCGACACCAGGATTTAAACCAACCAAAAGCGGCACTAAAATCGTCGCTCCAAACATTGAAAACAGATGTTGTAGTGACAACCCAATTAATTGAAAAAACGGAGGCCGTTCATGTAAGTCGTAAATCGGCTGCCTTTGCTGTTTTTCTTCCATATTTTTTACCTTTATCTAAAAAATCCTAATAAAAAGCCCACCGGGGAAATCATCTTCCCAGACAGGCTTTTTGTTGACTTTATGCGCCCAACGTCTTCTTTGACTTGATTGACAAATCATCTGCCAAGTCATAAACGATTGGTTGGCCGTTAGCAATTTCAAGGTTCAAGATGTCATCATCTGAAATCTTTTCCAAGTGCTTAGCCAAGGCACGCAATGAGTTTCCGTGAGCTGCGATCACAACGTTCTTGCCTTCTTCCAAGTCTTTCTTGATCTTGGCTTCGTAGAATGGCAATACTCGTTCCAAAGTAACCTTCAAGTTTTCACCCAATGGCAATTCTCCGAAAGGAACATCAGCGTAACGGGCGTCAAAGGCAGGATAAGTCTTACCCTGAACTTCAACTGTTTCTTCATAGTTTTCAAGCAATGGAGGCAAAACATCATATGAACGACGCCAGATGTGCACTTGGTCATCGCCCCACTTTTCAGCGGCTTCTGCCTTGTTTTGTCCTTGCAAAGCGCCATAGTGACGTTCGTTCAAACGCCATGACTTTTCTTCTGGGACGTACAATTGGCCAGCTTCTTCCAATGCGTAGTGCAAAGTAGTGATAGCACGTGTCAAAACAGAAGTATAAGCTTGGTCAAAAACCAACCCTTCTTCCTTCAAGAGAACCCCAGCTTGCTTAGCTTGGTCAATTCCCTTGTCAGACAACTTGGTGTCAATCCAACCATTAAAGAGGTTTAATGCGTTCCATTCACTTTGTCCGTGACGGATCAAAACTAATTTTGCCATTTCCATGCTCCTTTGATTATTACAATTAAGATTCCTTGCTATTATACAACATTTGGTCTTTGAATTGAATTTATTCCAAAGAAAAAACCCGGGAAAAATTCCCGAGTTTTTAGACAAAGACTAAGTAATTAGTCCTTGTTGATGTTAACAGCTTGCAAACCGCGGTCTGAGTTTTCAACATCGAAAGTTACGGCTTGGCCGTCTTCCAAAGTCTTGAATCCGTCGCCTTGGATTGCTGAGAAGTGTGCAAACACATCTTCGCCTGATTCGCGTGTGATGAAGCCGTAGCCCTTTTCGCTGTTAAACCACTTTACAGTGCCTTTTTCCATGATTGTTTCTCCTTGGGTCATCCCAAAATTGTAGTTGTAATTAAGAATTGTTGGTATGACGCCTTCCGAAAAAAACAAATCAAAATCAAAACCTAAATTACATTGTTACTGTAACATAGAAATCAAGACTAAGCAATATTTTTCACTTAATTTAGGTGGAATCATACTAGTTTAATTAAAAAGTACAGCTTCCTTTTAACTAATTTTTAATGATTATTAGCTAAAAGATTTTGATAATAAGCAACAGCAGTTTGCGCTGCTCCATCCGGATCGGTTTGCGACTGTGACTTAACCTGCTGGAACCATTGAATAAAGTCTGCCTGGTTAGCCATTCCCGAAACAATGCTCTTCAAACGTTCACCATCTTGTGATGAGAGTGCCAACCATGTTGGTGGCACTTGGTAGGTTACCTGACGTGACTTCAAGTCATGATTGTTACCTGAGATTGCAAACATAAACTTATAGAAGCCGTTTCGGTAAACATAGTTCTTAGAAGTGGTTACCTTAAAGGCCTGATTTCCTTGAACATTTTGGATAGCCGTCTTGGTCTTCAAATCGGGTTTGGCCACTGTTGGTGTTGTACTGGTTGACGTATCGCGATAGATAAAGATTTTTTCTTTACCAGATGTCCCAATTTGTTGGTATGACAAGACACCATAGATGTTTTGGCCTTGGACAGAATAGATTTGCTGCTTGGTCGTCGTTGTCTGCACCTTCATGCCAAAATGATCATGCATATTGGCAATGATTAAAACAACTGAACTGATCACAATTAAGAAAGAAACAGCAACAGCAATAATCCGCTTTCTCATATCCTGAATCATCATCAGCGATACAAAAGCTAAGATAACGAAAATAAATAGAATAAAGATAATCATCTTAGTTCTCCTTTCCTGCTGCAGGCTTTGGTTCCACCTTACCCTTGTGCATCAAAAATGACAGCGCAAAGGCGAGCAAAGCAAAGCAAGCGGCCAAGAGGAAGGACGCATGGAAACCATCCAAGCTGGCCTGTAAGGCCTTTGAACCATAGGCAATCGGATCAGCCGTCTTCAGAGAATCGCTTGGTAGGTTGTTATTAATTTGTGACTGCATCACAGAAGCAAGGATTGCCGTCCCCAATGAGGCCGCAATTTGACGGGCCGTGTTATTAACAGCAGTTCCCTGGGCCGTTTGATTGAGATGCAAAGCGCCCATAGCAGATGACGTCAATGGCATCATCGTAATTCCGACACCCATCATTCGAACCATGTACAAGGCCGTGATATAAATCGTTGGTGTCGTTTCAGTCAAGAATTGGAACGGAATCGTCCCCAGCAAAATCATGGCGAAACCAAAGGCAGCCAAGCGTTTTGCTCCATAAAGGTCATAGAAATAGCCAGCAATTGGTGACATGACCCCAATCATCAAAGCACCAGGCAAGAGTGTCAGACCTGAATTTAAGGCTGACAAGCCACGAACCTGTTGCATATAGATTGGCAAGACCATCTCAACCCCAATCATGGCGATAAAGGTCAAGGCAACCAAGGCCGACGTCAAAGCAAATTGCTTATTTTTAAAGACAGAAACGTCCAAGAATGGCTTTTCCATGTGGAGTTGATGACGTACGAACTCAGCAATCACTAAGACCCCAACAATCATTGGTGCCAACACCCAAGTAAAGTTTGTCCATGAATAGTTTGAAACCATGGCTGATCCAAACAAAACCAAACCGAAACCAACCGTTGATTCAATCAACGAGCGGATATCCAAACTAACCTTACGCGTTTCCAAAACATTGCGGAAATAAATGGTTGACAAAACTAAGACAATCACAGCCAGTGGCAAGACCATACCGAAGATTGACCGCCAGTCACCACCAACAGTCATCCCCAAAACATCATGCTTTGAATCCAAAATCCAACCGGTCAACGTTGGTCCGATAGCAGGCGCCATTCCGATAACCAGCCCAACCATTCCCAATGCCTTACCACGGGACTTGGCATCAAAAAGTGTTAGCGCCACAACCTGCATCAATGGCATCACGATTCCAGCGGCAATCGCTTGCAAAGCACGAGCGACCATCAATAGCCAAAAGGCATTCGTCGGCGTTACGTAAGCAACTGCCGTTCCGATTGTATACACCACCAAAGCGGATAGATAAAGATACTTTGTTGGAATTCTCGTTGTCAAAAAAGCGGAAACAGGCACCATAATACCGTTAACCATCAAAAAGATGGTTGTCAGCCATTGAACCGTCGCCGTATCGACATTAAAGGCAGTCATCAGGGTTGGCAAAGCCGTTCCCAATGACGTCTGCATGATAATGATGATAAAAGACCCAACCATCAACAAGGCCATCATAGCCGCGCGATTAATGGGTTTTCCATTCATGTCAGTATTCTCTGCCATGTTTTTCCTCCATTTGTTGTGCAAATAAAATTTGTTGCCTATGGATACTTTAACCCATATTTTGTTATTTTTCTAATATTCTAAACCCAAGCAACAATCTTACCAATGGAAATGGCCCCTGTCAAATTTCCGAACATTCGGTCTTCTATCCTCGTATTCGTGAACCGACTGTTAATGAAACTGGATGATGATAGCGATCAAGTTTTAAAATCAGGTCGGCATCCACCCGCGTTTTTTGAATATAGCGATCATAATTGACCTGATTTGTCTGCTCCCAAACGGATAAAGCAAGGTCGTAAAAATCCTTAATTGCCATATCTTTATACTGGTAACGCCACGACTGCGGTTGGTTGCTTGCCTTCACCGTTGCCAAAAAGTTTCGTTCCAAGTACCAGTCCTTAATATCGCTGATATCCGCTTCCACAAACACTGTTTGATCGAGGCTTTCTGCAGGCAGTTGAAGGGCCACGACACCCTCAATAATTAAGACATCCGGTCGACTAATTTTCTGCTTTTCACCTGGTACAATGTCGGCCCAGGTCTGCGAATAACGGTTGATAACCTGATTTTTCATGCCAGCCTGAAAGTTTTCAATCAACTGAACTAAATCCTGCAAGTAATAACTTTGTGGGAAGCCCTTTTGATCAAAAATCCCCTCATCCTTTAAGACTTGGTTGGTCTTCAAAAAATCATCGGTGGAAATGACGGTGGCCACAAGTCCCTTTTTTTGCAGACCCTGGGCCAATTCCGCTGCCAAAGTCGACTTACCGACCGCAACGGATCCGGTCATTCCAACCGTTAAAAAAGACCCATGATGGGCCTCATAAATTTTTTCAACTAAATTTGTCATGCTTAATCCTCCACTGTGGCGTAAAGGTCCTTTGGTACTGCCGCAATCAATGGTGATACCTGGCCTTGACCAATCATTGTCAGACGGTGCATTGCGCGAGAGGCAACCGTATACAGCAAGCGCTGCTGGTCTTCCTTTTCATAGTGAGCAGCATCTGCCTGCCAAATGATGACGGCATCAAATTCCAAGCCCTTGGCCAGGTACGATGGAATAATCACGGCTCCTGCCGCCAAGCGCTGATTTTCGGAATGAATCAACGTCACCTTCGTGTCAGACAGCTGCTGGGCTAGCTCCCTGGCAGCATCCAGCGTCTGAGTGATAATCGCCGTTTTTTCGCCATCAGCCGCGTTTTCAGCCAATTGTTCCTTGACCAAATCAACAGCCTGGTTAGCCGTTTTCGCCATCTTCAAGACTGGCAGTTCACCCTCTCGGTTAAAGGCCTCAATCGCTTTGCCATTGGCCAACAATTCCTTGGAGAAATTCGTGATTTGTTCCGTTGATCGGTAGGTCTGGGTCAAATCAATCAATTCCACCTTAGCGGGATCGAAGAGTGAGGCAAAGTCTTCTTCAAGACTATTTGCCCAGTCTTGTGTGAAAATGGCCTGGTTTAAGTCACCCAAAACGGTAAATTTAGCATTTGGGAAGGAGAACTTCAAGAAGGCCAGTTGGAATGGCGTATAGTCCTGAATTTCATCGATAAAGAGGTAGCGAATATCGCGTTGTCCGTGCTTACCAGTAATTAAGTCATACAAATACAGGTAAATCGTTGTGTTTGCCAACGTTAATTCGTGCTTCTTCAAGTTCGCCACGACTTCGTTCAAGTATGATTGCCACTCGTCTTCTGTAACGCCAAAATCAGCTAGGGACAAGAACTTTGGCAAGGCCCTCAAGAAGTCAACGAACTGCGCGTTAATGTTGATAAAGCCAGAGCGACGAATCTTCTTCGCCAAGGGACGCAAAGCCTGGGTCGTAATTTTCTTAGCCAAGAAATTTCTTTCCTGCTTATCTGATTTAAACTCGCGCTCCTGCGGACCAGCACCCAGTTGGTGACGACGGGTCATTGCTGCGGCGTCGCCTTCCTGGTCATCTCCCAAACGGGTAGCACCAGCGCCAACCAATTCGTCATATTCCTCCTTTGAAAGGTTTTCAATGGCTAATTCGACCCAGTCCTGCTTCATCTGGTGACTGACTTGGGCTCGCAGTGACCGCAACAAGGAATCCTGAGTGGCTTCCAAGCGCTGTGACAACTTGTAATTACTATTATATTGATAGTAGATTTCTAGGATTTTCTCCTTGGAAATCAGTGGTTCGCCACGGAAATTCAAGCTACGAGCAGCCAGTCCCTTTTCATTGAGGGATTCCGCGTAGGCCTTTGTTGCTTCAAACATCTGCAAAGATCCAAGCATCCGCTCAATCTTTTCGTGTTCCACTGATTTTTCAAACCGTTCGGCTAAGGTTTGAACCGAGAACCGTGGCAAACGCCGGGATGCGTATTGGAAGAAGGTCAACTGAACCAGGTTCTGTTCCCCTAATTCGGGCAAAACTTGGTCAACATAGTCGTTGAACAACTGGTTGGGTGAGAACATCACGACCTGGCCAGAGTTCAACTTACCACGGTAGCGGTAAAGCAAGTAGGCCACTCGTTGCATAATGGCGGCCGTCTTTCCCGATCCGGCTGCCCCCTGTACGAAGAGCAAATCAGCATCCGTATTGCGGATAATTTTGTTTTGTTCCTTTTGAATCGTCGTGACAATCGACTTCATCTTAGTGGAAGACTCACCGGACAAGGCGTTTAAGAGCATGGCATCCCCGATGGCCTCTTCGGTATCAAAGAGAGTCACAATGACCCCATCTTCAATTTCAAACTGACGCTTCAAAGAAACGTCGGCTTTTTGTGGGCCGACTGGCGTCAAGTATTCGACATCACCCAAGCCACCATCATAGTAGATGGAGGCAACCGGGGTCCGCCAATCATAAATGTAGAAACGACCATTGTCATCGGAATAAGAAGCTAAACCGATATAGATTGATTCAGGCTCTTGATTGTCCTCACTGGGATCAGTAAAGTCGATACGAGCAAAATATGGCTTAACAATTTGCTTCGATAAGGTCTGATAGCGGACTTCAGCCCGTGATTGGGCTGCTTCACGCTCTGCAATGGCTTGTTGCTGTTGCCGAACGGACATGGCCGTTTCAACAATGCCAGAATAGGTACTGGTTTTGACCCGGACATCGTCCCAGGCGCTAGCGACGTCTGCCAGTGACCCTTTGGATTTTTTAATCTCCTCTTTGGTACTTTCCAGGGAATCGGTAATCTTTCCCAGGGTTTGGTCTAAATAGGCTTGTTCATTAACTAATTGCTCTTTTGACACGGTGCACCTCTCGAAAATAAGTTGTTGTCATTATACGCTAATTTCTTCTATTTATAAAGAGTATAAATAACAAACAAATTTAAACTTTTTGTTCGCTTTCTCTCCCACAATTAGCTTCTATTTTAACAGACTTATTAAGAAAAATTCGGATTTTATGTATAAAAAAACCAAGCACAAAATGGCTTGGTTTCAAATCGTTTTTTACTTGTCAGTCAATGATTGGATACCTGGCAAAGTCTTACCTTCCAAGTATTCCAAAGATGCACCACCACCAGTTGAGATGTGTGACAATTGGTCAGCAACACCCAAAGCTTGCACGGCAGCAGTTGAGTCACCACCACCAACAATGGTTGTACCACCATTCTTGGTTACATCAACCAAGGCGTTTCCGATTGCCAAAGTTCCCTTGGCAAAGTTTTCCATTTCAAAGACACCCATTGGGCCGTTCCATACGACCGTCTTGGCATCTGACAAAACCTTCTTGAACAAGTCAATTGACTTAGGACCGATGTCCAAGCCCATGTAACCGTCAGGAATACCAGCGTCTGAATCAACAGTCACTGTCTTAGCATCGTTAGCAAAGTTGTCAGCAGCAACAGCATCAATTGGCAAAACCAACTTGTCCCCTGCTTCTGCCATCAATTCCTTAGCCAAGTCAACCTTGTCGGCTTCAAACAATGACTTTCCAATCTTGTTGCCCTTGGCAGCATCGAAAGTATAAGCCATTCCACCACCGATGATAACCTTGTCAGCCTTCTTCAACAATGATTGAACAACTTCAATCTTGTCAGAAACCTTGGCACCACCAATGATGGCAACGAATGGACGCTTTGGTGTATCAACAGCGTCACCCAAGAACTTGATTTCCTTTTCCATCAAGAAGCCGGCTGCAGCTTGATCAACGTTTGAAGCGATTCCAACGTTTGAAGCATGGGCACGGTGAGCAGTTCCAAAGGCATCGTTGATGAACATGTCATCACCAAGTGAAGCCCAGTACTTACCCAATTCAGGGTCGTTCTTTGATTCAAGCTTAACTTGTTCACCGTCATGAACATCTTCATAACGAGTGTTTTGGACCATCAATACTTGACCGTCCTTCAAATCAGCAATAGCTTGTTCCAATTGAGCACCACGTGTTTCAGGAACAAAAATAACTTCTTGTCCAAGCAATTCGCCCAAGCGCTTTGCTACTGGTTCAAGTGACAAACCTGGCTTGTCTTCTTCTGACTTGACTCGACCCAAGTGTGAGAACAAGATTGCACGGCCGTTTTCGGCGATAACGTGCTTGATTGTTGGTAATGCGGCTACGATTCGGTTATCGTTACCAATCACACCATCTTTGATAGGGACATTAAAGTCCACACGCATCAAAACCTTCTTGCCGCTCACGGCCAAGTCAGTTACTGCTAATTTTGCCATAATTGCCTCCAAATATTCTTTGTTTAAACAAGACCAATTATAAAGCAAAAAGCTGTAAATGTCTTGGGGTCTCACAGAATTTTATTGTCGAAAGCCCTCAAAAAATAACGATTCTAAATCAGATACTCACCAAAACTGATTTTTTAAGAAAATCAGAAAAAAAGACGACAAAAAAACCGGCTCATCACTGAACCGGCGTCTTAGTTGCCCCTGCTGGGATCGAACCAGCGCATGGAGGTACCAAAAACCTCTGCCTTACCACTTGGCCAAGGGGCAATGCTTCTATTTTGCCTGAAGCGAGGCAATGGGAGCGGTAGGATTCGAACCTACGAACCCGAAGGAACGGAGTTACAGTCCGTCGCGTTTAGCCAGACTTCGCTACACTCCCGTTTGCTAAACAACTATTCTATAATAACAAGAATTATTGCAGGTGGCAAGTCTTTTTTCTGATTTTTTTGATTATTTTTAGGCGATTATTCCAAAAATAATGCCATTTGCCGTGAATGCAAAACAAAAAAGAAAAAGCCCGTCGCTAGAATTCGTGCCTATTTAATGTAGGCAATCAAATCAGTAACTGACTTTTTCTATTTTTTATAATGAGATGAGGACTCCTCGCCCCACTTCAGCTAATCTCAAAGCAAAAGCCTTCAACGTATTACCAAATTTGGATTCGCTTTTCAGGATCCAACCACATGCCATCCCCGGCTTGAATGCCATAAGTTTGGTGGAAGTCATCAAAGTTTGGCAAGATAACGTTCGTCCGCAACTTCGCCGGTGCATGAACATCAATCTTCGCTAACATAGCAAGGTAAGCTGGTGATGCCTTTTGCCGCCACAATGTCGCAAAGTTTTCAAAGAAGGCTTTGGCATCAAAGTCCTTTTGTTCCTTAGCAGCTGCCAAAGCGGCGGAAACTCCACCCAAATCAGCAACGTTTTCGGAAACCGTCAAGTGGCCATTAATTTTGGCACCGGCTGAATCTTGACCATCAAAAGCAGCAACGACCGCTTGTGTCTTCTGCTCGAAGTGTTCAAAGTCTTCCTTTGTCCACCACTCCTTCAAGTTTCCATGTTCATCGTAACGGGCGCCGTTAGTGTCAAAGGCGTGAGTAATTTCATGAGCAATGACTGTTCCGATTCCACCAAAGTTTTGGCTCGATGATTGGTGGTAATCGTAAAATGGTGCTTGCAAAATGGCTGCCGGGAAGACAATTTGATTAAATTCAGGTGAATAATAGGCATTCACCAGATCCCCTGGCATTTCCCAGCGACTCGTGTCGGGTGCCTGTCCCCACTGGCTAAAGTGATCGGCCACCGCAGCCTTAGAAAAGTCTTCTACGTTTTCCAAGAGCGACTTGTGAACATCGACTTTGCGATTCTCCAAGTAGGCAGGAATCTGATCAGGATAACCAACCTTGACTTGCAGGGCAGCCAACTTTACCTTGGCCTTTTCTCGCGTAGCAGCCGACAACCACTTTTGCTGGTCAAAGCGGCCATCATAAACGCCAATCAAATCCTGGACCATCTTCTCGACATCTTTTTTAGCAGCCTCACCAAAATAAGTTTGGCCATACCAACGACCAACGATTTGGGCAAAGAATGCTCGAGCCTGGCGGAAGGCAGCCTTGTCGGCATCAACCGCTTGCTTGGCACCAGAAAGCTTCCGTCCAAAGACACCAGCATCGATTCGGCTCTGATTTCCCAATAACTTGGCAATATCGAGCATATTTTGAACAATTGACCAAGACTTGATCAAAGCAAAGTTCTTTTCTTGGTAAACAGCATTCGCCTTATCGAAGAACGCCCCATCAAAGATAATGACCTTTTCTGGCTTTTGTCCGAGCACCTTTTCAATTACTGCAGCAATCCGATAGTCGGTGAATTGTTCTGTCAAATCAGCCAAGGCCGTTGGATGGTAATTCTTCCAATAATCCGACAACGTTTCACGAGAACTCTCACTATCCGCCAAAATTTGATCAAACGCCAAAGTCTCATCAACTAATTTTTGCGCTTCTTTTTCTGCAAAACCAAACCGTTGCAAGAGCCCAGTGACCATTGTTGACCAGGTAGCCAACAGGTCCTTTTTGCTATCTTCATCCTGATAACTGGTCGTATCAGGCAAAATCAGCCCCGGATTGGCCAACCATAACTCGTTACGCGCCGTATTCTTTGAATCAGGACTAACCGTCAATGCCAGTGGTGTCGTATAAGAATCCAAAATCAATTGGCCTTCGGCTGCTTGGAAGTCATGCCAGTTTTCAATCTTGAGCAACGGCTGCAAGAATTGCTGTACTTGACCGGCCTCATCTTGACCTCGGCGGTCCCAGTCCTTAGTTAACTGATGGAGGGCAACGAACTGGTCCAAAGCGGCGACTGCCTTTTGACCAGCTTCGATTTCTTTGACCGTGGCCCGTTCCAAATCTTCAATCTTATCCGCCAAGTCATAAAAACCACCGGTGACGGGCTTATCGGCCGGAATTTCGGCCTGATTTAGCCACTCCTGGTTGACCGCCTGATAAAAATCATCTTGATACTTTGCTACCATGTGCGCCTCCTAATAATTGTCAATTTCGTTATTCATCATTATCCACTAGACCACTTCTAAAAAGCAAATTTCTTCATAAAAAAAACCAAACAAAGCGCTGTTTGGCATTCTTTTATTAAATTTAACTAAGAGTTTGCGCCCCGGCATCCTTTGGCAAGGTTAAGACCTCCAACAGTGGGTACAGGGAAACCAATCCCACAATCAAGAAGGTTACTTGATAGGCCAGCGTGGTTTTCATAACCTGGCCAAGCAAAGCCAAAATTGTTGCGACAATCCCGACCCCCAAAGCTTGTGAAAGCATTTGCAGGACAGAAGTTAAGGTATTGGCTGAATTCTTCTGTTCCTTTGAAAGTTCCGAGAAAGACAATGAATTATAAGCCGTCAAAGCCAACGAACGACCAACACCAGATACGAAAGCGACGAAGGCAATCCAGACCTTGGCGCTATCAGCATGAAAGGCGGCCATCAGCAGCGTTGCCAAACTAGCCAAGCTCAGGGCCACTACTAGAGCATACTTGTAGCCTAAGCGGCGAATAATCACTGTGGTAAAGGGCTTAATGGCGATATTGCCGATGAAGATAAAGATGACATAGGTTCCAGCCATGATTGGTGACCAATGGAAGGCGACCTGCAAGACCAAGGTCAAAAGGTATGGCAAAGCGCCAATCGTCATCCAAAAGATTGATCCACCCGATTCATAGACACGGAATGTTTTGACCTTTAGCGGCTCTAGCGAGAAAAGCGGTTGGTCGCTAGCTGAAAGATGGTGCCAGGCCAAGGCCAAAAAGACGAGTGCTACGAACAGTACCAAGAAGCCCCAGAAAAAGAGCGATAGCGCGCGTGAAAGAATTTCAGAAGCAATCAAAAGCCCCCCACCGGCAACTGCCACGAGCAAGAAACCAAATAAATCAAAGGGCAAGTCTTCCCGCTCGTTATCATCCAAAATAAAGAATGCACCCGTTAAAATGATTAACAGGCCAATTGGCAGGTTCAAAAAGAAAATCCAATGCCAGGACAAACTAGCAATGACGTAACCCCCAAGTAAAGGAGCAATGGCCGGTGCCAAGAGTGCCGGCCAAACCAGGTAAGACAGGATTTGGAGCATTTTCTTTGGTTCCGTATTTTCCAAAATAATTAAGCGGCCGACGGGCACCATCAAGGCCCCGGACATCCCCTGGATAGCCCGCATGACCAACAAATAGGTCAAATTGTTAAAGAGCCCGGCCAGCACGGATGAAACCGTGAAAAGACCCACGGCAATCAAAAATAAGTTCTTGCGGCGAACCTTTTTGGCTAGCCAACCAGATAATGGAATAAAGATGGCGGAAAACAGCATGTAGACTGACACGAGTAATGAGGCCGTACTCTGGGCCACCTTCAAATCAGTTGCAATCTGTGGTAGCGCTGTTGTGACAATGGTTGAATCAAGCATTTGCATAAACAGTGCGGCCGCTACGACCAAGGCCGCCCGTTTCATCTGCGAAAAATTCATTTGCGAATTACTGGTCATGAAAAAAAATCCCCTTTTAAATGACGAATGAAATCAAAGAAGCTCCTCATTTGTTAGAGAAGCTCATTTTACATCTATCAATTTTAGTCTTAGATCAAAAAGAAAACAATGGCATTGAAAAAAGCCCGAAGGGCTTTTGAACTTACTTTAAATGAGTCACCGGTGATAAGTGGTGATAAACCACCGTCCGCCCGGATAAGGGCTGGCAATCCCGGTAGTTATCCGGATAGGCTTCGGCAAAAGTTGCCAAATCTTTAGGACTTATCCCCACCGGTTTGTCTAACAAGAACCAATTAATGTCTTTTTTCAACGGCGGTGTGGTTAACGAACCCGTATAGGTAAAGCAGCCCGTTTTTTCCACAGGCAGCAAATCCTGCAAATTGACGGTCTTTTTTTCTTCCGAAAAGAGTGGAGCGAAGATGACAGGATGCTTTTCGTCGACTTCGGCAAAGGCCCCGACCACCATGGTTTGGCCAAGCTGATTTTGACAAACGATGTGAATCTCAGCCGCTTCGCGCTGATCATCAATCAGGTGTTCAGCGCCATCATGAATATGAAAACGAACAACATTCCAAGCTTGCTGGTTTAAAATCAGCTGACCCTGGCAATAAAATTGATCACCAATCACTTCCGGACTCTTCTTGACCGGTGTGTTTTGAAAATCAGTCCAATCAACCTGCCAGTCATCACCCGTGACAACAGCTGATTTTTCAATTGCAATTGGCGACTCTAGGTTGCTTAACGCAGTGGCTGTCCAGGCACTTTGAAAGCGATAATCCAGCTTTTCCATCTTTTTGACCTTCTTTCAATCTAAAGAGTTAGATATATTGAGCAGTACATGAGTCCGGCACCAACCAGCACAAAAACATGCCAGTAAACGTGACCCATGGGAATTTTTGGTACGAGGTAAAAAATGGTTCCAAGAGAGTATACCACGCCGCCGGCTAATAGTAACCAAAAGGCAGCCGGTGATAAAGCAGTCCACAATAACGGCATGGCAATAATAATTAACCAGCCCATCACCAGGTAAATCAGGACAGATAACCAAGGAAAGCGACCAACCAGAAACAAATCATAAATCAGACCGGCAATGGTCATCAATAAGATGGCGGACCAGATGCCAATGCCCCAACCACCTTTCAAAACTAACCAGGTATAGGGCGTATAGGACCCTAATATCACGAAATAAATACCGGCATGATCCATAAATTGGAAAATCTTGGCTGCCCTAGTAAAAACCAGTGAGTGAAAAAGTGTCGAAGCCAGTAAGAACAGTGATACCGAGGTCAAATAAATACTGACCGCCGCGATTTCAATACCACTCGTCTGCCCATCACGGACCATTTTCAGCGCTAAAAAGACACTAGCGATAATGGCTAAGATAAAGCCAAGACCGTGGGTCACAGCATTTAAAACCTCATAGACAATCTGGTAAGTTTTTCCATGTTTTTTAATTTCCATTTTTCTATAAAACCCCTTAAAAGTGTTTTTCTTGCTATTTTTCTCTCTTCCTATCGAGAAAAATAAATAAAATAACAACTATACCAATTGACAAACATTGTTAAACATTATATACTAATCTTGTTACTTAAAGATGAATTGGAGGAATATTTTATGAAATTGACTTTTACACCAGCAGCAACTGAGCGTTTGCAGAAGTTCTTAGGCGACGACGTCAAGATGGTTCTGGACTTTGACGATGGTGTTGGCCCATTCTCAGACGAAGCAAACTGCACTTTGGCTTTGTCATTTAACCTCTTGTTCGTCAACAAGGATGCTGATTTGTCCGAATTTGGTGCCAAAATTGACTCCAACCTTGGTGAAATCTATGCTAAGCCTTATTCAACCGATCAAATGGACGAAGAAATGACCATCGACGTCAATGAAAAGTACTTGCGTTATTCATTGGCTGGCCGCGGTGGCGAATTGGACCCAGCCTTGGGTATCAAAAAAGTTGCCTAACCCATCTTGATAGTCAGACATTAACCAATATTTATCTGCTTACTAAAAAGTCAGCCGAACGGCTGGCTTTTTTATTTACTATTAATAGCTATCTCAGTCTTCTTTTGCCATAACCTGCCAGTCATGTGACCAAATAACGGCCATTGCCCCATCACCGGTATGCACACCAATGACAGGATCCATGCTGGCGCGTTCAAAGGCAACAGTTGGGTACTTTGCCTGAAAGTCTTTCAGCCATTTATCCCCTAATTTAGCATTATTACCATCAATAATGTAGGCTCGCACCGGAAAATCAGCAGCTCTTAGGTAGTCTTCAAAGGCTTCTTGGATTTGCTCCTTTGCCCCAGACATCTTCCGTGCCTTACCAACGGCGCCAATCTTCCCATCCCCAACGATGTCAAAGGATAGGATTGGTTTAATATTCAATAAACCGCTAATAAGGGCTTGTCCACGAGATAGGCGACCCGTTCGCTTCAAATGTGAAATATCGTTGACGACCAAACGAACACCCAGGTCCTCACGGAAAGCCGCAAGCATCTGGTCGATTTCAGCCAAAGTGCGACCCTTTTCGGCTAATTTGGCGGCCAATAAGGCTTGACTAGCCTGCCCCATGTTAGTCAATTTAGAATCGACTACAAGAATTTCTTCAAGGCCATCGAAACCATCAGCAACCAGCTTGGCCGTTTGAAAGGCACCTGAAATTCCTGAAGACAGGGTGATGATGATGGCTTCTGTATAGCCAGCCTGGACCGCCTGGTTTAAAGCCTGTTCCCATTCGGCTGGACTTGGTTGCGATGTCGTTGGTAAAACATCTTTTTTAGTCATTAATTCGACCAAA
Organism: Fructobacillus evanidus; assembly: GCF_963580165.1. Classification (NCBI taxonomy): domain Bacteria; kingdom Bacillati; phylum Bacillota; class Bacilli; order Lactobacillales; family Lactobacillaceae; genus Fructobacillus; species Fructobacillus evanidus. The sequence goes on from NZ_CAUZLM010000013.1 coordinate 30,469, forward strand.
TCAGCTAGAGAAGTTAAATCCTGGCCACCCATATAGGTTTCTTGGCCAAATAAAATCGGAATTGATACTTCCTCAATTCCATATGAACGGCGAATTTCGGCCGGCAGTGCCGCCGATGAATCCACAATTATTGCTGTTTTCTTTGTCATAAGTTGCTCCTAATCCTAAGGGCTATTTTACCATACTAACGAACGGCCCCTGCTAGGACTTGGCCCAAGAAGAAAGCGGTGGCACCGGCAAGAACCTGCACGAACAAATAAAGTAGTTGCTTCAAAAGGCCATCTCTTTGCTTCGCCTGGGTCATCATCGTTGAAAAGGTGGTTAATCCACCCAAAAAACCGGTTTGCGTCAATAAGACGGCATGGGAGCCTTGGCCAATACTTGAAAGAATACCAAGCAAAAATGATCCAAGAATATTAACCGCCCAGACCCCGGTAAACAAATCAAAGCGTTGTGGCCACCAAATCAGTAACAGATACCGCAAAAGGGCTCCAAGCCCGGCCCCAATCATCACGAGCAGGTAGTTTTCAAGCATGACTAACTCCCTTCTGATTTGGATTCAAAACGGCTTGGGCAGTCAATTGTCCGGCAATCACCAGTGCTAGACCACCAAAAAGCGAAAGGAAAAGATAAGAAAAGGCCAAAAATGGTTGATGCAGGCCGAGATGGAAGGTTTGCAAAATCATGGTCCCAAAGGTCGTGAATCCGCCCATAATGCCAGTTCCTAAGAACGACTGCCAGTATGCCGGCCGTTCCATCTTTTCAACCAAATAAGCGCCCAAAAATGCCAGTAAAAAGGCCCCCAACCAATTAATCAGCATCGTCGTTAATGGCCACGCCCCAATTACTGGAACAAAGCTCAATAAATAACGGAATAGGCCTCCAATGGCGCCTCCAAGGAAAACAACCAATCCCTCAATCTTTCGATTCGTTTCAACCGTCATCGCATTCCCTTCTTTCTATTTTGAGTTAAGAAGACATTATAACGCAATTATTTTTCAGATGGGTAGTGTTTGGTTCTTTTTGACATCTTCTACTAAATCAAAAAGGGTCATTTCGCCCATCACGGCCATTACCGCTTGGTCAATTTCACCATAATACTTTGACAGGGCCGAACCAATTGACGAACCAACTGGGCAATCAGGATTAGTATGTTTATCCAAGGCAAAAACTGCCGCACAGTCTTCAACGGCCTGCAAAACCTCTGCAAAGGTAATTTCCTTACTATCTTTTGCAAGCACGGGGCGACCAGGGTAAGGACCCTGTCGACACAAAATATTAGCATTCTGTAATTCGGCTAAAAGAGCCCGTACACGTGACGGGTTCGTATTGATAGATCCCGCAATCGTAGCTGAGCTTAATGAATCTGTTGGTCGCGCAGTTGCCACATAAACAAGGATGTGGAGCGCATTTGTTAATCGTAATGATGGTTTCATAAAAATTAGTCCTTGTATTTTTCTAAAGACTATTATACCATATGATTGTACTTTTAAAAAATACAACCAACAAGGAGACAGAAATATGTCAGAATTTTTAGATTTGCAAAAGAAGCGTCGTTCAATTTACGCCCTTGGTAAGGACGTTTCAAAGACTCCTGAAGAACTTAACTCAATTATTAAAGAAGCTATTGAAAACACACCATCAGCTTTTAACTCACAATCAACACAAGCCGTTGTTTTGACTGGTGCCGCTCACGACCGTTTGTGGGACATCACATTAGCTGAATTGAAGAAGGTTTCTGCTGATGAAGAAGCCTTTGCTGCTACGAAGGCCAAGGTTGATGGCGCTTTCAAGGCCGGCTTTGGTACTGTTCTGTTCTATACTGATACAAACATCGTCAAGGGCTTGCAAGAAGGCTTCCCACTTTACGCTAACAACTTCCCTGATTGGGCTGAAGAAGCTGTTGGTATTTCTCTTTACGCCGTTTGGATGCGTCTAGCTGAAGAGGGTATTGGTGCCTCATTGCAACACTACAATCCATTGATTGATGCAGCCGTTGCTAAGGAATTTAACTTGCCTGAAAACTGGACATTGCGTGGTCAAATGCCATTTGGTTCAATTGTTGCACCAGCTGGTGACAAGGATTACTTAGCTGAAGACGTTCGTTTCCGCTTCTTCCAAGACTAATTCTTCTCTTAACGTTCATTGTAGACTTTTCTGATAATTTTTTCATTTTTTCTTGACAGGCCTAGTCCTGTCTTGTATGCTTAACTTAACTTTTAGATGTTTTAAGGAGTCGCGTATGCGTCAGTTTGCTTCACAATCTAACCGCCAATGGTGGCGCCGGTAGGAAAGCAGCTCGTCGATTGGACAAGCTGTGACAACAGTTTTGTCCCAACCGGCTCTTTTGCAGTTCATTAAAAGTCTGTTTGGGTTTAATCACAATACCCAGGCAGGCTTTTCTTTTTGTCTAAAACCTGTCTGGGCCAGTATCTTAGAAGTTTGAAGGAGTAAAAAATGAATAAGCGTCTACTAACCGTGACATCATTCATCGCCCTTTTCCTAGTCGTTGCCTTTTTCACCACCGGCAACACCAACACTAGTTCGAAAAAAGGCATCCCCACCGTGGGTATTTTGCAGCTAGTCACTCATCCCGCCTTGGACCAAATTCACCAAGGAGTAGTGGCTGGGCTAGCTGATGGTGGTTACAAAGCCGGCAAAAACGTGAAGATCGACTACCAAAACGCGCAAGCGGACCAAGCTAATTTGAAAACAATGGCGCAAAACTTTGCCAATAAAAATGAAGATTTAACTGTTGGAATTGCTACGCCAGCAGCCCTTTCTTTGGCTAAAGCAGCCAATGGCAAGACACCCGTTATCCTAGCTGGGATTACCAACCCTAGCGGCTCTAAGTTAGTGAAATCAGATGCTCATCCTGGTGGCAATATCACTGGGGTCGGCGGTGACTCTCCTTATGAAAAGCAGATTGCCGTTTTCAAGGAAGTCTTACCAAAGGCGAAGACAATCGGAATCGTTTCCACTTCTTCTGATGCTGGTGGCACTTATAATGCAAAGCAAATGACCAAGGCCTTAAAGAAGGCCGGTTATCAAGTCAAAAACTATACGATTGCTTCTACTAATGACATGCAACAAGTTGCGACCACCATGGTCGGCCAAGTCGACGCTGTTTATGCACCGCAAGATAACGGCGTTGCCACGGCGATGAAGACTTTGGTTGCCGTCGCTAACCAAGCACATGTTGCCGTAATCCCAGCCGCTGACTCAATGGTGAAAGACGGTGGTTTGGTTACTTTTTCTAATTCACAGTATGAAATTGGTTATCAGGCTGGTCGGATGGCTGCCCAAGTCCTTAGTGGTAAGAAAAAAACGGCAACGATGCCAGTTTACAACGTCACTAAGGGAAATTACGTCATCAACCAACAAACAGCGAAGACGCTTGGCATTACTTTGCCTGCCGATATCGTTGCAAAGGCTGAAAAAGCTGGGGAGGTCTTCTAATGTCAATTGTTGTTTCGAGTATTTCTCAAGGGATTTTGTGGGCCGTTTTGGGCCTCGCCCTCTTTTTAACCTTTAGAATTCTGAACTTCGCCGATATGACGGTTGAAGGTTCCTTCCCACTTGGTGGTGCAACTGCTGTTGCCCTGATTGCCCACGGGGCCAACCCCTATCTGGCAACATTAGCCGCCATCTTCGTTGGCGCACTAGCTGGCTTAGCGACTGGCCTTTTGTATACCAAAGGTAAGATTCCGATTTTACTATCCGGAATTTTGGTCATGACAGCCTGCCTGTCCATTAACCTCCGCATTATGGGTTCTGCCAATATTTCCCTCTTGAACCAAAAGACCATCTTCTCGTCACCATTCTTAGAAGGTCTACCAAAATACTTTGACGGCGTCTTTGTGGGCCTAATCATTATTGTTTTGATGACCCTCGCCTTAATCTGGTTCTTACAAACAGAACTCGGCCAAGCCTTCATCGCCACTGGCGATAACGCCAAAATGGCTGCTGCCTTTGGGATTAAAACCGACCAAATGACCATCATGGGTCTAATGGTTTCAAACGCCATGATTGCCTTTGGTGGCGCCGTTATCGCACAAAACAACGGCTTTGCGGATATTAACATGGGAATCGGTATCATCGTCATTGCCTTGGCTTCGATTATTATCGGTGAAGTTGCCTTTGGTGATTTGTCATTAAATCAGCGTCTGGTCGCCGTCATCATTGGTTCCATTATCTATCGCCTGGTTTTGCTGGCCGTCTTGCAACTCGGCTTCTCAACCAATGACTTAAACCTGATTTCATCCGTTATTTTGGCGATTGCCATGGTTTTGCCACAAGTTCGCCATTATTTGAAATTAGACAAGATTTTGCAGTTAGGAGGACAGCACCATGACTGAGCCCGTGATTACCCTAAAAGATGCGACCGTTACCGTCGGCAATCAAACCGAAATTTTAAAGCAGCTAAACCTAGAAATATATCCCGGTGATTTCATCACCGTCTTAGGAACCAACGGAGCCGGAAAGTCGACTTTGTTCAACGCCATTTCTGGTGATCTCGCACTTAGTTCCGGATCTGTCTTCCATCAAGGTAAAGACATCACCTCTCTCCCAGCCGTTAAGCGGACCGCCTTTTTGGCTCGTGTTTTCCAGGATCCAAAGATGGGAACAGCACCCCGGATGACAGTTGCTGAAAACCTCCTCTTGGCTGAAAAACGTGGTTCAAGACGGACATTAAGAAACCGTCACCTCACTAGTCAAAAGCTAGATTTTTATCATGAAATCACGGAAAAGATGGGCAACAACCTTGAGGATCGCTTACAGACAGCCGCTGGTTCCCTTTCTGGGGGCCAACGACAAGCACTATCCTTTCTGATGGCCATTCAGGTTAAGCCAGAACTTCTGCTCTTAGACGAGCATACAGCCGCCTTAGATCCCAAGACTTCGGCACAACTGATGGATGCCACGAACCACCAGGTCGTCGATAATCACCTAACGGCATTGATGATTACCCATAATCTGGCAGATGCCCTCACCTATGGCAATCGTCTGATTGTCTTAAATGCTGGTAAGATTGTCTTAGACGTTAAAGACCAAGAAAAAAAGGACCTCAGTGAAGAGGACCTCCTTGAATACTTTGTTCACTAAAATTAAGTCAGAAAAGTCCAAGCTATGATATGAACCCCGAAATTTGGACAACCAAATTTCGGGGTTTTACTATGTCTAAATTATCAAAAGAAGACAAAGTTAATATTTATTATCTTTGGAAAAAACAATGCTATA
>NZ_CAUZLM010000014.1:0-24820 GCF_963580165.1 Fructobacillus evanidus
TACAATACAAAACGAATTAAGAGCAAACTAAAAGGACTGACACCGATTGAATATCGGGCGTCAGTCCTCAAGGCCGCTCAATGACATGTCCTAATTTTGGGGTTCATATCACTATGCTTGGGCTTTTTTAAAATTCCATTCCAGAACCATTGGTATTAATCCGGTCAAAAACCTCAAAAAGATGTTCACGCTCGGTCAACCGGTACTTTTTACTTTTACGATCAAAGATAATCTCTGATTTGACCTCATCTTCGACCTGCAGATCCGCAAGAAACTCACGAATCGCAGCAATATCGCGCTGAACGGTCTTGCGACCGACGAAGAAAAGGTTTTCGATTTCATCCACGCCCATTGATTGCTTAGAAATCAGGACGGAATAAAGACGTAAAATCCGTTGCTTGTCATTATATGCTGGTGGTTTTCTTGACATAAGATTTCTCCTAACCCTATTTTATCAAAGCCAAACAGAAAGAAAAGACTTGTTTTTAGAATTATTCGCATGTATGTACTAAAAAAGACTGCTACGGCAGTCTTTTTTTATTTTAAATTAGACAGAACGTCGATTGAAGACCCAGTAAGCCAAGGCGTACATAACCAAGACGTAGGCACCATAAACAACGAAAAGGACCCAAGAACCAGCACCGAAGTAAGAATGGATACTCTTATTAAAGTCTGACGTGCCACTATAATAAGAGACAACATTTTGGACCGTCAATGGGTTCCACTTTAATGGGGCCCAAAGTTGAATCAATGAAGAAGTCACTGCTGACAAGATGCTAGTTGCAACTGACATCACGATTCCCAAAGAAATTGCAGCAGCAGAAGACTTAGCAATATTTGAAACCAAAAGAACAATTGCCATCAAGAATAATGAACCAACAAAGCTCATCAACAAGGCAAATAGGAATGACTTCCAATCAAGAGATGTGTAATAAGTAGTGTAAAGCTTTTCAGTTGAGCCATCATGCATTGCTCTGAAAATTAAACGACCAATCGCTGTTCCTGCGAGTGAGAAAACGATCAAGAGGAAGTATTCAACAATGACCGTAATAATCTTAGCCAAAAAGATTTGAAGCCGTGAATACTGACGTGACAGTAAGGGACGGATTGTTCCAAAAGTAAATTCCTGCGTAAATGATAGGGCTGTTAAGACCAGCATCCCAATCGTAATGATAATACTTGAACCACCCAAAGAACCATAAGCTGATGCTTGACTAGCCATTGGAACAAAGCTAGTCAAAGTAATAATTGGTAGAACAAAGGCGATAATTGCCCAGATATAGACCCGGTTTTGCTTCCAGGCCTTCATTGTTTCTTGCTTTAATAACGTAAACATGAATTCTCCTTCGTTGACTAGGCCCGAGTGGCGTCAGTTGACAATACAGATAACAAATGGTCCTCTAAGTTTCCTTGACCAGTTTGAATATCCGTTACTTCAAGCCCTTCATCAGTGGCAAGCTTTAACACCTTTTGTGCCGTCACATCGCCCTGAACAGCAATCAAGACACGGTCATCGCCCATTGAGGCGTCCCAACCGGCAGCCTTGGCTGCAGCCAACATCTTGTCGTTATCACTAGTTTGAACCTTGACCTGTGTCTTCCCTTCGGCCAAGAAGTCCACCATCTTTTCACGACGCAAGACTTTTCCCTTATTAATAATCACGACATCATCAGCCAAACGTTGCAATTCATCCAACAAGTGTGAAGAAATCAAAAAGGCCACACCCTTGTCAGCTAATGAACGAATCAAGGCACGAATGTCATGAACTGATTGTGGGTCCAAACCGTTCATTGGTTCATCCAAAACAACAAACTTTGGATTACGAACCAAGGCGATAGCAATCCCAAGGCGTTGCTTCATTCCCAATGAGAACTTCTTTGCCTTACGCTTACCAAACTTTTCGCCGTCGATACCAGTAATCTTCATCAATTCATCGATGTCTGCATGATCCTTGGCATCCATAGCATAGTATGTCATATGGTCACGTGCAGTGAAATTAGGGTAAATCGCTGGATATTCAATCAAATTTCCCATCTTTGCCAATGACTTATTCTTGGCAAAGCGGATGCGTTCATCATCAAAAATGATTTCCCCATCGCTATAAGACATTAATCCAGTGATAGCGCGCATTGCTGTCGACTTCCCAGCCCCGTTAGGACCAATCAACCCAACAATTCGCCCAGGCTCTACGGAAAACGAAACGTTATCCAAGGCCTGGTAAGAACCGAAGTTCTTTGACACGTGATGCAGTTCTAGTAATGACATTAACTATGTCTCCTTTGTCTTGATACTGATCTGAGGATAATTTCTGCGCTGCCGGTCTCTGTTTTTGACAATTTTAGCACTGTCGCAAAAATCAGTCTCTGCGCCCATTATAACAAAGACCCGCACGCATTCAAAAGCCCAGCGCCCATTACCAATAAAGTTTCAGGTAGTAAAAGGCCCCCTGATAAAAATCAGGGGGTCGTCCATCTGCTGAACCTCCACCTCGGCACGGGAGAGAAGGTATAAATTAGGTTTAGAGAGAAGTATTTATAGATGTGCCGAGATGAAGTTTTTGATGTCCGATATATCGCTATATCGATACTGTAAGTATAGGGAATCGAGATTAAACTAAAATTAAAGAAAAAAGATTTCTTTTTATTTATTTTTTTAAAAGAAAAAAGACCTACTAAAGGGCCTTTTGTCACCTTATCTTACTTAACTGTTCCCAAGAAATACTTCTTCTTACCACGGCGAACCAAGATGTATTGACCATCATAGTTGGCACTTGGGTCTACTTCGGCCTCAACATCCGTTTCCTTTTGACCATTGATAGTAATCGCACCGTTCGTTACGTCTTCACGTGCTTGACGCTTAGACTTTTCGATACCGGCTTCAACCAAAAAGTCAACCACATTTTGCTTAGCGCTCGTTGTTTCAAATCCTGGAACACCTGCAAAAACGTCCCGAATTTGCTGAACTGAAAGCGTTGCGACATCGCCCGAGAACAATGCCTTGGAAAGCGCTTCTGCCTCTTTTACGGCTGCTTGACCGTGAACAAAGGCTGTTACTTCTTCCGCCAAACGCTTTTGGCCAAGACGGGCACCAGGATTTTCAGCAACTTCCTTTTCCAAATCAGCAATCTCTTCTGGACTCAAGAAAGTGAAATACTTCAGGTACTTTACGACGTCTTCATCACGTTGGTTGTACCAGAATTGGTAGAACGTGTATGGTGATGTCTTTTCGGCGTTCAGCCAAATGGCGTTCCCTTCTGATTTGCCAAACTTCTTACCCGTTGAATCCGTCATCAATGGAATTGTTAGTCCAAAGGCAGGTGCATCGGACCCTTCAACCGTATGAATCAAATCAACACCGGCGGTAATGTTCCCCCACTGATCAGAACCACCGATTTGCAAACGCACGTTTTCTTCACGCCAAAGGTGCAAGAAATCAATGGCCTGCAAAATCTGGTAAGTAAATTCGGTATAAGAAATACCCGTTTCCAAGCGAGAAGCAACGACATCCTTCTTCAGCATGACATTAACAGAGAACAACTTTCCGTAATCACGCAAAAATTCTGGCAATGTCATTGGGCTCAACCAATCGGCATTGTTAACAATTGTCGTATCGTCTGATCCAAATAGCTTAGTAACTTGGGCGGCAATACCCTTTTCGTTCACTTTCAACTGTTCTTCTGATAGCAATTGGCGTTCAGTTGTTGGCCGAGGATCCCCAATTGATCCGGTTGCCCCACCGACAATAATCACGGCCTTTCCACCAGCCTTTTGGAAACGCTTCAAAACCATAAATGGAATCAAATGCCCCAAGTGAAGGGAGTCGGCCGTTGGATCAGTGCCAACATAGGCCCCGATTTGGCCTGCTTCCATTGCTTTCAACAAGCCCTCTTCATCGGTAACCTGGTTTAACGCCCCACGCCACTTCAAATCTTCAATAAAATTCATTTTGCTTTCCTCCATTGATTACCGACACGTTCGTCTCAGTTAAAAATCAGGACAAAAAAAGCCCTAATCATCACTGATTAGGGCGAATTGTCCGCGGTACCACCTAAATTGCCTTTTTAAGGCCACTCATTTAGTCTTAACGCGACTTGACGTCATCGATTCCTGTTGTGTAACTCAGTTTAAGAATGGGTTAGCTTACAGCGACCGCTAACTTTCTGTTTTTCCATGGAAGTAAACCTTTGCCAACAGATGATAAGCCTATTATAACAAATTCTTTTTTCATTTGTTACCTATTTAATCGACTTACCTTTTTTTTCAATCATATTTAGAGTAGAATAAGTTTAAGAAATATTATAAATTTTAGATATATTCTTTGTAACGTTTCTAATCTAATTTTTAAAATTCATCTTTGATAGCTAGCGCTCATTTTTTCGTTGGCTTTTTATTTTCGCTTGACACAGGAGTCCCCATGCAAATTGCTTTAATCGGAGCGGGTCCGAGAAATCTTGCAATTCTCGACCGTCTTATTCAAAAAGCTGATACAAACCAAGCCTTAACAATTAACATTTTTGACCCTTATCCCGTTGGTGGTCGCGTTTGGAATCCCTTTTTTGAAAATAATCAAACTTATTTAATGAACACCAACCCTAACCAGGTTACTTTATTTAACGACTACGATATCGGTGAACGCCGAGGTAATGATTTAACCCCAAATTTGCTTACTTGGGCTCAATCTTATGCCCTGCCCTTCTTAGGACAACATCCCGAGTATCCAATGGCTTACCGTGAGGAAGTTTTATCACTAACCTCAATGACTAACTATGCCTCTCGTGGTTTAATGGGTGTTTATGCTGCTTGGTTCTACGAAGAAATTTTAAAGGGTTGTCCTAGCAATCTTTCAATCCGCTTTCACCAAGTAGCTGTTAAAAACTTGCTAGCTGCTAATCCCGGCTTTAACATTACTACCACTGATTATAATCATTTCTTCGCTGATAAAGTTGTTTTGGCTCTCGGACACCTTGATGCCGAACTAAGTGAGAAGAAAAAAGACTTGGAAAAATTCGCCAAGCAAAAGGGCTTCCATTATTATCCCGCTTCTCACCCAGCAGAAAATGATTTTTCAAGTCTAAATGAAAAGGACACTGTTTTAGTCCAAGGGCTCGGGCTTTCATTCTTTGATGATCTACTCTCCTTAACTGCTGGTAAAGGTGGTTTCTTTTTAACTAAAAAAGATGGTTCATTAATTTACCATCCATCTGGTAACGAACCACACTTAATTATTGGGTCTGGTTCAGGTCTACCGCCACGGGCACATGGCCTTAATCAAAAGGGACCAAGTGAACTCTACCAGCCACGGTTCTTTACCCTTGAACACATGCAGCGAATTGCCAAGGACAATGGTGGTCACCTGCCCTACAACACCTTCCGCCATGTCTTAGATCAAGAGATGACCTACAAATACCTGATTAACCAAGTAAACCTTCTTGATAAGCTATCTGATACAGAAAAAGAAGAAATCTTGGTTTTTCTAGAAAATCCAAAAAATTGGCCACATGTTAATAAAGAATTCCATCTCAAATTAGATGTGCACATTTCATGGGAAAAAGAAGCAACGCCTTCCCGTGATGTTACTTCTTTATCTGCTTTCCGCAAATTCTTCGTTCAGCATTTAAAAAAGGATATCGATTCAGCTGCACTTGGCAATAATCAGTCGCCATTAACTGGTGCCTATGACATTCTCCGTGATGTCCGTGGTACTGTACGAACACTCTACAATGACCGTCTTTTTGATGAAGATGATTACCAAAAGCTCTTAACTGACTTCAAACTTTTTGATACGCAACTATCGGTTGGTCCCCCATTAATCCGAACACGGCAACTTTTGGCCTTAATTAAAGCCAAGCAGGTCACTATTGCCGGTCCAAATTTCAGTGTCGCCCATGACCATAAATTCTTTACGGCAACTGACCGATTTGATGAGCATTATCAAGGAACTGCTTTAATCGAAGCGCGCCTCGGCCGTCCTGATTTCCGTACCGCCAAAAGCCCTTTGTTAAAATCACTTCGTCAACACGGGTTAATTGTCGGTGATAACCGCATCATCAACCAGGACGGGACTGCTCCCTTAGCAAACACCATTAAGGTTGATTTGAAAACATTTACGGTTTTCAACAAAGAAAATCAGTCAATTCCAAACCTGTTTGTCACCGGTATCCCATTGGAAGGGCAAAGTTGGTTTACCACTGTCATTCCACGACCACACGTTCAAACGATTGCCTTCACTGAAGCCGCCACCGTTGTGAACCAAATTTTAAATCAATAAAAAGAAGGTAGGAATAAAATCCTACCTTCTTTTTTACGTTCTAACATCTTTTTAAGCGTTGTTTCAGTCTTTATCTTTCAAGAAAGTCAGCTTTTCTTGGTAAATACCCGGTGTATCATAGTCAAAGATACCATGTTTGCCACCCTCTATGATATGACAGGTGGCCTTTTTCCCTGTCATTTCCTGATACCGCGCAACCAAATCAAGACTTTGTTGATGTGGCACAACCTGATCAGCACTACCTGCATAAGCTAACACAGCCGGTGTCTTCTGAGTAAAGTAATTCGCCGGATTTGCTTGACTAACACCGATTGGATTTTCATCGACTGCTAGTCCTGCCAAAGCGAGCCCTTCAAACGAAATTGCCTGGCCTGATTCCGCATACTTAGGTTGAATCCCCTCTTCTTTAAACTGTCGCGCAAATTGATCAAATTCATATGGTCCGTAATTGGCAATCACATGTTTGATTTCTGGCAAATCAGCTAAATCATCTGGTGCAGCAATTCGTCCTAATTTTACCTGAGCAGTAACGGATGCAGCTGTCAGCATTGCTAATTGTGCTCCTGAGGATTCTCCAATCAAATCAACGCTATTAGCTTCTAACTGATACTCATGTGCATCTTTTTTAACTTTTGACAAAACAGCACGGATTTCTGCTACTTGTTTTGGAAAAGAAAATGATTTTGTCGAAATCAATGCATAGTTCATTGAAATGACTGCATAACCTTCTTGGACAAATTTCAATGAAGGTCCTAATTTAAAGGATGATTTCACTCCTCGAACTAATCCGCCACCTTGCAAATCCAAAATAATGGGGTGTGGTTTGTCACCCGCTGGTAAGTAAATATCAAAAAGTTGGTACTCCTCTGGACCGTATTTTTGATTTTGGACAACACGGTCAACATAAGCTGGCACCTCAACAGGATCAATTGTCACTTGGGCATCTTTAAATAACATTTTCTCATCCTTTCTGTGTTTCACGTGAAACAGCCGGTAAAAATGTTTCACGTGAAACACCACTAAAGAAAAGTAAAGAAAAAGCCAAGAAGGAATCTTAGCTTTAGCAAATATCAATGTTCTTTACTTTTTCTTAATCTTTATCATCCTTGCGACGATTATCCCACAAGTAGGCAATCAACAAAATGACTGTCCCCAAATTGGCGCAAACTAGTGAAAAGCCTTCTTGCTTAAAAATCCAACTGGCAATTGAGATAAACATCAACACCAAAGCGATAATCGTGACGATAACTGTTGTTTGCTTCATACTACTTCCCTCTCCCTATAGACTAACTCTTTTGCTTACCATCTGCTAGTGCCTGCAAAACTTTTTCCTGCAATTCATTATTCTTTTTAATTAAATCATTGTTTTCACGTTGTAGTTTCTGCAGTGCCATCATATCTTCATGAGGTTCATCATAACCCCATTTTTCACTCTCCGAATTAATTAACTTATTATTAATAAATTGAATTGTATAGTAAACTGCCAACGCAATCGAAATCATCGTTAAAAATGAAGTGACAAATGCAGACCAAGCCTGCTGTGTCCCCGCAAAGTATAAAGGATGTCCCTTGGTAAACACCCAACGCCAGACAAAGGAAATAAAGCTTGCTAGCAAGCTCACTAAGTCCTTAATTGCACCACCAAAAGCATTACCAACAACAACCGAAATCACAAAGGTTAAAAGATTAGGCGCAAACAAAAAGCGGCGGAAAGAAACCCAGCCAGCAGAAGACTTCTCTAATAACAAGTCACGCTGCTCGATAAATTCATTTTTCCGTTTTTTTCTCGACATAATATCCTCACAACATTTGAAATATTTTTGTTATAAATTTATTATACGGCAACACAGAATAAAAACCAGGGTCTTTGTCTACTTTTTCAAAAAACCATAATGATAGAACAAATAGGTCGCACCAATCATCATTAAGAACATGATAATAATCGTCACCCACCACCCCGAAGCGCCATGCGCAAATGGTAAGTAATCAACGTTTTCACCATAGAAACCAGAAACAATCGTCGGAATCGTAAAAACAATTGAATAGACAGTTAAGACCTTCATCGTCCAGTTCAAATCCCGATTTCCAAGAGACCCTGTCGCATCCGCAACGGCATTAATGACTTCCATTGCTAAACCAGCCATGTCCCGCGCCTGCTCAACCTCGACCCGAACGGCATCTAAACGGTCTAAATCAGCTTCCGAAACATGGTTTTCATATGAGCGCCGAATTTGATCAAACATAATCAAGTCGTTCGCTAACGAATTTTGCAGGTAAATCATCTGAATTTGCAGGTGCAACAAGTCATTTGTATGCTTTGTTAACTGCTTACGACTACCAAACTGTGCCTGAATAGCCCGTCTTTGCCGATTAATTTCAGTAATTTCATCACCAAACATGGTCATTAACGGGTAAATCCCCGTCACCATAAACTCAAAGACCGACATTTCATCATCATCGGAGCGATGAAAGGTCGTATCACCATTTAAAAAATTTTTCTTAATGTAATCCGTTGGACGATGCGCAAAAGTGTATAGATTACCATTAACCAACACAATCCCTAAAGGACGGGTTAAAACCGGTTCTGGTTCGGCTGAGATGACATCTAAAATAATTAAGGCCTCATCCGCTTCAGGATCAAACTCCATTCGAACACTTTCGTTATGATCATCCGCATAGCCAATCATTTGTTCTGTTAAACCATGGTCGTCCAAAAGTGTTTTCTCATCAGCAGGACTCATATCGGTAATATGATACCAAGAAAACTTTGGTGTCTGCTTTAACATCTCAATCATGATGACCCTCCCTCACTAATTTTCAAAAGAAAATAACACTAGGTATCATAGCAAAAAAAACAATCTAATTAAACCGCTGCTCGACAATCCTTCAAGACCAGCAAACGCTCTTCTCTACTATAAAAGTAAACAAACAAAAAAACCACAGCAAGTCATTGCCGTGATTTGATTTCAATAATAAAAATTAACGCTTTTTACGCTTCTTTGAACGTTGGGCCTTACGGACCTTACGCGCTTTTTCTTTTTCCAAAGCTAAGGCTTCTTCACGTTCACGACGCATCTTAAATGGATTCTGCAAGAAGAATGTTTGCACCATCTGGAATAAGTTTCCCACTACCCAGTAAAGTGAAACAGCAGAAGGAACAGCCAAAGCCGTAAACAAAATTAGGAATGGGAAGACATATGGCATCGCCTTTGTCATCGCATTTTGCTGAGGGTTAGCCTGCGTTGACAGCCAAGAAGAGCCAAAGGTAAACAAAGCGGCCAAAACTGGCAAGATGAAATAAGGATCCTGGTGACCCAAATTCAACCACAAGAAAGAACCAGAACGCAAAACTGGTGAATTATGAATCCCCTGGTACAAAGCAATCAAAACTGGCATTTGAACTAACAAAGGCAGCATTGAGGCAAAGGGTGAAATGCCACGGTCCTTGTAAAGCTGCTGTTGAGCAGTAGCTAACAACTGACGACTTTCCGTATCTCGACCAGGATAAGCATCCTGCAAGGCCTTAATTTCATCTTGCAAGCCCTGCATCTTCTTCATGGAATCGATCTGATAGACCATCAACGGCAAAATCAGGAAACGGACAAAGACCGTAAAGACAATGATTCCAAGTCCGTATGAAGATGAGAACCAAGAAGAAACGCCCAAGATTGAACGAATAAAGATGGCTACAAAGCCACCCCAAAGTCCTGAACCTGCAACATGGCCACTATATGAAAGGTCAGCAAGAACAATGCCAACAATCGCCAATGCTGCTAAGAGCAACGGCAAAAAGCCAATTGTTTTTACCCATTTATTGATTCGAGTCATGATTTTCTTCCTTTAAAAGTTTGGCAAGCTTTAAAACATGTTCCAGTTGTTTCTTAATAAAAGCTTGGGACTGGTGTGCTGCAGCTGGTCTTGCAATCACTAAAATGTCAACTTCAGAATCCAACATTGGTTTTAATTCCAAAAAAGCTTGTCGAATTCGTCTTTTAACAAAAACCCGGTCATGGGCCTTGCCGACTTTTTTACCAACTGAAAGCCCAAGACGGAAATGTTTTTGATTCTGTTTTTTTAACCGATATAAGACAAAATACTTATTTGCCACCGATTGATGGTGGTCAAAGACGTTTTGAAATTCGGCTGGTTTTTTAATCCGAAATGTCTTGCGCATGGTCTCTTACCTAAATCACCGTTCACTTATGTACACAGGAAAACCCTGCATTAAAAATCCAATAAAAATAAAAAGGCCACTGCATGCAGCGACCTTATTAGGCAGATAATACCTTACGGCCCTTAGCACGACGGCGAGCCAATACCTTACGGCCATTGCTAGTGCTCATACGCTTACGGAAACCGTGTACGCGTTCGCGATGACGCTTCTTTGGTTGGAATGTACGCTTCATCTATATTTCCTCCATTAATAATTTGTCTGCAAAATTTCTTGCAATTCGAGACTAATCATACCACGGATCCGCCTTTGAGGCAAGTTTTGCACCAAAGTCTCCAGCTAAAATACTAAAAATTTTAAAATCGGGTCAAATCAGCTTTCCACGGCTTTATCCAAAAGAAAACCACAAGGTTGTGGACACAAGGGGACAATAACTGTCTTTTCACACCTTATGCCCGACTTATCCACATATCCACAGGTTGGGGACTGCTTTCTGGGGATAACGTTGAAAAAGTCAGGAAAAACGAGCATAATCCCCTTTTCGTCGTTGATAACTTTGTTGATATGTGGATAACCCGAAAATTTGTTCCCTTTCTTCTCCACATGACAGACAGTTATTAGTCCCCAAGCGTGATAACTTTCTTTTTATTCGCTTTCCTGTGGATAACTAGTCTTTACCCCTTTTTTTTGCTATAATATTCAGCATAGCTTCATCCGTTATCTAATTTTTCTTGGAGATTTACATGTCAAAACAACTTGATCCCGACGTCCTCTGGAAAGAGGTCAGTCTCAGACTTTACAAAACAACCGGTCCTGTCAGTTTTGAAGCAATGATCGCCCCACTTACGCCAATTGGCTTTAAAGATGGCAAACTTGTTTTATCTGTCCCTGCCGACCATGCCGCCGATATCATCCAGGCATGGAATACACAACAATATGCCATGGACTTCGTCCAACATGCCAACGAAATTACCGGTGACTTCATTCGACCAGAACTAAAGGTCGAAGAAGACAGCGAAGCCGAAACAAACGCTAATTTCAACGGCTATAACGAACCCACCCAAATTCCTTTCTCCCAAGAAAACGATTTAAATTCTGATTTTACATTTGATAAATTTGTCAAAGGTGCAGGGAACGAAAATGCCTTAGCAGTGGCCTTAGCCGTTGCTGAAGCACCTGGCAAAGTTTACAACCCCTTCCTTATTTATGGAGGGGTTGGTTTGGGTAAGACGCATTTGATGCAGTCGATTGGTAACGAATATGCCACAACTCATCCAAATGCCAGCATCAAATATGCGACAGCGGAAGACTTTTTAAATGACTTTACGGATTCGCTCCGTGAAGGAAACAAGGCCGATTCGAATGCGACGGCTAAATTTAAAAAAACATACCGATCGCTCGATATGCTTTTAATTGATGATATTCAGTTTTGGTCGGGTAAGGAAAAGGTGCAAGAAGAATTCTTTAATACCTTTAACGCCTTAACCAAGGCCGGCAAGCAAATCGTCATGACTTCCGATCGCTATCCAACCGATATTCCAGACTTGCTGACTAGGTTGACCTCTCGCTTTGAAGCCGGGATTACCCAGGACATTCAAAAGCCTGATTTACCAACCCGAGTCGCTATTTTGCGGAACCTACAAGAACGCAATGATCTCGATATTCCAAACGAGGTCCTGGAATTAATTGGCGAAAAGATTGATACCAACGTCCGTTCTTTGGAAGGCGCCTTTCATAAATTTGAAGCCAAGATTCGCTTCATGAATAAGCCGGCAACCATTGAAACGGCCCAATCAATTTTGACCGAGCTGAACATCGACCAAGGCAAAAAGATTACGGTGGAACGGATTCAAGAAACCGTTGCCAACTACTTTATGCAAACAATTGCCGATATGCAGGGCTCCAGACGTCAGGCTGATTTAGTAACGGCAAGACACATTGCCATCTACCTTACACGTACCATGACAAACAAATCATTACCCGATATTGGTCGATCATTCGGTGGCCGTGACCATTCATCGATTTCGCATGCCTACAACAAGGTTGCCGAACAAGTTGAAACGGAACCAAAAACAAAAGAGCTGATCGAAGACCTCGCAAACGAGATAAAAAATGGAAAATAAGCCTTGTGGATAACACGCTTTTTTCTATTAAGTTAGTCCCAAAGTTATCAACAGGCAAAAAGTGAGTAAATTAGGCCTCATTCTTCAATCCCCCGTTTCCACAGCCCTTATTATTACTACTAGTTAAATAATACTAATATAATATAAATGTACCGACCATAAAGGAGGCCGTGCGCCATGAAATTTTCGATTAACCGTCAAGCCTTTATCAAAGCTTTAAATGATGTTGCTCGCGCAATCTCATCTCGAACAACTATTCCGATTTTGACAAACATTAAATTGGATTTGACTGAGGAAGACCTTATCTTAACTGGGTCAAATGCTGATATCTCAATTAAGATTGCACTGGAAGCCAGTGACACCACTAATGAATTGGTCGTTGAAAGTACAGGTGGCATTACTTTACCAGCAACTTTCTTTATTAATATTGTCAAGCATTTGCCTGCTGACAAGATGACCCTTGAAATTGATGGTTTGCAAGCACTAATTACTTCTGGTTCAGCATCATTTAAAATTAATGGTCAACCAAGTTCTGCTTATCCAAAGTTACCTGAATTATCAGAAAGCAAATCATTAAAGGTTTCGGCTGCGCAATTAGTCGAAATTATTGCGCAAACAAAAATTTCGGCTTCAACGCAAGAAAGTCGACCAATTTTAACGGGAATTCATTTAACGTTGGATGGCAATCAAATTAAAGCCGTCACGACTGATTCACACCGTTTGTCGCAACGAATCGTAACGCTAACTGGAACTGAAAATACCGATAAGGTATCGGTTATTATTCCAGCAAAGGCCTTTAATGAATTGCAATCGTTGTTAGATGGTCAAAACCGTGTTGAAATTAAGCTTTCAAGTAACCAGGCTGCCTTTATCTTTGGCAAAACAACTTTCTATTCACGCTTGTTAGAAGGAAATTATCCAGAAACGGATCGCTTGATTCCAAGTGAAGCAACCACTGAACTACAAATTGATGCGGCTGCTCTGTCAGGTGCTATTGACCGTGCTTCTTTGCTGTCACATGAATCACGCAATAACGTGATTTTGCTGACCATTAAAGATGGTCAAGCGCAACTTTCTGGCAATTCACAAGAAGTTGGTCAGGTGAAGGAAGAATTAACAGCTGAAAAAGTTGTTGGCGAAGATTTGGAAATCTCCTTTAACCCGGATTATGTTCGTGATGCCTTGCGTGTTTTGCAGGGAAAGACGGTTGAATTGAAGTTTACGACCAACTTACGGCCCTTCATTATCATTCCTGAAGGCGAAACTGATAATAAACAGCTCCAGTTGGTAACACCAGTTCGCACATTTTAATGCATTCTTTAGAAAGAGACGTCTAATTTGGTTGGCGTCTTTTTTTGTGCCATTTTGCACAAAAAAGCCTTCTACTGATTTTTAACCCCTTTGGCATGAATGCCCAAACGAAAGAAATTGAGCTAAAAACGGCTCTCAGGGGCAAATTAGCGTAAGTATGGTATAATAACGGGGTAAGTATTTACCAAGAAATCGGGGAAAACGATGGCTGAACGCGTAGCAATTAAAACCGCTTATATTACCCTGGCCCAGTTGCTTAAAATGGAAAACATTATTGCTTCTGGTGGCCAGGCAAAAGCTTTTCTCGCTGAGCAATCAGTGTTGTTAAATGGCGAAGAAGAAAATCGCCGGGGCAAGAAATTGTACCCAGGTGATCAGGTTGACTTCCAAGGAACGCGCTATTTGATTGATAATCAAAGCGCAGAGGAAGAAGCCGAAGAAGCTGAAAAACAGGCAATCTTAGCTCGGTTTGCTGCTAGTCAAAAGCAAGCAGCACACAAGGAAAAGAAACGCCAAACAGCAATGTCTCGTCAACAACGAGCAAATAAAAAAGCGGTTCAGCGGTCATCGAATCAAAAGCCGAGTGGACCAGGCTCTTGGAACTAAGCGAGCTGTCCCTCAGCCATTTCCGTAATTATGATCAAACTGATTTGCATTTCCAAAGTGGCATTAACGTTTTTTTGGGTGAAAATGCCCAGGGAAAGACCAACCTCTTGGAAAGCATCTATGCGCTAGCATTGGCCCGCTCTCACCGGACAAAAACCGATAAGGATTTGATTCAGTGGGGCCAAAAAGAGGCCAAAATTGCTGGGCGAATCAAAAATCGGTTTGGTCAAACTCCCCTTTCCCTTTCTTGGTCGGCTAAAGGTAAACAGGCTCGGGTTAATCATCTTGATCAATCCCGACTGTCGACTTACATCGGTCAGCTAAACGTCATTTTATTTGCTCCGGAAGACCTGGATTTGGTCAAGGGAGCACCGACGGTTAGGCGCCGTTTTATCGATATCGAGTTTGGACAAATGAACAAACTCTATTTACAGCAAAGTAGCCAATACAAAAAAATTCTCAAAGATCGCAATGCCTACCTAAAGGCCTGGGCACAGGGTGGCCAGCGCGACCAGATTTTTTTAGATGTCTTAACTGAGCAGCTAATCGACGTCGCAAGTCAAATTATTTTGGCTCGGCAGAAATTTTTAACCAAATTAGAGGCCCAGGCAAATCAGATTCATCAGGAAGTAGCAAGCCAAAAAGAGGTTTTAACCTTACATTACCAAACGGCGATTCCAGTTGAAGAGAATATGCAAAAAGACCAAGTACAAGAGGCCCTTTCGTTGGTCTTTGAGAAGAATGCCGATCGAGAAAAACGGCAAGGCACTACTTTGGCAGGACCA
Organism: Fructobacillus evanidus; assembly: GCF_963580165.1. Classification (NCBI taxonomy): domain Bacteria; kingdom Bacillati; phylum Bacillota; class Bacilli; order Lactobacillales; family Lactobacillaceae; genus Fructobacillus; species Fructobacillus evanidus. The sequence goes on from NZ_CAUZLM010000014.1 coordinate 15,264, forward strand.
CATCGAGATGATTTTATTATCGACGTGAACCAAGCCAATGTGGCGGTTTTTGGGTCACAAGGACAACAGCGAACGGCAGCCCTGGCCTTAAAACTTGGTGAAATCGAGTTGATGCACCAAGAAACGGGTGAGTACCCCGTCTTGCTCTTGGATGATGTTTTAAGTGAGCTGGATGCCAACCGGCAAACGCACCTTTTAATGGCCATTCAAGACAAGGTCCAAACCTTTATCACGGCTCCTTCCCTAACAGAAGTAGCCCGTCAGTTGATTAAGGAACCAAAAATTTTTATCGTCAAAGCCGGTCATGTTCAAGTGGAAGAGTAGCCATGATGGCGTAAAGGAGAATGATGGCAGAGCAAGAGTATCCAGAAAATCAAGAAGTTGCCGCAGTAAATCCGGAAGAAGCAAGTCAAATGCATACGGATGCGGATGCCTATAATGCGGACCAAATCCAAGTTTTGGAAGGCTTAGAGGCCGTTCGAAAGCGTCCGGGGATGTATATTGGGACAACGACGGCCCAAGGTTTGCACCACCTGGTTTGGGAAATTGTCGATAATGGAATCGATGAAGCCCTGGCCGGTTTTGCTAGCCATATTACTGTGACAATCGAGAAGGATAACTCCATTACCGTCACGGATGATGGTCGTGGAATTCCGGTTGATATCCAGTCAAAGACGGGCAAGCCAGCCTTGGAAACCGTCTTTACGATTTTGCATGCCGGTGGAAAGTTTGGCGGTGGCGGTTATAAGGTTTCTGGTGGTCTTCACGGTGTTGGAGCCTCTGTTGTCAATGCCCTTTCAACGTCATTGGATGTCCAAGTTGTTCGTGATGGTCAACTTTACTATATGGATTTTCAAACGGGTCATGTCAAAACCCCAATGACTAAAAAAGATGGGCCATTGCCAATCGAACGAGGAACAATCGTTCACTTCAAACCCGATGCTGACATTTTCCAAGAAACAACCGTTTATAACTATCAAACTCTGTTAACCCGTGTGCGAGAATTAGCCTTCTTGAACAAAGGGCTGCGGATTTCAATCGAGGATAAGCGCTCGGATGAGCCACTGAAGGAATCTTTCCATTTTGAGGGTGGTATTAAGGAATACGTTTCTTTCCTTGATGAAGATAAGCAAGCTTTGTTTGACCAACCAGTCTATGTTGAAGGGGAAGAAAACGGCATCGTCGTTGAAGTTGCCTTGCAATATACAACGGGTGTCAAAGAAAATCTGAAAACATTTACCAATAACATCAACACCTATGAAGGTGGTACGCACGAGACTGGCTTTAAGACGGCTTTGACCCGAGTGATTAACGACTATGCTCGGAAGCAAAAGATTATTAAAGAAGGGGCCGAATCATTAACCGGAGAAGATGTCCGGGAAGGTATGACGGCCATTGTTTCAATTAAGCACCCAGACCCTCAGTTTGAGGGGCAAACAAAGACGAAGTTGGGTAATTCGGATGCTCGTCAGGCAACTGACCGGATGTTCTCTGAGACTTTTTCACGCTTTATGATGGAAAACCCAGCGGTCGCTAAGCAAATCGTTGAAAAGGGTTCACTGGCTCAGCGTGCCCGCCTATCAGCCAAACGGGCTCGCGAAATGACCCGAAAGCAGTCAGGCTTGGAAATTTCAAACTTGCCTGGTAAATTAGCCGACAATACCTCAAAGGATCCTGAAATTTCAGAACTCTTTATTGTCGAGGGTGATTCCGCCGGTGGTTCTGCTAAGCAGGGTCGTAACCGCCTGACACAGGCTATTTTGCCAATTCGTGGAAAAATCTTGAACGTTGGGAAAGCAACTCTTGACCGAGTTTTGGCCAACGAAGAAATTCGTTCCCTCTTTACAGCCTTGGGTTCTGGTTTTGGGGATGACTTTAATGTCGAAAAGGCCAATTACCACAAGATTATTATCATGACGGATGCCGATGTCGATGGCGCCCACATTCGGACGTTGTTGTTGACGCTGTTCTATCGCTATATGCGTCCAATGGTTGATGCTGGCTATATTTATATCGCCCAGCCACCTTTGTACGGTGTTTCTTTGGGAAATTCCAAGAACATGACTTATTTGGATTCCGATAAAGAACTAGAAGACTATTTGGCTCAATTACCAAGTAATGCTAAGCCAAAGGTGCAGCGGTATAAGGGTCTTGGAGAAATGGATTACGACCAATTGGCGGATACAACGATGGATCCGGCTAACCGACGGTTGTTGCGGGTTGACCCGGCCGATGCCGAAGAAGCAGATGCTGTGATTGATATGTTGATGGGTGGCGATGTGCCACCACGGCGTCAGTTTATCGAGGATAACGCGGTCTTTGTTCAAGACCTCGATATTTAATTGTCGGTCGTGTTTGACGAGGAGTAAACGAAATGCCAGAAGAAATGGATACTCGGATTCAAAATACGCATTTGTCCGAGCAAATGAAGACGTCATTCTTGTCCTATGCCATGTCAGTAATTGTGGCCCGGGCGTTGCCTGACGTCCGCGATGGGATGAAGCCCGTTCATCGTCGAATCTTGTATTCGATGATTGAGCAAGGCAATACGCCGGATAAGCCCCATAAGAAATCAGCCCGTATTGTCGGGGATGTTATGGGTAAGTACCACCCTCACGGTGATTCAGCAATCTATGAATCAATGGTCCGAATGGCGCAGGACTTCTCATACCGCTACTTGTTGGTAGATGGTCATGGAAACTTTGGTTCTGTCGATGGTGATAGCGCCGCTGCCATGCGATATACGGAAGCTCGTTTGTCGAAAGTGGCGATGGAAATGGTCCGTGACCTGAACAAGGATACGGTCGATTTTGTGCCAAACTACGATGGTGAAGAACGCGAACCAGAGGTTTTGCCTGCTCGAATCCCAAACCTCTTGGTTAACGGGGCAACCGGAATTGCCGTTGGAATGACAACTAACATTCCAACGCACAACTTGGGTGAAGTCATTTCGGCCTTGCATATCTTGATGAACAATCCGGAAGCAACAACCGCTGATTTGATGGAAGCATTACCTGGTCCTGATTTTCCAACTGGTGGGATCGTGATGGGTAAGGCTGGGATCCGAAAGGCCTACGAAACTGGTCGTGGGACGATTACGATTCGGGCCAAGGTCGATATTGAAACGACAAAATCAGGTCGGGAGCAGATTATTGTAACCGAACTCCCCTATGCCGTGAACAAGGCGCGCTTGATTGAACGAATTTCGGAGTTAGCTCGCGATAAGAAGATTGAAGGCATTACCGGTATTCGCGATGAAACCGATCGTGAAGGCTTGCGAATTTCAATCGACGTTCGACGGGATTCTTCCGCCTCAGTTATTTTAAATAACTTGTACAAGCAAACCCTTTTGCAGACTGGGTTTTCTTTTAACATGTTGGCCATCGACCATGGTGCCCCTAAGACACTGAGTTTGAAGGAAATCCTGGTTGCTTATCTGGACCACCAGCGTTCTGTTATTCGTCGTCGGACAAGCTTTGACTTAAAGAAGGCCGAAGCGCGGGCACATATCTTAGAAGGATTGCGCATTGCCCTCGACCACATTGATGCAATCATCAATATTATTCGTTCATCCAAAACGTCTGATGAAGCCAAGACACGCTTGATTGAAGGCTATGACCTTTCTGATAAGCAGTCACAGGCTATTTTGGATATGCGTTTGGTCCGGTTGACCGGTTTGGAACGCGATAAGTTAGAGGACGAATACCAAAAGTTGGTTGCTTTGATTGCTGATTTGAAGGATATCTTGGCTCACCAAGAACGAATCGATCAGTTGATTTATGACGAATTGCTTGAAATTCAAAATCGCTTTGGTGATCCACGCCGAACAGAATTGCAAGTCGGTGATGTTACCAGCATCGAAGACGAGGATTTGATTGAAGAAGAAGACGTTATTGTCACTTTGACTAATAACGGCTACATCAAGCGGGTGCCAGCGAGCGAGTTTAAGGCACAAAACCGTGGTGGTCGTGGTGTTCAGGGGATGAATCTGAATGATGAAGACTTTGTCGACCAGTTGGTGAACCTTTCAACGCATGACTCCCTCTTCTTCTTTACCAACAAGGGAAAAGTCTATCGAATGAAGGGCTATGAAATTCCTGAATACGGCCGTCAGGCCAAGGGAATTCCTGTGATTAATCTTTTGAACTTTGAAGAAGATGAAAAGATTCAAACCCTTCTTTCTGTGAATGGTAATCCGGCTGAAAGCCAGGATAACCTCTTCTTTGTCACTCGTAAGGGTATTGTTAAGCGCACACAGGTGCAAGACTTTGCTCATATTCGGACGTCCGGTTTGAAGGCATTGACTCTTCGCGACGATGATGAAATTTTGAAGGTTTTGCAGACAGATGGTTTGCAAAATATTGTGATTGCCACGATGAATGGTTACTCTGTCACCTTTGCGGAAGAAGCGGTCCGTTTAATGGGTCGTGGCGCCGCTGGTGTTCGGGGAATCAATTTGCGCGACGGGGATGAAGTTATCGGTGCCGATATCTTAATTCCGGATTCCAAGGTCTTTGTGATTAGTCAAAAGGGCTATGGAAAGCAAACAGCTGCCACCGAATACCCTGTGAAGGGTCGTGGCGGTAAGGGAATCAAGACGGCAACCATTACCGAAAAGAACGGACCACTGGCCGGCATGGTCACGGTTGATGGTGATGAAGACATTATGGTCACCACCGACCAAGGGGTCATGATTCGTTTCAGCGTTGATACGGTTAGTCAAACCAGTCGAGCAACGCAAGGCGTTCGTTTGATTCGTTTGGAAGATGACAGTAAGGTAGCCACCTTAACGAAGCTGGAACCGGTTGAGATGGACGATGAGAGTCCAGAAGCTGCTTTGGCCGAAAGCCAGGAAGAAGCAGATAATAGCCAGTCCCCTGTTAGCGACCAAGTCAGTGACTTAGTTGCTCGAGCAGAGGCTGACCAAAACGATACAGATTCTGATCAATAATCAAAATCAAACACCGCAGTAGTGAAGGACAAAATATCTTTGAAGGTGCAAATCATTTTCGTCGAAATGATTTGCACCTTTTATGTTAGTAAATTTATTTTGGAAAATGAGAAAGTTGACATTTTAAACTCATCAATATATAATCATTTTAGATTAAGAGGAAAGAGGAGGACCACTCATGCGAATGTGTATGCAACGAACATATCGAGAACGTGATAAACACAAAAATTGAGAAGATGGTCCTCAAAAAAGTCACGCATAGATTTTCGTTGCATTGTTTGATAATAGCTACCAATAGTATTAGATGACTTTCATGGAATGAATTAAGATGTGACTGAAAGGCAACTTCAATTTTTGGAGTTGCTTTTTTTGTGGCCTTTTTTGGGGATACCGTTGATTCTCGTTGTGAAAATAGGGAGAATTTTATGTCTTGGATATACATCCAACAGGCAATTCCGGCTTTCATTACCGGATTTTTCCTAACGTTAAAATTGGCAACCATTGGAATTATTGGTGCCCTTTTGTTAGGAATTGTTGCTGCTTTTTGCCTTTACTATCAAGTAATTGGCCACCAAGTATTGCGGGCTTATATAGCAGTCTCGCGAAATACGCCGTTGCTAATCCAGTTGTTTTTTATTTACTATGGCTTACCTGGCATTGGGCTAAAAATACCGGCCGAGCAGACAGCCATCATTGGCCTGATTTTTCTAGGTGGGTCTTATATGGCAGATGCCTTTCTGGGTGGTTTAGAGGCAGTACCTAAGATTCAGGTGGAATCAGGACAAGTGATTGGGTTAAGTACCTGGCAGCTGGCACGGTACGTTATTTTTCCGCAGGGAATTTTGTATTCATTACCAGCGATTGGCGCCAATATTATTTTTTTAATTAAGGAAACGTCCATCTTTACGGTAATTGCGATTCCTGAGATTACCAATACGGCATTAGATCTAATTGGTCAGAATTATCGCAGCAATGAATATTTATTGATGATGGTCGTTAGTTACGCGATTATTTTAATTCCCCTTTCGCTGGGACTTTCTTGGTTTGAAAGGAGGCTGCGCCGTGTTAACTTCAGCAATTAATCTCATCCTTGCAGGAACCAACATTAACCGTCTAATTGAGGGATTAGGTGTGACGATTGAAATTTCGGTTTTGTCCATTTTCTTTGGCACAATTCTTGGTGGCTTTTTGGGTTTGTTGTGGTCGAACGTTACGGGGGCTGAACGAGGCTTTTTCCGCACTTATTTGGAAATTTTTCGAATCGTGCCAACGATTCCCCTGCTCTTTTTGTTTTATTACACCTTCCCACGGGATTTGAATTTAAATTTACCCGCCACGACAGTGAGCGTTTTGGTTTTCTCATTATGGTTTGGCGCTGAATTTTCAGATATTGTTCGTGCCGCTGTTCAATCAGTTGCTAAGGGACAAAAAGAAAGTGCCTATGCAATTGGACTGACGACTTGGCAGAGTTATCGCTATGTATTGCTGCCACAAAGTTTGGTCAATATCTTGCCAGCTTATATTAACTTGAGTACGCGGATTATTAAGACAACCTCCATCCTGTTATTGATTTCGGTGACGGAAGTTATTACGGTTGGGCAGCAAATTATAGAGGCGAATTCATCAAACCGTGCGGTGCCACTCATCGTATACGGTCTAATTGCCCTTTTTTATTTTTTAATCAACGGCACCCTCACCTGGTTAAGCAAGAAAATTGAAAGGAAAGTCGTTGCTAATGACAGATGAAATAATTCAAGCAAGTCACTTAAATAAAAAATTTGGCGATAAGGCCGTTTTAAAAGACATTACCCTGACCATTCCCGAAAATAAGGTAACCGTGATTTTGGGTCCATCGGGTTCAGGAAAATCAACGTTAATTCGTACTTTTAATGGGCTCGAATCATTTGATAACGGTGACTTAGAAATTTTCGGTCAAAAGATCGACCCACGTGACAAAAAAGCCTTTGCGACAATCAAACACGAAATTGGGATGGTTTTCCAAAGTTATGATCTCTTTCCGAATCGAACTGTGATGCAAAACATTACGTTAGGTCCTTTGAAAGTTCAGAAAAGAGATGAAACAGAAGTCTTAGACCAGGCAAGGCAGTTATTGGCCGAGGTCGGCTTACAAAAATTTGAAGATTATTATCCACGACAACTATCCGGTGGTCAAAAGCAACGAGTGGCCATTGTGCGCGCGCTGATTTTAAATCCGAAACTAATGCTCTTTGATGAAGTAACGGCTTCACTGGATCCGGAGATGGTTCGTGGAGTTTTGGAAATTCTCAAACAATTAGCAGAGCAAGAATTGACGATGGTTGTGGTCACCCATGAAATGAATTTTGCCAAACAAGTTGCTGACAAGGTCATCTTTTTGGATAGTGGCGAAATTGTGGAAGAACAAGACGGGCAAAAATTCTTTCAGAAACCACAAACTAAGAGAGCTCGTGACTTTTTGGACAGTATGTCTTTCTAGAAATATGAAACTTGGTATTGATTAATAAGGAAAAAAACAATGAAAAAGAAAATTATTTGGTCAGTGGTAGCCGTGTTAGTCATTATTATTGGCGTTTTTAGCGTCCATGCTTTCACAGCAAAGAACAGTTCCGGTCAGAATGGTCGGACCATTCAGCAAATTAAAAAGTCTGGCGAAATTAAAATTGCTGTCTTTGGTGATTTGAAGCCTTACGGTTGGGTTGATCAAAACGGTCAGCGTCAAGGATACGATATCGCTTTGGCTAAGAAAATTGGTCAAGACCTTGGTGTCAAGGTTAAGTACGTTCAGGTTAACGCCAATGCTCGAGTGGATGCCCTGAATTCTGGTAAGGCCGACATTGCCCTCGCTAATTTCACGGTTACACCAGAAAGAAAGCAAGTAATTGATTTTGCTAAGCCATACATGAAGGTTTCAATTGGTGTCGCTTCAAAGAAGACAAACTTAATTACTAACGTTAACCAGCTGAATGGCAAGAACTTGATTGTCAATAAGGGAACAACGGCGGAAACATACTTTACGCAAACGTACAAGAATGCCAAGTTATTGAAGTTTGACTCAAAGACACAACAGTTTGCTGCCTTGAGTGATGGACGAGCAGATGCCATTACGGATGATAATTCATACCTCTTCGCCTGGGTTAAGGATCACCCAGACTATCAGGTCGGCATTAAGCAATTAGGTGACCAAGCCTATATCGCCCCAGGAGTTCAAAAGGGTAACAAGAGTGTCTTGAATTGGACTAACGATGAAATTAAGAAGTTGAACGATAACGGTTTCTTTACGGATGATTATCAAAAGAACTTGGCACCATTCTTTGGGGATGACGTTAAGGCAAGCGATATTACAATTAATAAGTAATTTTTGGTTACGTATCGTCCCTCTTTGTTTATCAAATTAGTTAAATCAGTTTTCAAAAAGCCATCACAACAACCACTCGGTATGTTGTGATGGCTTTTTTTTGTCTAATCATTGCGTTTGAAGTTTGGATTTTCATCTTTGCTGGGTGGTTGAGTAAACCATGTCGTATGCATTCGAACTTCACTTGCATAGCGGCGAGAAACTGGTAAGGAGTTGCCTGTTGATAACGTAATGATCCTTTTCTTGGGCTGATAGTCTTTTAAATAGTTCAAATTGATGGCAAAGCTCGAGTGAATCTGACAAATGTCTTTATGGAGTGGGACGACAGTCTTTAGCGTAGCCCTGATTTTCGTGATTCGGTCGTGCTCATGTAAAATTAGGTTATGTGTTCCCTTCTCACAGGCAATATAAATAATGTGTGTTAGGTCAATTAATGTTGACCGTGTCCCGTTTGGGAAACGAACAAAGTTGGGTTTTGTATAAAAAATTTTGTGCAGATTGTATTGGGCCTTATCCACGGCACGCAGTAGACGTTTTTGAAAGGTCAAATCGCGATTGTTTTTGATGATAAAGTCTAGGACCCCAACCTGGTATTCAAAACAATAGTTCGCCAGTCGACTATCTTCAGCTAAAAGAATAATTTGAGCGCTGGGATTGTTCTTTTTAACTAGCTCGGCAGTTTGAAAGCCGATTTTCTCATGACCACTAATTTCCAAATCAATAATTAAAATTGGTCCACGTTTATTTGAATGAATCGCTAGTAAAAGCTCACGTGGTGTTTCAAAAATTAGTGGATCGGTTAAGATTTTACGGAACAAACGTTGGTCACGTTTCTTTGTTGTTAGAATATAGCAAGCCATATTCGCCTCCTTTCCCGTTTGGAAATCTTTCTAAATCAATGGATAAAATTGATTCATACTATTAGTTAAAGAATAAATTCTATATTAATTATACGAAAACCAAAATTTTTACCACAAATATTTACAAAAAGTCGCATTTTTAATCTTATTTAGATAAATGTTAAATTTAAAGAAGCGTAAAGTATAGTATATCATTGAAATAAATTAATAAATTGCAGCCAATATTTAAAAATGCACAATAACACCTTTTACCGTAATCAAAACTTTCCAAAAATTATCAAAAAACTATTGACGAGTAGGAGGGTAGGCGCTATACTAGTTATTGTTCGTTACGAAGCAAACGTGCTTCTAGCGAGGCGCTGGTTATCTTTGGTAGCCGGCAGTTGATAAA
>NZ_CAUZLM010000015.1:0-16141 GCF_963580165.1 Fructobacillus evanidus
CTATAGCATTGTTTTTTCCAAAGATAATAAATATTAACTTTGTCTTCTTTTGATAATTTAGACATAGTAAAACCCCGAAATTTGGTTGTCCAAATTTCGGGGTTCATATCATTTTCAATCACTGTGCTTTTTTATTCTTCAATTTTCTTAAAAATATACAGCTTACTCAACACATAATTTGAAATAATCACAAAAATATTTTGAATACCATTCCAAAGCAAATCGTTTTGATGCAAGACCTGAACACCAAACGCTAAAATGAACCACCCGATAACGCCTGTCACAATTCGAGCCAGATAGAATTGCCAAATTTCACGAAACAACCCCTTAGCATCCGTCACCTTCGATTGAAATACCCAAATACGATTAGTGAGGTAAGCAAACAAAACTGCCAAAAACCATGATAAAACATACGATACTGTATATGTCCAATGTAGGTAAGCGGAAAAAATCGAATAGGTGACAACGGAAACTACGAATGTAGCGCCACCAAAGAACAAGTACAGAATAGATTCTCGATATCGATCAAAAATTTTTTTAAAATCAGTTAACACAGTCATTTCCTCAATCATTACTTTCTATTATTAAATCATCAAAAAATAAAGTTAATATAAAAGAACCGTCTAACAATAAAACGGTTCATTACGAATATCATTTATTTCTTATTAGCAAATTCAATGGTTGGGTTAAAGGTCTTACCGGCCTTCATTCCCTTTTTCATGACCGCCAACTTTTCAGCCTTACGCTCCGTATGAGACAACTTAATCTGCCAATATTCGGCTAATGTACGCAACCGAGCGCGATTCTTTCGATACCAGTCACGCTTACGGATGTAATAGCCTTTATTGCGATATGAATAGAAATAACGTGGTGTCCGTGCCGGGCCATCATTTAATAAACTTGACCCAACATTGGCACCCATTTTATGAGTTACCTTTGCGGATGGTACAAAGTAACCAGGAGCAACACGACCTGCGCGTTCCGTATACTCGATATCATCACCCCAGATGAAGAAGTCAGTAATAGGCAAGCCAATTTCTGCAACAACTGCGCGACGTACCAGTAAAGAAACAAACGTTGCATTCTGCAATTGAACAGGTTCAACCTGGTCTTCTGGAATGACCTTTAAACGGTTCATTGGTGCTGGTTGGTTCATCTTGGCACGGTGACCATCAGTCCAACGAACATCTGAAGCCAAAAAGCCAAAATTAGGTTCTTGATCAGCAAAGGCCAATAAGTTTTGTAGTGTATCAGGGTGAACAACAGTATCGTCATCCATTACCCAAACAAAGTCATCATCCGTCTTTTCCATAAAATGACGAATACCGCGATTAAAACCACCGGCACCACCAAGGTTTTCCTCTAGACGAACATAATCAATTTGATCACCTAATGATTCCAAATATTCCTTTGTATCATTTTCACTAGCATTATCAACAATGATAATGTGGCTTACGGGAACAATTTGTTTTTGTAAACTATCAATTACTTCTTTCAACAATGCAAGTCGGTTGTAAGTAACAACGACTGCTGAAACATTTTGAGCCATGATTTTTCCTTAGTACAATAGATTTCCATTAAAAATTATATCATAGCTAGTTCTCGTGATGAATTAAATTTCACTAAGAGGCTACCTATAACGCTAAAAACAGTTTTCAAATTAATTTTAATTAGAGCATCAATTGAACCTATCGATACTAGCCTTGCTTATTCCTTCGAATCTGGGCAACATAGTTTATTCCCCTTTGCATCCCTAAACTAGCTAGTAGGAATAGAACAGGCAAAAATTGAATTAAGTATCGTGTTCGACCGCCCTCAAAAATTAGCAAAAAGGCAAAGAAGCCAACTGCACTGATTTTAAGGAACAGTCCCCAGAGTGATTGATCAAAAATACTGCCCAATATCAAAACAAGGGCTATAATCCAAAAAATTTGTTGAACGGTCCTAAAATCGAACTTTCCTTCCGTTGCAATGCCATTCTTTTCCAAGAAATAACGCCTTGGGAAAGTTTTTTCTAGTTGCTCATTGTTTGGATGAAATGCCTTTAAGTAATACACTTCATGACCCCATGCCATTGAGCCGTCAGCAGAATTTTTAATTTGCTTATGAATTAAAAACTTTTCATAGCCAAGAATGCCACCCTGGTTAATAAAACGTTCCTTAATCAATCGCAATGAAGCTTTGTTTCGTGCTTCTGGATCCTTAATATTAGCTGAATTAAACATGTCGGTGACATTATAATCACCATCACCAGTAATCCCCATCGCCGCGAAATGCGACATTGGCAGTGCTTGCCGTGTATCAACCTTAACAATGCCATTATGGTGATACAAATACTCTTTCATCAAAACAGAGCCAATAGCTAAAAAGGCAATTGAAATCGCAAGCATTATACCGGCAGATTTAAGTTTGATTTGCCCATTCCTTGTTACTATTAAAAGGACAAAAACGAATAAGACGGCAATCAACAGAACCATTAATGATGGCTTTAGTAAATATGACAGTAGTAACTCAAAGCCCAATAAAAATCCAAAGAGATAGAATCGCTTCTTTTGCTGAAAGTCAATTGCCCGGACTACGGTATACAATATGGCAGCTGTTAAGAAAAACGATAAAGTATCAGAATACGGAATAACAAAAAACGGAACACACGTAAACAGCACAAGGGTGAGCACGAAGGTTAACTTTGCCACCAGTGGACTGGTAAATTTTTTGGCTAATTTCCAAATTAAATACGTACCAAAATCGACAATCGCAACGTTAGCGATATTCAGTGCATACATAAAATGTTCAAACGATGGGCGCCCTAATAAGTGGAAATAAATACTTTCGAGCTTAAGCAACATCGTGTTATTAGGATTAACCGACAAGTAATTTGGCCAGGGCCATCCTAATTTGGCCGTTGTCGCCCGTTGAACTAAAAACATCCAATCCCAGGTACTGGTCCCTGACAATAGGAACACACATACTAATTGCCACAATAGAACGAGCGCAATAATGACGACCCAAGTTATTTTATGTGAAAATATGGCCTTACAGAAATTGACACTTTTTTCCCAAATATTATAGAAAAAATGGCGCAAAATCAGTAGCAAAATTATCAGTAGGATTAAGAAATTAACTGACTTTACAAAGCTTAAACTAACCCCATTAATATTTTCAGGCAATAGCGCGATTGCGCCTACCAGGCTAATAGCAATTAAAACGGAAAAAATGATATTGATAAATGTTTTTGTTATTTTCATAATTTAATTATATATTACTAATAAAAACCGTGTTGAAAAATTCACAACACGGTTTTTAAAATGTTAATTAATCCGTTGACGCCGCTTGATTGCTAACGCAATCAAAAGCAAAGCAACGAAAATTAAGTGTAAGAAGATATAAACATATCGGTTAATCCAAGTAGTATCATGATGATCAGTAAAGCTAAAGATTGCATTTAATCCCTTAACATTTTTCTGATTCATTTTGACACTTGGTCCCTGTAGATTAGTCGTTTCCAAATTTTGAAGGACATCTGTTTTAACCGGATAAGTGCTAATATTTTCAATTTTCAAACGATAGTTACCAACTGGATATTGACCAGGATAACTACTCCAGGACTGCTTTAAGTTTAAGGTCCAAGATTGGTGCTGATCTGTTCGAATCAATGTAACTCTCAATTGATCAAGTTGTTCTTTACTTAACTTTGAAAAATCGATATTCAAATTATTAGATGGACTTTTTAGATTAAAGGTTCCTGTCTCAACAGTTGTTTTTCCAGGAATAGAAACAAGTTCATCACCATTTTCCGTATACAGAGCAAATCCGGAATTATAAACAAAACCGTCACGACCAACCTTGTCATTGGCGCGCGAGAATGAAACGAGAAAACTAGCCATGAGCAAGACCAGACTTAATAATACGAATTTATTAGTAACCAGTTGAACTGTTTCCTGCCGCTTTTTAAGTAATCCAAACAGCAGTTGCATGCCAATTGCTGCTAACAGCAAAAGGAATGGCAACATTGGTAAAGCATAACGGTCACGGACTTCCCATAGTAAAATATGGAAAGTAAAAATACCTACGATACTAAAAGCAGAAAAAATCGTTAAATTCAAAATTCTGGGATCAATCGTTTTTCTGTTTTTCAAAACATTGATAACGGCCAACATTGCTAAAGCTAATAATAAGATATAAATTGGTTGGAATAAATTACCGATAAACTCTAAAAATGGTGTTGATTCCCACTCATATTTCAACAATGGTCGATTTATCTGTAATCCGCCCATATCTTCATTTGAATAGGCCAATGAGAACATAAATGCAATTTTTTTGATTGCATGCTTTGGTACTCCCAAAACACCCAATTCTTTAATGCGATGCTTTAATTCATCTGTGATGAGTTTTGCACGTTCCTTTTTAGGGAAGTTACTATACAAGAATGAATCAGGGCCGTCAATTTGACCTGCCGTATGTGGATTCCACGACATGTTCACGTAGCGAACAGAAGGGGTGACCATTGTTGGCTTCGATTGAAAACCTTCAACCTTTTGAAAATGATGAAACGATACTGTTCCCAAAAGTGAAAAGAACACACCAAGAATGATTAAGCCACTTTTTAATTTAAAATTGAATTGCTTACTAAATAAAATCGTCAATAATAACGCAATTAAAATAATGACCGAATTTTGCCGGATAGTCACTGCTATCCCAAGCATCAACATCAAGGCCGTGCCGTGAAGCCACTTTTGTTTAGAAGACTCATTCGATAGCAATCGAATCAAACTGCCAATAACACCCATCATTAATGCGATTGCCACTACATCATTATAAGGAAAGACTGCATACATGAACCAAGGAATATAAAATAGCGCAATAAACATAAAAATTGTGCTTAATACACGATTTACTAATCTAAGCGAACGGCTTAGATAGATAATTCCTAAGTCAAGCATTAACATCTGAATCCATGGCAATATTGGTGCATAATGCGTAACACCAAGCCAGTGGAACGGTGTTAGCAAGTAGCTCCACCACAACGTAACGTTGACGTTATTCGGATAGGTATAAAAGTAGTTATACCACTGATGGTTGCCTTCAATTAAGCGGGCAGCCATTGTCGTAACGTAGCCCGTATCCGTATAAACTGGACGTACAAATGTCAATAAAAAGACCAATTGGGCAAGTATAGCCAAGACCAAGAAAATAATATAATAAATTTTTCTTTGCTTAACACTGACCTTTTGAGCTACATAAAAGCCAAAAAACAAAATAGCTAAGCTCGCTCCGAGACGATAAAACCCACTTAAAAAACCACCGGTACTACCATCTACTAAATTGAGTGGATATAGAAAAATTGCACTCGCTGTAATTAGTGCAATCGCAATTAATGCAAACGATAGTATAAGATTATGAACGCTTAACTTACGCATAGTTACCCTTAACTTTATTTTTCTTCTTTGGCAATATAAATTGGCCGGTTCTTTGTTTCCATAAAGATGGCTGCAATATAACGGCCGATAATACCAAGGCTTAACATTTGAATGCCACCAATGAAGAGGATAATAGTTACCATCGATGGCCAGCCAGCAACAGAGCTATTTGAAATCAAAGCTCGAATGACAATAAAGATTCCCGCTACGATTGAAGCACCAAAGGACAGTAAGCCTAGAAAGGTCACGATTGTCAATGGCATCGTTGAAAAAGAAACAATCCCTTCGATAGCATATTTTGTTAGCTTCCAAAATGACCAAGAAGTCGTTCCAGCAACGCGCTCTCGATTTTCATATGGAATGTACTTTGTTCTAAAGCCAACCCAGGTAAAAATTCCCTTTGAAAAACGCTGATTTTCAGACAGCGACAGGATGGCATTGACCATTTGTCTGGTCATTACTCGATAATCACGAGCACCATCGACCAAGTGAGTCTGCGAAATTTTATTCATCCACTTATAGAACTGTGCGGAGAACCATGACCGCAATTTGGCCTCACCCTTACGATCGGCACGACGAGTACCGACAGCATCGTATTCCCCACTTTGAACCTCTGACAGCATCTGTGGTAGTAACTCAGGCGGATCCTGGAGGTCAACATCCATTACCGCAACATAGTCACCCTTTGCCTGTTGCAGGCCTGCGTAAAGTCCTGCCTCTTTACCAAAATTACGCGAAAAAGAAACATAGTGAACATCGCTATCCCGATTAACCAAATCACGTAAAATCGGCAATGTTTTATCGGTTGAACCATCGTCAATAAAATGAAAATCAATCGTTGCTCCAACTTCTGGCTTAATTTTTTGAATGGCATCGTAAAAAATTTGAATTGTATCTTCTTCGTTATGAACCGGCACAATAAGTGATAATACCGTCGGTTGGTCCTTGATGTCCATCGTGCTCTCCCTTTTAAAACAAATATGTATGGTTGCCAAAACTAAAGCAACCTCTTTTTTTACTTTACTTCATCGTGCGCAAAGTTAAAGTCATCTGCCACACCAAATTCTTGGCGAACAGTGTTAAAGGCATCATTGAATACCTGATCCATATCGAAGTAGCGATACTTACCCAAACGGCCACCAAACAATACTTCAGGGGCTTCTTCACGAGCAGCCTTCACGTATTGCTTGTACAATTCAGTGTTCTTGTCATCGTTAACTGGGTAGTAAGCTTCCTTCGTACGATCCCAGTCTTGTGGATATTCACGCGTAATGATTGTCTTACCTTCGTCTGCCAAGCCATCAAAGTGACGCCATTCCATTTGACGCGTATATGGTGTTTCAGCATCCGTATAGTTAATAACAGCATTTCCTTGATAGTTATCGGAGTCAATCGTTTCGCTTTCAAAGCGCAATGAACGGTATTCCAATTCACCAAACTTGTAGTCGAAGAACTGATCAATCATTCCCGTGTAAAGAACGCGTGGGAATTCTGCCATAAATTCATCCTTGTGATCGAAGAAATCAGTATCAGTCAAAACATCAATTAAGCCGTTTGAACGTTCAACCATGTTCTCAAAAATTTGAGTATAACCGCCAACAGGAATTCCTTGGTAACGGTGGTTAAAGTAATTGTTATCGTAAATAAAACGAACTGGCAAACGCTTGATAATGAATGCTGGCAATTCAGTTGCCTTACGGCCCCACTGCTTTTCGGTATAACCTTTAATCAAAGCTTGGTAAATGTCTGTTCCAATCAATGAAATAGCTTGTTCTTCCAAGTTACGTGGTTGACGATCGCCCAATTCCTTCAAAGCAGCAGACTTTTGTTCTTCAATCTTAGCCTTAGCTTCGTCAGGTGTCTTTGTTCCCCACATCTGATAGAACGTATTCATGTTAAATGGCAAGTTAAAGAGCTTACCGTTATAGTTGGCAACAACTTGGTTTTGGAAGTTGTTAAATTCCGCAAAATTCTGCACGTAATCCCAAACTTCCTTGTTATCAGTGTGGAAGATGTGGGCACCAAAATCATGAACAGTGATGCCGTTTTCAACGTGCGTATGCGTGTTTCCACCAATAAATGAACGCTTTTCAACAACTAAAGAACGCTTGCCACGCTTTGCTGCTTCATAAGCGAAAGTCATCCCGAAGGGACCAGCACCAACGATTAAATAATCATAATTCTTTGTATTAAACTTATTTGCCATTAGAAATGTACCTTTTTCTTAGAATTTGGAAGAAACTTCCGTTTCAAAAACTGCGTGCCCTTATCAAGCCAATTTGTCTTTTCAAGGCTAATCACGGGAACTTCCGTAAAAGAATAGTCCCGAGTATTCAGCCAAGTATCCATTAGCCGTTCTGACAAGAAACCAAAAACGCGGGCATCTTGACCATGCAAAGTGGACAAGTCCACTTTCTCTTGCACTTTTCCCAAAACACCAAAAACAAACTTTGCATAATCATCAAAAGCTTCTTTTTTCATGATAAACATGTTGAATAGGTGAGCCTTTGTCGATTGCTCCATCCGTTGGAATCCCGGATAGAAGTCTGCGTAATCCTCTTGAATTACCTTTTCCATTATCTCATAGGGCTCATTTGCATGAGCGTGAAGATAATGATTACGCTGATTTTCAATGTAGTAATTTCGCTCTTTGGGTAAAATCACATCATGCTGGCGCAACAAGTTTTCAATGTCATTTTGATTTAGTCGTTTAGCATAGTCATGTCCACCCTTTTGACCAAGATAACGGCGGTAGTGAACCAAACCAACTGCATCTTCTTGAGAATTTTTCCACATCCAATAAATACCCGTTAGTTCATTGAAATTCGGATTTTTAGTCGAAATGTTTTCGCCTTGATCATCGCGTTGATAATCAGTTGGAATTTCATCTCTCAAAGATGAACCGACCATCAATGGTTGATAAAGGCTATCCTGAGGCATTTCATATGGTTTGTGTGTTGCAATATAGACTTTCATTGCTGGAGCTCCTCCTCCAAACGAATAATGTGTTTCCGATAAAAGAAGAACATCAACAAATAAGGCCACAGAAAGACCTGAATAACAAAAATGGATGAAAAAGCTGCCAAAACAACCATGGTGATGAACGAAATAATTAATCCGCGGTGCCAAGCCATTTGTTCTTCATTCAAATTCAACTGTGATAGTCGATACTTCACCAAAAAAGTTCGAGCTAACAAGCGGAATAACAACCAGATGGCTGGAATCATAATGATGAGTCCAAAAGAGGCAAACCATCCCAGAAAATCAGAAAGATTCGGGTAACCAAACTGTGAATAAACATGTTGGAACTCGAAATTATCTGTCGTTGACAATGGCACATTCTGAAGTATGAAGTATGACGTAAATCCATAACCAACACCAAAAATTGGATGGGTTAAGAATGTTAATGCCAAGGCAATCGTACCGCCAAGTCGGTTATCCGTTCCCTGCTTAGCAAAGAGGAACTGATTTAACGTATTGTGAATGACGCCAACTTTTAAATAGGCAACTGCTAGCAAAACAACACCAATCACGGCTAACCAAACTAAGGTCCAACGGAGCTTTTTGTTCGCCCAAAATGCCCACAAAAGGTAAGCAATCCCTGCAGTTAAAATTCCAGTAGTTGTTTTAGCTAAAAAGAGAATCATAATGATAACAAAGGCAAAAACAACATTTAAAAATTGATCTGTTCCCTTTTTCTTTGTCCATGACCAAAATTTTTGACCCGTTGCTGTTAATCCAATCAAAATTGGTAAATAAACAACACCAAGTAGGTTAGCCAAGAAGGCCGCTTCCGGTTCGAAACCGTTTACTCGGCCTTCCGTCGTAACGTAAGAACCGTTAGCATAAAAATTATAATTAGCATGCATTCGCCAATGACGCTCAAAAAGATGAGCAATCTCATTAACGTAATGATGAAAAAAGGAAAGGTTAAAGGTGACCGTAATTTGCGGAAAAACCGTTAATAACAAATAAAAAATCAAACCAATCAAGCCTGATTTTAAAAATGCTCGCTCATCTCGCTCAGTAATAATCGTCAGCTGAATGACTGCCCAAGCAACATATACCGTCACTGTCCAGCCTGCAAGAATAATACCCGAGTGAATGATTCCGGTCGTTAAAATTGTCTCACCAGTTTTACCATACGACCAGGCCATCACAAGTAACTGAACTATCCAAAAAAAGCCAGTTAAGTAGATTGCCATTTTTGAAGGAACAATTGACTTTAACCGGTTGGGATACCGATATAGCTGCAACAAGATAATCACCAGAAAGACTGGAAAGGCTACCATAGTGACTGTTTCAGCTAACGAATTCGTATAATTTTTAGAAAAAAATGTAATTGGTAAGAGAAAATTAACCATAATTCCTCAAATTATCCTTGTTTCTTTGCTTCATGATAATTCTTACGAATACCTGACACCAAAATGACAAATACAGAAAGTACTAGTCCGAAAACAGCACCGAAAACAGTCAACTTCTTTGCATTCTTTAATGCTGACCGGGTAACATCAGAACCCGTTGCCTTTGACAACACATCAGGTTTCCCCATATCAGGGTAAAGAGTTGGTCCAACATTAGCAAAAGTTTCAGCGTAAACATTTGCTAATGTTTTTGCACGATAGGTGTTTTCTCCTGATGCTTGAAATGAAAGAGCCACAGTGTCTGTAGGATTTTGAACATTCACTGCAGATGAAATATCACTCTTACTCATTTTAAAGGGCAACGCCTTTTGAACAGCAGTCACGATAGCATCATCCTGGGCGACTTTTTGATAAGTCGGGACCAACGCTTTATCCGCCTGAACACGTGAACTTGGGTCACGAACATCTGTATTGGTCTTAGCAATCAATACCATTCGACTAGCTGAAAAATTAGTAATTACTTTACCGGATTTTGCGTAAGCAAATCCTGCGCCGGCAAAAAGAATGACACATAATACAATCAACCAAGCAAAATGCCAAAAGCGTTTAGCCAAGTCAGTTAATGAAAATTCCATTTTTTCTTCTCCTCAATTAAAAAGGGATAATTTTAAAAGGCGCCATCACCCTTGAAGATAGCGATGACTGTTTGAAACATAATTTTAAAATCCAAGCCTAAATTTGCTCGATCAACATAATCAAGCTCAATTTCTGCCCGCTCCGGATACCCAATATTTGATCGTCCAGAAGCTTGCCATAGGCCAAAAACACCCGGTTTTACAGACAAAAATTTTTGAATTCGTTTTTCGTCGCCATATTCAACCAATTCACTTTCAACCACAGGCCGTGGCCCAATGATTGACATATTCCCAATTAAAGTATTCCAGAATTGTGGCAACTCATCGAGTGACGTTTTGCGCAAAATTGCCCCAATTTTTGTAATTCGGGGGTCCTCTTTAGTTGGCAATTTATAACCGTTATCAACAAATTTTTGATATAACTGGTCGTCTGATTTAAGAATCTGATCAGCATTGTCAACCATGGACTGGAACTTATAAATTTTAAAATGCTTACCACCTTGACCGACACGGTCTTGGGCATAAAACACATGACTTGTTCCCTTGCTAAACTTAATAATCACTGCAATCACCAAAAAAATTGGCGAAAAAACAATTAAAGCCACAAAGGAAACAACAATATCTAAAATTCGTTTGGGAAGGCGATAAAACAGGAACTGTTTCAAAACCCCATCCTCCAATGTTTAAAATTTAGTGCACAACAATACTTATTATACCAGAATCGCCCTATTAGCGGAAGGAACGCCAATTCAATAACCGCTTTAAAATAGGTGCTCGCAGAATAATAAGTACTAACAAATAAACAAAACCACCAATAACTGCTTCAATTAATGTACTTTTAATACCAATACCATGACTGTCAACAAAGTATAGCACCGCAAAATACATCGCCAATCCGGCCAACAGATAGCGCCATAGTCCAACAAAATGAGCCCGCACTTTCATATCGTGTCGTGTCACAAATAGTTGATAAGCGATAACGGCAAATTCTGAAATAGCAGTCGCTAATGCCGCCCCCTCAACACCCCAAATAAAAATCAGGAAGAAATTCAGGAAAACATTTAAAACAGCACCAAAGGTCACTGACCAAGTATAATCACTCAGGCGTTTCGTAGGAATTAAGAATTGATTACCGATAACATTTGACCAACCAATGAAAACGATGATCGGTGTCAATAAAACAAGGGCTGATCCAACGTCACCCCATGATTTCCCCAAAAACCAGAGCATTGCTGTCGGCCCAACCGCTGCAATTCCAAAGGCCAATGGAACGGCGATTGCTGAGACGAAATCCATCGAAGCATGAATCGCCTTTTTCATTTTGGCATGTTCCCCCGCCGCATAGTGTGCCGACATGCGCGGTAACATGACCATTCCAACGGAAGTGACTAGGGCTAAGCAGACCTTAATAATTTTATCAGCATTGTCATAAATTCCAGACGATGCAGTAGCACCAGTGATAAATGGCAACATTGTCTTATTAAGCTGCAAATAAATTTGGGTAGCAATCGTTGGCAAGAACATCATAAAGACTGGATGCCAATGTGATTTCAAATCAAGCTCTTTCAATTTTGGCCAACGGAACTTTCCAATCAAATAGAACCACATCGAAAGATTCCCAAAAACCTGTGACAATGCTAGCAGCAAAATATAAGCACCGATATCGGTTGGCTTTTTTACCAAAACAAAAATCAAGACAGTCATCGCTAACTTAATCATCATGTTTCGTAAAACAGTTTTTTTGAAATCTTCCAGGCCAATAAAGTACCAAGAAATATCAAAAATACCGGAGAAAATCACCCAAATTTGATACCAAAGAAACAACTCGTTTTGATGAATACGATGATTAAAAGCACCACCCACATAAATAAAAGCCACATAAAGAGCTAATGCTACAATTCCAGCGATAAAATGGATAGTTTGAATTTCCCAGAATTTCTTTTGTCTGAGTGATTCATTTTCATGAACATAAGCAATTTCACGCGAACCATACGTAACAATACCCAAACTGGCAATCAGTAAAAAGTATGTGACCAATGAATTCGTCCACGAAGCGATTCCAACCCCATTTTTACCAAGCACACGAGCCAAATAAGGCAAGGTAATAATTGGGGCAATAATATTAAGCAACTGGTAGGCCGCATTATAGAGATAATTTTTTGCAACTTGCATGAGCTAAAAAACTCGCTTTCAAAACTAACTGTCTTAAACAGTTCGACGGAGATATGGGATTTTTTGAATAGCCTTCACCAAAAGTGTAACTACTAACCAAACAATAACAGGCATTACTAACAGATGCCAAAAGGAATTTTGTGCTAAATGATATTGTACTTCAAGCGTCTCAACAAAGAAGTAATGAAGAACATAGACCCCCAATGATGCTGAAGATCCAGCCCGTAACCAGTTTTGAACCTTTGGACTAGGCGTCCATTGACTGAAATGATGTTGAAAAAAGACAAAGACAGTAGCCGACCAAGTCATTCCGAGAATACCCCAAATACTATATGTCTGTCGTTGAAAACTTCCAAAATGTTTTGACAACACTAGAGCCAATCCAATCATCATCAAAACAGATGAAACTCCTGCCAAATATAGTAAATGCCGTTGCCTGTCAGCCAGAGGATAATGATGGAGGTACCAACCTAAAACAAAGATACCAACCGAACCGGCAACACCGACACTGATTCCTCCAGAAAAAGAGGAGTCAGCCTGATTTCGCAACTGGTAATAATAACCAATAAAGCCAACGACAATAATATTTAAAATCAGCAAATACTGAACAAGCGCCTTCTGGTTAATGGTTACAATTTTACTCAAAAGAGGCGCTGATAAATAGAAGCCAATAATAATATAAAAATACCAAAAAATTGGCTGAACGGTCCCGTGCATAAAGCCATTCAATAATCGTGCGTATGTATTAACACTCAGCCATGAATAGTGGTTGTATTGAACGTTATTATAAATGAACCAAATGATTGTCCAAAAAACAAATGGAATAGCTACACGCCGGAAACGCTTTTTAAAAAAAGTACGTGTGTCTTCACGCTCTCGATAATCCAAAATATTAGCACCAGAAATCATAAAAAACAACGGTACAGCAAAAATAAAGAAAACTTGAATAAAAACACTTAAATACCAACGGCCACCGCCATTATTCGTAAATGCAAAAGATGACCCATGCAACATTACCACCGCAAAAGTGGCTAAAATGTTTAAAAGGTCCATATAGAAATAACGTTTTTTCATTAGTTGATCCTTACCACATCACATTATTCAAGGCCAATATTAAGTCAAACCTAAAATTCACCAATACTACCATTTTACCTCATTTCGCCATAAAGCAAAGAAAAAGCTCTTCGAAAAATAAATTTCAAAGAACTTTTCATCATTTTGTTATGGAAGTCATGAGAATCACTCAATTTATCCGCGTAAGAAATATGTGCCATTGTTACCAAAATTATAACTGTGTCCGTCAATGGTTTGAATGCCCTGAACAGCGCGACCGCTAGCATCTGTCCAGTAAGTCAATCCCCAAGCAGTCCGCCAACCTTCATTTTGGCGAACGCCATTAACAAACCAGTAATAAGTCCCCATGTAGTAGCGGAATCCGGTGTAAAGCTGACCGTTTTCATACCAACGATAGCCACCGTTGGCTGCTGAACCATCATAATCATATCCTGACCATGGTTGCAAAACGCCACTTTCATCAGCCCTATACTCTTGGTTTCCTAAAGTAATCATTTGGCTTTTACGAGCAAAGTATGTGCCATCATCACCAAAATAATACTGCTTGCCATCAATGGTTTGTAGGCCCTGAACAGCACGACCATTAGCATCCGTCCAATAAGTCATACCCCAAGCAGTTCGCCAGCCTTCATTTTGGCGTACACCATCAATAAACCAATAGTACGTACCCATATAGAAGCGAAAACCTGTATAAAGTTGACCATTTTCATACCAACGATAACCCCCATTATCAGAAGACCCATCGTAATAATAGCCCGACCATGGTTGCAAAACGCCATTTTCATCGGCCTTATATTGTTGGTTCCCTATCGTAATCATTTGGTTTTCACGAGCATAGTACGTGCCATCGTCACCAAAATAGTATTGCTTGCCGTTGATAGTCTGCAAGCCCTGAACAGCACGCCCATTAGCGTCCGTCCAATAAGTCATTCCCCAAGCATTACGCCAACCTTCGTTTTGACGAACACCATCAATAAACCAATAGTACGTACCCATATAGAAACGGAAGCCTGTGTAGAGCTGACCATTTTCATACCAACGATAACCACCGTTGTACTCTGAGCCATCATACAAATAACCAGTTCCAGTCATTACGACATTCACAATTCCTCGATCATCGGCAGAATAATTTAAGCCATTCACGGAAAACGTTTTATTCATTCTTAAGGTAAATGAGCCATCATTACCGAAATAATAAAGATTACCATCAATCGTTTGGAAACCTTGAACTGATCGGCCATCACTGCCGACATAGTACGTATTTCCCCATGCTTGATGCCAAGCATTCGCATCACGGACTCCATTGTTAAACCAATAATAGGCGCCATAGTAATTTTGGAAGCCGGTATAAACCTGGCCGTTTTCTAGCCACTCATACCCTGCCAAAGTATTATAATAGCCACTCACCGTTCCTAAGGAATAATTTTGATAGTTGGCTTGGTATGTGTTATTTGGATTGGCTTGCATGGCTTGTGCAATTTTAGTTCCAATCGCTTGGTAAGTTGCGTTTGTTGGATGAACACCATCTGGTAGTGTCGTTGCATGATTTTCATCTGTAACGACACCAGCGTTAATAACAGTAATACCCCAATTATTACCAACTTGCGTTAAAGCAGCACGAAGTTGATTCATTGAGAAACCACCAGGCCCAATCGTATCGTTATTCTTACCGTTCAAGTAGTCCCCTTGGGGAAGTAAAATATAAATACGAATGTTAGGGTTAGCCTCGTGCAAACGACGAATACTATCTTGGTAAGTTTGAATAATCGTATTCAGCGGACTCGTTCCACCGTAATTAATGTCATTGACACCCATACCGATGACAATATCAGTGGCCGTACTGTAAGCTGCTGATTTAATCGCCTCATCTGTCATCCATGACATATCATTACCGATTTGTGTTCCAGAATGAGCAGAAGTATTTAAGTACAACTTATCTAAATCTTGGGCTGCATAACTATCATAGGATTGACTACCATCATTGTACGAGTTCCAACCAACGGTTGTTGAATCGCCAAATCCCCAAATAATACCGTTTTTCGGAGTTAACCGACCGCTATTATCCGCATGGTAAGTAACATTATTAATTTTCATATCAAAATTAACTTGTAACTGGTAACTTTGACTGTCACCAAAGAAATACTGACTACCACTAATACTTTGTAAGCCAGAAACTGCTTGCCCATCTGCACCAAAATAATATGTGCTTCCCTGGCTCACAACCCAAGTATTTTTTTGCAAGAGACCATTTTGATAATCAATCAGCCCTTGGGCATTGGAAAAAATACCGTTTTTTAATGACAAAGAACCATCACTAGCGGACGTATAGGTTGTGTCAGCAAAAGTGATATCCATGTTTTTACGAACCGTGTATGTTTGGTCATCACCGAAGTAATATTGCTTACCGTCGATTGTTTGCAAACCGGATACGGCTTGGCCATCTGCACCAAAATAATAAGTGTTGGTTTGATCCCAAGCA
>NZ_CAUZLM010000016.1:0-11128 GCF_963580165.1 Fructobacillus evanidus
TGGTACGACGCCAACGACTCCAACGGATAAGGGTGGCAACAACACCAACAATGGCGGTACGACGCCAACGACGCCAACGGATAACGGTGGCAACAACAACACCAACAATGGCGGTATGACGCCAACGACTCCAACGGATAAGGGTGGCAACAACACCAACAATGGCGGTACGACGCCAACGACGCCAACGGATAACGGTGGCAACAACAACACCAACAATGGTGGCACGACTAACAACAGTGGCAACACTAATAACAATGGTGGTACCACGACGTCAACGAGCCCATCAAATAACAACGGTGTTGTAATGAATAATGGCGGAATGGCAAGCAATGCTTCTGCACATGTGGCTAACGTTAACCCAGTGGTTCAGTCGCCATTGGCACTGGCACAAATACAAGCAGCTATTGCAACTCCACGTAGTAACGTATCAGCATCAACTGTTAACAGTTCACTACAAACGAATACAAGCTCAGCTGTTCCTGCTGCAAATAATGATAAAGGTACTGAGAAAAAGGACACCAACAAGTCAAATTCATCAACTACATCGCGTGTTGAAAAGAAGCAATCAAATTCTGATTCAGGTCATGGAATTAGTAAATTCTTTAACAACATTGGTAGTTCTATTGCCAAAGGATTTAGTGCAGTTGGAAAAGCTATTGGACATGCAATGGCTGCCATTGGACACGCAATCTCAGCAGTATTCGATAATATCGGAAAATTCTTTAAGCAATTGTTTTAAGCACGAATAGAAAAACAATATCTTTAAAAGTCATTACTTCTAAGTAATGGCTTTTTTTGTTTGCAATTCAACTCGGAAATCATCGCGAATGATGATTTTTCTTTTGTATTTTAGAGAAGATACCAGTTTTTTATGGCTAATTTAGTTAGTAATCGATTGAAATAAAAATGATAAAAACATTACTCTATTTTCTAAAAAGAAATTTAGGATTAAAATTATGATTTTATTTTCTTGCTTTTAATTAAAAAATGTAAATTTATGTTGGAAAATATGATAAATATAAATTATTTTTATCTAAATTATTTAAAACGATTTTAAATAACAAGTTGGTTACTAAGTTACAAAACATAGAATTATTTTAAAGTAAATTGGTTTAGTAAAATTCCAAATAAAATTATTTGTTTTGTAATAGAAAACACGTTAAAAGTCACGAAAGTGGGTAAATAATTCTAATTAAAAGTAACTGATTTGAATCATTGTGTTTGTAATATGAAATTATTATGTATTTACATATAAATAAATGTATTAAAAAATACATAAGTAAGATAAATTAGGCTGATTATAATCAAAATTAAATGAAGCAGTAAATAACCAATCCTCCCGTACAAAAAAATTTAGAAAGTAGAGAGATTAGCTATATGAGTGAAAGTAAAGAATTAGAACAAATTTGGTACGTAATGAAGCGCCGTTCTTGGTGGATCATTTTGTTAACAATTATCGGTCTAACCATTGGTTTTGGCTTTTCGAGTTATTTTGTCAAGCCATCATTTACATCAACGACCACGTTACTGGTTGATGATAAAAACAAGACTTCATCCGATAAGCAGCAAGATATTAATCTGATTACCACTTATAAAGATTTAATTGTTTCTACCGATGTTTTGAAACCGGTAACCGAAGATGTCGATAGCAATCTTTCGGTGCCGACGATTCGCAGTATGGTCTCGGTAACAACCAATTCCGGTTCACAAGTTTTTGCAATTAATGTTAAGTCAAAAAGCGCTAATCAGTCGACAGAAGTTGCCAATGCGATAGCAAAGGAATTTCAAAATAAATTATCCAGCATGATGAATATGAATAACGTTTCAATAATTGATCGTGCGCAGAGTGATAACCAAGTGGAATCCTCGAAAAGTACGTTCTACATCCTGGTTTTTGGTGCCGTGTTGGGAGGTGGTTCATTCGTGTATTTCTGGATGCAGGAAATGTCAAAAAGAGAAAAGAAGCATATTGAGACTAGTCGTGTGTCACGTTTAAAGTAAATTATTTAGCCTGTGGGGGAGAGTTATAAGGGATTCTTGATTAACAAGGGATAGGAGAGAATGATGGTATATAAAAGTATTCTAAAAAGAATTTTTGGTTTAGTTTTAGCAATTGCAATGGAAATTGTTTTGTTCGTACCACTTCTAATTGTTGGTTTCATTGTTAAGTTAACATCAAAAGGCCCCGTATTATTCGTTCAAGAACGCTATGGCAAAAATTCTAAGCCATTCAAACTTTACAAATTTAGAACAATGGTCATTGATGCCCCGGACAAAGCCAACTCTGAATTTACCGACATTGAAAATTATGTAACTCCCTTTGGCAAATTTTTACGAAAGACATCGATTGATGAACTGCCACAGTTAATCAATATTATTAAAGGTGATATGGCCTTTATTGGACCACGACCTCTATCAAATGCAGATCGACTTGTTGTTGATTTGAGAAAACTGAACGGTGGTGACCAGGTTTTACCAGGCATTTCGGGATTAGCTCAGGTTAACGGTCGCAATAATATAAGCGATAAAGAAAAAGCGGCTTACGATGGGCTTTACGCACGTTCAATTTCATTTGAAAATGACTTTAAGTTATTTTTTCAAACCATCGTTTCGGTCTTCAGACGAGACAATGTTTATAAAACATTTGAGCTTGTTCAACAGGATGTACAACAAGATGATTTACCAGAGCAAACAATTCATTCAAAAGATACAGCGGTAACGGAAGATTCAAAATCGATTGCGCATCCGTCGGACTCAATTATTCATTCACATGTTTGAATTAGTGGTATCGAAAAGTTTGAAAATGTTGTTTTGCTCGCAAGATGTAACGGTATTCGTAAAGAGATTTTATTCTTTTACCAATCACTGTCGGTTATCGTCAGCATCGATTAGCATAGTAAAAGTGGTGTCAAAATGATTAGAATTTTGCAATTACCAGGTGGTCTTTCAAGGAACAATGGTCGAATGACGGTTGTTATGAATATATACCGCCATATAGACCGAGAGGCAATTCAATTTGATTTTGCTGGTACTGAGGATGATCAGCAAGATCAAGAAAATGAATACATTGATGAAATTAAAGCTTTGGGTGGGCGTGTATATGTGCTACATGACGGCGGAATCATTGCTGCCCGGAAATTAATTAATCAAATTTTTAACCGTTATTCCTATGAGATTGTTCATTATCATCAACTATCTGAATTTGGTATGACCTTTGATCTTTTGAAAAAGTATGGCGTTAAGAAGTTAATCGTTCATAGTCATGCGACAGTTATGAGTGAAACGAAATGGAAAATTCCAAGAAATCGGCTTTTTTCTTTACCAATTTATTTTTATTCAAATCGGAATATTGCCGTCTCAAATGAAGCCGGCAGAAAGCTATTTTTAAGCAACCATTTTGAGTTTATTCCGAATGCGATTGATCAAACGAAGTTTGCTTTTAATTTTAAAAAGCGCCATGACGTTCGAATCAGATTAGGGCTTAATAATCATGATTTTTTAATTGGTCACGTTGGTCGTTTTGCTAAGCAAAAAAATCAGCTCTTCTTAATTCCGGTAATGGCTAGAGTTATCAAGCAAAACCAACATTTTTATTTTCTATTTATTGGCGATGGACCTGAAAAGGATTTCTTCAAACAAGTAGTTCAAAAAGCTGGTCTATCTAGTCACGTTATTATTTTGGATAGTACGCCTTCGATTAAAGATTATTATTCGGCGATGGATTTATTCGTTTTACCTTCATTATTCGAGGGGTTACCAATGGTTGGAATTGAGGCGCAAGCAAATGGGTTGCCAATTGTCGTTGCGGATACGATTTCCCAACAATTGAAAATTACAAAGACTGCTTTTCTTCCAATCCAGCTAAAAGAAAAGAATATTGAACAGTGGGTGAAAGCAATTTTAACACCATCAAGCAGAGTAAGCGACGACCAGGTTCGCAGTTGCTTTTTACAAGCAGGTTTCCTGATTGAAAGTTCAATAGCAAGGTGGGAAAAAATGTATTTAGCGTGAATGAATAACAGAAATTTTGGGGATGATATATGGGCGTTTATTTATTAGTAATTGGTGAAATCAGTCTGCTTTCATTTATTCAAAATCGATTACGAAATACATACCTGATGGTGATTACACTGAGCCTAATTTTGCTTGTTGGTTTGAGGCCACTCTTGTTAGGGACTGACACTGGTAGTTATGTGGACCTCTTTAATGGTATTGTCAACGGCCGTTATTGGGATAGTTCGTTATCGAATCTTTTTTCGGGACGGTTTGAGATTGGTTTTTTGGATTTTGTAAAATTGTCTGCAGACTTTACTGATAATCCGAGGTTTTTACTACTATCATCAGCGGTAGTTATGTATGTTCCTTTGGCTATTTATATTAAAAAAGAGTCGCTGAATCCAACCCTGTCATTCTTAATCTTTTTTACATTGACTTATTTTCCACAGTCGATGAGTGCTATGAGGGAGTCGATGGCAGTGGGATTTCTGATGCTGGCAGTGGTGTCGTTGAACAATAGCTATCGCTGGTGGCCACCATTTGTATGGATCTTTATCGCCTTTTTGTTCCATCGATCGGCAATTTTGTTCTTGCTGGTTCTCGTTTTAAAGCGTTATCGGTTTACTGCCAAGAAAGCCACTGTTGCTGTTGTTGGATCAATGCTGGTGGCGCTTTCTTTTACTAAAATTTTTACATTTATTCTTAAATATATTCCGTCGTATTCTTATTATTCCAACAATGTTGGGGCTTTGAGTGTAAAAACCGCGTTGATTATGAATATTGCTTTGTCGTTATTACTATTAATTGTTGCCTCGATGGATAAAAGCCATGAAGAATCCGTTAATACAAATCGGTGGATGCTGTTATTGGCTATTTGTGTGTATACCATTTCGTTTGTCTTTAATGGTTTTGATCGAATGGCGATGGTCTTCTTGTTTGCACAGATTATTTTGGTTCCAAACGCTATTGCTAAACTGCAGGATGAACAATTGAGGAAACTATTAAATGTTTTACTTGGTGCAATTTGTGTTTTATATTTTGTGGTTGTTCTGATTTATCGTCCAGATTGGTTAAAAATCACGCCGTATTTCATGTGAGAAAGAAGGCTTGTCGATGATTGAAAAAATAATTCATTATGTTTGGCTTGGTAATCATGAAAAGCCGGCTAGTGTTATCAAAAATATTCAAACATGGAAAAAGTACAATCCTGATTACCAATTGAAAGAGTGGAATGAAGAGAATTTTAATGTGAACTTGAATCCATTTGTTTCACAGGCATACCGAGATAAAAAGTATGCATTTGTTTCAGACTATATTCGGCTTTACGCACTATATCATGACGGTGGCATTTATTTAGACACTGATATGGTAGCGTATCAAAGTTTCGATACTTTATTAGATAATCACTTTTTCTTAACTTTCGAAAAAGAGCTGATTATTGCTAGTTCAATTATTGGGAGTGAAAAAGGAAATCCGATTATTTTGGATATGCTAAAGACAATTTATGAAGACTTGACTTTCGATGTCAGTCGAATGAGAGAGTATGCGAATACGATTTTGATTACCAATTATTTTTCAATGTTTTATCAGCAAATTAAATGGAACGGTCAAGAGCAGGTGATTAACAATCGTATTCACTTTTATCCTGGTACTTTGCTGGTTAACCCCGGTAGTCATAATATTTCGATTCATTTATTTGAAGCTTCTTGGATGAAAAATAAAAGTAGCCCCAAAAGTTCTTTGGGTCTTTTTTTGAGACGGCATAGCAACGTGGGAGTAGTGAGATTTTTTTACAATATTAACCATTTGGTTCGTGGTATTCAAAGTTAATTTAAAAGACGATTAATTTGATTGAGGGGAATAAACTTTTATGAGTGTCGATATCAAAGAATTTGTTAATCAAGTTGAAAACTATTTATGGCCAAGTGAACAAGAATACCAGGCACAGGCAGCAGATTTTACCGTTTTGCTGCCCGTGTACATTCGCGACGATTTGGAAAATTTTATCATCGCTATCAAAAGTATTTTTAAAAACACAGTCAAGCCGTCCGAAATTTTGATCATGGAGGATGGCCCTGTAGCCGATAGAATGGCTGATTTTTTAGCGTTTTTGACAAAAAAATATCCAAATGTTGCGCACTGTGTTGCCAATCCAAAAAATCATGGTTTGGGGTATACGGCTGCAAGGGGTATCTTACT
The DNA here is from genome assembly GCF_963580165.1 of Fructobacillus evanidus. Classification (NCBI taxonomy): domain Bacteria; kingdom Bacillati; phylum Bacillota; class Bacilli; order Lactobacillales; family Lactobacillaceae; genus Fructobacillus; species Fructobacillus evanidus. The sequence continues at coordinate 6,199 of NZ_CAUZLM010000016.1, forward strand.
AGCCAAGTTTGAAATTATTGCTCGTGTTGATGCCGACGATATTTCAACCGCCCGTCGTTTTGAGGAAGAGCTCAAGCGATTTCGGGACAACCTTCAATTAGACATTGTTGGTAGCAATGTTGCTGAGTTTAATGAAGATTATGAAATTCAGTCTTATCGGAATGTACCTAGTCAGGCTAGTGATATTTGCCAATTCTCTAAAATGAGATCACCTTTTAACCATCCCAGTGTGATGTATCGCAAGCAGGCGGTGATTGACGCCGGAAATTATGCTGATATTCAGCATTTTGAGGACTATGACCTTTTTGTACGAATGCTTGAACAGGGTCAAATAGCCGAAAACATTGCCGATAATTTAGTTTTGATGCGAGCGCCGTCGTCGATGTACCAACGAAGGGGCGGTCAAGATTATGTTCAGCGTTATATTGCTTTTCGTAAAGGATTATTGAAAAAAGGGTATATTTCGCAAAAGGAGTACCAAATTTCTATTTTGGGTTCACTGCTAACGTCGTATTCTCCCGTATTTGTGCGAAAAATTCGTTATCATCTTTTTTTAAGAGAAAATAAGTGATAATAATGGTTCTAATTTATATAATAAAATTAGTATTCGTTTGCGGATGGAGGAAAAACGATGATAACAGTGATTGTACCAATCTATAATAATGCGACATTTTTACCTTCTTTAATCCAACAATTTTACCAGCAAACGACAAAGGATTTTGAGGTGGTCTTTGTTGATGATGGTTCGACGGATAATCCCCGGGCTGCTATTCAACAGATTGATCGTCATGAATTAACTTATCAGTATATTTATCAGCATAACCAGGGCGTTGGTAGTGCTCGAAACACAGGGATGAATCATGCACGTGGCCGCTACTTAATGTTTGTTGATCCTGACGATCAAATTATGTCGAATTTTGTTGCTGAAGGATTAAAAACGATTCAAGGATTCGATTTAGGGATTATGGCTTTTGACTTAATTAATGCAAATGGCAACCAGTTGATTAGTCACTATCAATGGAAAAGCATTGATTATACATATGCTGATTTTTTGAAAAATTTTTCTAATCTATACAATAGTGAATTGTTGTTTTCAGTTTTTAATAAAGTCTATGACGCCAGTATTTTAAAGAAGAATCGGTTAAAATTTTCCAAATTGCGAATGGGCGAAGACTTTTTGTTTAATATGCAATATTTTGATTTAATTGATTCCATCTCGTTAACGGATGTCGTCACTTATCGATACATGATTTATGGCGAAGGAACTGCCACCACGAGTTTTCATGGCGATGAATTTGATTGTTCTTATAGTAATCAACAATATTTAATTGATTTCTTAAATCGTCACCACGTTTACGATGAAAAATTAGTGAGTTTACATTGGTCATTAATTTTGGCTTATCGCTTTGCTGGCGTTCGTAAGTTAAAAAAGATTGGCAGTAGTGATTACCAATTTGCACGTTCCCAGTTTTTGGAAATTCTTTCGATTTTTAAAAAAGAAAAATTAGTTAAAGTACCGTTGTTGCCACCGGAGCGAATGGTGAAGTACCTAGTGATGATAACAAAATTGAATCGTATGTTTATTTGAACCGGGATTGCCTAGGTTCACCTCAATAGAGTGGTTTTTTAAATGTTTAATTGGCTTGACTGTATGGATGATGGAATATGGTTGTTTAGCTAGAGTGGATGTATTAGATGAAAGTGATCAAAAATTATCTTTATAATATGGGTTATCAGGTATTACTAATCATTGTCCCTTTGGTTACGATGCCTTATATTTCGCGTGTTTTGGGGCCTCATGGACTAGGGGTGTATGCCTATACTAATTCCATCATTTCGTATTTCGTTTTGCTGGCTAATTTGGGAATTGATGCTTATGGTAGCCGCCAAATTGCTTATGTTCGAGAAGATTTTGAAAAAAGATCGCAGGTCTTTTGGGAAATTACGATTCTAAAAGTGTTCACGACGGCCGTGGCATGTCTCTTGCTGCTGTTGTATTTACCCTTTGCCGGAAACTTGCGAGTACTAATGGTGGCACAGGCTTTATCATTGATCGCAGTCATGTTTGATATGTCTTGGTACTTTGTTGGCATCGAAGACTTTCAAAAAAGCGTGACACGGAATGTTTTGATTAAACTGGCTTCGCTCGTGCTGATTTTTATCTTTGTTAGGCATGCAACTGACACGCTCATTTATATCATCATTACCAGTGGTTCTTCATTGGCCGGGAATGCCGCGCTTGTTCCATTTTTAAAAAAAGAGGTGAAGAGGATTCCTTTTGGCCAGTTAAATGTACAAAAACATTTTTTGCCCGCATTGCTCCTGTTTGTTCCACAAATCGGCATGCAATTGTATCTGGTTGCGAATAAGACGATTTTAGGGATGATGGATACGGTCACGGCGGTCGGCTTTTTTAGTTCAGCTGATAGTATCGTTCGATTGGGGATGACTATGGTGTCGGCCATTTCGACTGCCTTATCACCAAGAATTTCACACTTGATTGCCGAAAAAAAGGTTAGTAGTGTTGAACGGTACATGCAAGAGGCGTTTGAAATTATTAACGCGGTAGCCATTCCCTTAGCATTGGGGTTGATGATTGTAACGACAAAGTTTGTCCCAATCTTCTTTGGACCAGGTTATGGGATGGTGGCCAAGTTAATGATTATTGAGAGCCCGGCAATTATGATTACTTCATGGAGCGTAGCGATTACGAGTCAGTATTTGATTCCGGCTGATATGACACGGGAGTATATGTGGTCGACGGTCATCGGTGCTTTGAGCAATATTATTTTTAATTATTTTTTGATTCTAAATTTTGGTGTCTACGGGACCGTTTACGCAACTTTACTTAGTGAAGGCTTGGTCGTATCTTACTTGATGTTTTGTATTCGAAAGCAGCTACATATTCGACAGGTTTTTTTCTTTGAATTTTATAAACTTATCATCGCTGGTCTTTTAATGGCAGGAATTGTTTACTGCTTGGACCTGTGGCTGCCAACAACGATTTTGGCAATTGTTATTGAAGTAGTGGTTGGGGTGCTGAGTTATGCATTGTTACTGTGGTTATTTAGAGCCAATGTGATAATTAACATCCGAACGTTTTTCCAGGGATAAATTTAAAGGTGATTTGGTGAGTAGTTCTTTCAGTAGTTTTTCCTAAGAGAGGTAAAAAAATGGTAAATAGTGAAAAACAGGCAATTTTAATCCTAGCGCACCAGGCGGATGATGTTTTAAAAACCTTAATTCAGCAATTTGACTCAACACTGTTCGATATTTTTATTCACTTTGATCGAAAATTTTACACGGCTTCGTTAGCACAGGAGCTTCAAGGTTTAGTGCGGAATACGCATTTAAGCATTATTTCGACACAAAGTGTCACATGGGCTGCGCCTTCAGTTATGAGGGCCGAGCTAGATTTAATGAATTGTGCATTTCATAGTGGCCATTACCATTATTTTCATTTACTTAGTGGCCAAGACTTAGCCATTAAAAGTGCAGACGTTATTTATGATTTTTTTAAAAGTCAAGATACACAATTTTTTGAAATTAGGGCGATTGATTCACCGGTGGCAATTGACTGCGTGACCTACCGTTATCCATTAGTTGAAAGTATTGGCAAGAAGCATAATTTCTTTTGGGTTTTACAAAAAGCCTACTTGCTTTGCCAAAAGGGATTACATATCAAAAATCAGCAATCATTTATTTTGGAAAATAAGCTTGCTTATGCCTCACAATGGGCGAGTATGACCAACGAATTTGTCAATGCATTATTGCTACAAAAATCCGAGCTACAAACAGTTTATCGGCAAGCGCTGGTGCCAGATGAAATTTATAAGGCAACTTTTTTAGTTAATAATACTCAACGTTTTACCTACTATAACCGAAATTACCGATTTATTAGTTTTATGGGAAATTCGCCAAAGATGATTAGTACCCAGCAGGAAGTGCAAGAACTATTGCAATCAGAAAATTTTTTTGCTAGAAAGTTTGCTCCTGAAAATCAGTTGTTAAAACTTGTCCGGCAGGCAACAATTGAAAATGAAAAAATTGATGGCCGGAGGCCATATAAAAAGGTTTGTTTTCACCGAAACTGTCAAAAATCATCGATAATCTAATTTGAAATAAAAGACAGTCATGGTTGTCAAGTAAAGGGAGAATACTATGCTCAACAAATTTTCTAGCCTTTTCCAGGTCCTAATGATGAAAATTAAAATTTCGATTTTTAAAATCAGTCATCCGCATGGTCTCGTTGTTGGCCGAAAGCTACGGTTTCGGAAACGATTGAACTTGCGAGCTGATGCCGGTGGCAAAATTAACATTGGTGATTACGTTTTTTTTAATAATGATGTGTCAATTAATGCGCGCGAGTTGGTGACGATTGGCAACCATGTGCTAATCGGTGAAAACGTGAAAATCTATGATCATAACCACGCTTTTGGTAAAAAATATGAGGGTGTTCAGCCAGACACTTTTAAAACGGATTCGATTACGATTGGTGACGGTGTTTGGATCGGATCGAACGTGACAATTTTAAAGGGCGTGACAATCGGATCGAAGGCGATTATTGCTGCCGGAACGGTTGTCAATCGAGATGTGCAACCGAGTGTCATTTATCAGGAACAACGTAGTGTCCAAGAAATTCCTATTCATTATCGAGAGGACTAACAATTAGATTGTTAGTCCTCTTTTGTTACCATTGTCTCAAAATTGAATTATTCGCAATAAAGATTATAATCAGAAGCATAGTCGTTAAATATTTTTAAGGATGTTTAAATGTTTCGAGGAAGAAGAATAGCTATGGCAAAAAATTCTACTAATAGGCAGATTACAAGTTTAATTCGAACGCATCCGTAAAAACTTCCAATGGTGTTTGATAATGATGTAATTTCATGGGCCGCTTGTTAATGAGTTCAACCGCCTCATATAATCG
>NZ_CAUZLM010000017.1:0-7968 GCF_963580165.1 Fructobacillus evanidus
ATTATATGAGGCGGTTGAACTCATTAACAAGCGGCCCATGAAATTACATCATTATCAAACACCATTGGAAGTTTTTACGGATGCGTTCGAATTAAACTTGTAATCTGCCTAAAACAAAAAGATCAAAACAACTATTTTGTTTTGACCTCTTTACTGTCTTTTATTATCTGACAAAGTAAGTACTATCATTACCGAAGTAATAATTCTTACCATCAATACTTTGGTTGCCTTGTACTGCTCGGCCATCAGCATCTGTCCAATATGTTAGGCCCCATGCTTGACGCCATCCTTGATTTTGACGAACGCCATCAACGAACCAGTAGTACGTTCCCATGTAGTAACGGAAGCCGGTATACAATTGACTGTCTTCATACCAACGATAGCCACCGTTTGCTGGTGAACCATCCCAGATGTAGCCTTCCTTTGGTGTCAAGCTACCATCCGCATTAGCGTAGTAAATGGTACCGTTGTTGTTTACTTCTTGGTTTGTTCGCATAAAGAATGTGCCGTCACTACCGAAGTAGTAAAGCTTACCGTTGATGTTTTGAACACCTTGAACTGCCCGTCCATCTGCACCTGTGTAGTATGTCAGACCCCAAGCTTCATGCCAGGCATTATCTTGACGCAAACCATTTTCGAACCAATAGTAAGTGCCCATGTAGTAGCGGAAGCCAGTATATGGGTTACCACCTTCATACCACATCCAGTTTCTACCGTCATTCAAGTAGCCACTAGCTGGTCCCTTCACGTTGAAAGTTCCATCAGTACCAAAGTCGTAAGCATGACCGTCGATTGCGTGAATTCCTTCGACTGTTCGACCATCATCACCAACATAATACTTCAATCCCCAAGCAGATTCCCACTTGTTTTGTTGGCGAACACCATTGTCAAACCAATAGTAGGCACCCATATAATTTTGGAAACCGGTATAAAGTTGACCGTTATCAAACCACTTCCATGATGAGCCATCATTCAGGTAACCCTGAGCCTTCTTACTAGCATCATTTTTATAAACATAGACACCATCACTATTTTTAGTGATGTCGGTTGGCTGATTAGCTACTTCAACAGCAACTTGTGCATCCTTGTTAGCAGTTGATGTCGATTGCTGTGGCGTAGCATTCATGTTGTCAGTGGAAGTAAGTTCACCAGAATTGGCATCATAGTATGACCAAGTCCCGTCAGCATTTTTACCCCAACCACCTTTTATTTGAATACCTTTGTCATCAAATAACAACTTTTTGCCATCAATGGTTTGTGCACCAGTCAATGGTTTACCATCATCCTTCGAGATGTATGACCAAGTTCCATCAGAATTCTCACGCCAACCACTTGCAACGGTAGTTGTTGTATTTGTAGTTGCAGTATTAGTAGGCTTTTCCGCCTGATTTGTAACAACTAAATGTCCATCGTTTGCGTCATAATATGACCATGTTCCATCAGAATTTTTCTCCCAAGCTCCCTTAATTTGGATTCCTTGGCTATCGAATAGAACTTGTTTGCCATCGATTGTTTGCTGGCCCGTCAATGGTTTGCCGTCATCCTTTGAAATATATGACCAGGTTCCATCACTATTTTCACGCCAGCCACTAGCTACAGAGTTATCAGTTGGATTTTTCTCCTGATTAGCAATAGCCAGATGACCATCATTGGCATCATAGTACGACCATGTTCCATCACTATTTTCTTTCCAGGCCCCTTTAATCTGAACACCTTGATCATCAAATAGCAATTGCTTGCCGTCAATCGTTGCTGCACCTGTTGTTAATTCTCCTGAATTAGCATCAGTATGATACCAATTTCCGTTAACACTAAAGAACTGTCCTTTTATCTGAGCACCATCATCATTAAAGTAATATTTTTTACCATTTATCGTTTGAAAACCGGTAACAAATGAACTAGTTGTATTATCAAAGTAGTACCAGTTATCTGCATCCGAGTAAAATCCTTGTTTGTCTTTGGAAATATCATTTTTAATGTTTGTCAATTCATCTAATTGAAGCACAAGTTGCATTGTTTTTGTGCTTAGCAAATTTAAGTCACTATTAACTAAAGCAATATAAGCATATTTCGATGCGCTATTACCTGCCTTGTTAATCAATGCAAGGTTTGTTTGTATATCATTCAATAAAGAACCAGTATTTAGGTAAATATCATTAACGACCCCTTGAACTGAAGACAACTGATCCTTTTGACTTTGAGTTCCCAATTTAGAAATTACGCTAACAGATTTGTTAAAAGACTGCACATCATTTTGGTAATTATTTAAAATATCTTGATAATTTAATAAGGCAGGGGTATTTGATAAGTCAAACTGATAATTTTGTAACTGTGCATCAATCGAACTAATCAATGTATAAGGCAAATTCTTAGTATCCCCATAACTCAACATTGTATATGATTTATGGATTTCAGGAACATACATTTCGACTGACGTATTATCTAAGAAGAACTGTATGTTAGAAAGCTTAGAAAGACCAGTATTAGTTGTGACAAAGCGGTCCGTATTTCCAATCGTTGTATTTGTCCGATTAACAGTTAACTGACCATCCTTGAAGGAAATGTTAAATTGATCATTATCAAAACGCTTCAAACTAATATTAAATTCGCTTTGAGGGCTGTCATAACTAATTGTTATCTTATTATCTGATTGAACGACTTGGCCTTGGTTAGCTGAAAGAGTTGTTACAGTTTCATTTTTAATTGCACCAGGTTCTACAATCGTAGCCTGCAATTGACCGTCAACGTATGACATAACACGGCTTAAAGTTAATCCACCTTGATGTCCTTGCCCGAATGCAGCCCAATTTCCAAGCCAACTCAAATAAATTTGATGTTGATCATCTAATTTTGTTGCATTTCCACCATATAAATCAAAGCCTTCATCCACTGAACCAGTTTTTGAGTCTTCATTAATTTGAAAAATTCCGTCATTATCAAAATAACCGGTTACATAAGCTCCGCCCGAATAATTAACGTTAGCAACATTTTGTGCACCAAAAAACATTATTGGTGTTCCATTAATTGTTGTCACATTTGGTGATTCCACAGTAATTGACGAAAAGCCTGGAAGACTACCAATATCTACAGCTTTATTTGTATTCGTCCAATTAACACCATCTGTTGATTGCAAAATATAAATTTTATGTGATAATCCACCAGCCATATAGGCAACAAGTGACGAGCCGTTATTTACAGGAATAACATAGTCATCTCGAAAATCCGCACCGGCTTTTTCGCCAACAATGGATGCATCAAAAAGATAGTGATCATAGAGTGGATGGAATTGCTGCCCATCATTTGAATAGGCGGCATAGGTTCTCTCCCCAACACTATCAAAATAGGCAATGCGGGCATCAGCATCAACCTTGTTACCCCACTGATCTTCCGTATACCATGATTGACCATTTGCTTTACTATTGTTAGCAAACGTTGAACCACTAAAGGTGAAATCCCATGGAATAGGATTCTGGTTAACATTCCGATCTACATCAATACCTTGAACACCGTCATAATTCAAATTTGGATTAGGAATGGCGACATTGGTACTACTAAAATTATTTGTAGTGTCATAAGCTGTAAATTGTGACAAATCTTTAGTTTTAAAATGATACCACTGTAATTGGAATGGATTTGTGTTATTAGACCACAGATAGTAACCTTCCCAATAGTCAATATTTCCATTTTGATCATAATGTGGAAGTATCTGTGTTACATCATTTGAACGTCCCTGTGGATTATTATAGTGATAATTTTGTTCTAGTTTAGGATCAACCCATTCAGGATGATCCTTAATCATTTGGTTATGAATATCAGTACTATTTGTTCCCTCTGCCGTCGCTACTAATTCGGTTTCACCAAGAGAACGTAATAATGAGTCTTTATCAACATCTTGGGTCGCTGTTTGATTGGTTTGTAGAGTAGCAGTATTTTGATTATCTGTTATTTGATTTGTTTTTAAAGTAGCAATATTTTGATTATCTGTTGTTTGGTTTGTATTGCTATCTGATTTTTGATCAGCGGTTTGACTGTTCGTTGCATTACTTGTCGTCGTTAACTGACTAGTGCTAGACACTTCATCGCCAGTACTAGTTGACTTCATTTGCTGACTACCTACTGCATTCGAATTAGCCGACGTTGTCGAATCATCAACAGTTTTTGCCGAACCATTCGCCTGCTGATTATCAGTAGTTGTAGAAGTATTCACCACTTGCTTTTGTTGTGAGCTATTTTGATCTGTTGAAACTGTATCAGCAGAAGCGAGGCCTCCTCCAACAAGCACAGCTACACTTGCTGCGGCTGCGGCAACCCAAATTTTACCTGATTTGTATAACTTCTTTCTCATGAAAATTCCTTTACTCTCTAGCATTGCAATTACTCTATGTTTAAATAAACATTAACATTCACATTATACACTGTGAAATATAATATTACTAACAACGAAACAGCAGAATCAACAAGGTAAAATTGCAATATTCATTAAGCTAGGGGCGAAAAACTGATTAATATCAAGAGGCTAAGCTGCCCTACCGCGCCCCACAACAATGCTATACTAGAAAAGGAATTTTTCATGATATTGAGTAATTTTTAATATGAAAAAGTTAAAACATATTTGCGGACTACTATTTCCCATGTCGTAGCAATATGACTAGACATTTTAATTTGTATATAGTCGGAGAACTTTAACCATGCATTTTTTTAACAAAGCACTTTCCCCAAAGACTCTTCAAAAGATTTACCAAGAAGTGACACCATTTTTGATAATGTTCATTCTGGTTGTATTATTTTTGAACACCATTTTATTCAACCCGATTAAATTTCCTTTAGATAGTTATTATCATTTTTCTCGAATACACAACTTATCTGGAAATTTTTTGCAATTCCTTTATCCACAAAATTTTCTTTCATTGGGACAAATCGGTGTAGCAAGTAATGTATTTTATCCCTCACTTGGATTGCAGCTAATTGTCAATTTTTTCCCTTTTATCCATAACTCGCTTCTTTTATATAAGATAGTCTTACTAATGATTAACTTTTTATTAGCTGCCATCTTTTATAGCATTCTACATTTCAAACTCCGCGCTCAACCAACCATTGCGGCCATTTTATCCTTACTATGGTCAGGATCTGTTTTTTCTCTTTTTAACATTGCGGAAGCCACTGCGGCCATCGGAATCCCCTTAATTGTTTATGGGTTATTTAATCACAACGAAAAAAAACTCATACAAATGCATTGCTATTGGCCTTTCAATATCATGGTCCTCACACATATTATTGAGTACGATTATTTCTTTATTTGTCTTTGTCTACTTACTGATTTGCTTTTTCACCAATAAGACATCGAAAAAATTTGTCTTCCTATCTTCATTCAAAGCAATATTTTTTACTTTTCTACTGACGCTAGGAACCCTACTTCCCCTAATTTACATTAGCACGACAAACAAAATTAAAATGCCAAACATGGGTTATTACCAATTCCAGACCTGGTATATTACCGTTCAATCTTTCTTCACTGAAACGAAATTGATTGTTACCGTTCTTGTCCTGCTTTTCATCATTGCAACCATTATCCTAATTCGGGATATTTTTCTGGGCCAAATTTTATCTCTGATACTAGCCATTTTCGGAACTAGTGCCGTCACCTGGGAACCATTTTTAAAACATACATCACTCATTAGCATTCAAATCCCTTACAGGCTCTTCTACTATTTTTTGATTATTTGTCTTGGTTTCACCATTGTTGTGTTTGCCACCTTCCGAAAAAGTTCAACGAATTCCTTTAAAAAAATACTAGCAACCTTTACCTTCCTCGCCATGACAGTTATCAGCATGACTTTACAGAAAGATAATTATGCCGATATTGATATCCCCGGTAATTTCGTTGTTGCTACACCAGGCAAAATTCATCATCACTATATGACCGGTCAGGATGGTTATGGCCTTGACTCTCTCGGGGCTTTCGATCGCGCCTCTGTTCATTCATCCGACATCTGGTATCTAATGAATTATTCAGACTATGTCCCCCAACAGGCACTAGCAAATCAGAATTCCAGCTTTATGCTAAGTGATACTAAGGGTAAACACTTCATCAAACACCAACTAAAGACAAACACTGGCCAGTATATTGACACCCACTCGTTCAAAGCAAGCTATAACCAATTATCGTTTGTTTCAACGAAGGACATTGATAGCAATACCATTTATTTGCCTGTTTTAGGTTATCAACATACAAATATTAGTGTCTTTATCAACCACACTAAAGTTTCATCTTCTATTGAAGATGGACAAATCGCCGTACATCAGCGAATCAACAGTGGTGATCAAATCATGATTAAGCAATATATGCCTATATGGGAAATTTTGCCATTCATAGTTGTTTTAGCAACATTGGTATTCCTCTTCTTGCTTCGCTGAATTTAATCACTATATTCAGCATTATTAATGATTTTATTGCTATATTATAATAGCTACGTATTTATAAACAGTTTTAGGAGAACTATTGCACATGACCAAAAAAAGTAAAATAATCAGTATTATCAGCCTTTCTTTACTGTTTATGTTCTTTTACCTATTGAATTTCCACACCCCTCTTTTTGATGACGATCTCTATATTGGGCAGCATCAAACTTTAATCACTTTGTGGAATCAAGCCTACGCGGATTATTTTCACTGGAACGGCCGAGCTATCGGGCAAACACTTTGGCGAATTTTGGTTTCAAGCAATATTTATATCACAAGCTTGATTATCTCTTTGGGTTCCATCACCACAATTTTCCTCTTAAATCACTTTGGTAAACCCAATCAAAGCTCCTCTTACAGTGCCCTTCGCATCGTTTATAGCTTTTCCTTAGTATTACTTTTTGCACCCGTTATTGGTCAAACAATGTTTTGGCGAGCAGGTGCAGGAAACTACCTATTAACAACAACCCTGATTTTATTGTTTATTCTTCCCTATTATCAGTGGTTCCACCAAGGCCAACATCATTTGACCAAATTATCCGCCTTACTCCCTCTATTAGCATTTTTAGCTGGCTGGTCAAATGAAAACACATCAGGGGGTGGTTTATTAATTGTCCTGAGCTACCTATTAGCTGGTCGTTACTTCAAAAAATTATCCTGGTCAAAAATCCAAATTTCAAGCGTTATCACCTACCTCATTGGTTATCTATTTTTGATCTTGGCACCAGGAAATGCAATTCGTACAAAAGCGACCATGCCGCCTTCATGGTTTGAACAATCGACTTTCACGCATTTTAAAAATGGGTTTAAATTAGTAAGTAAAACACTTTTCCACGATTATAAAATGCTTATTACTTTAATTCTGATTTTTGCTCTTGTGGTGATTTTCCAACGTCAGTTAGAAAATGCAATTGAAGGATTACTATGGTTTGCTGCCGGGCTGGCAGTCCTTTATGCCCTATCCATTTCGCCACTAGGACAAGATGGTGGCCGTTCCTTCTTCGGTGGTATCATCTTTATGATTGTCGCCCTATTAAAGCTAAGCACAAGCGCGATCAACCATTATCAAAAGAAGACCCTGGCCTACCTCACAGGTGCAACGTTCCTAGTTTTGCTCACGATGCTTGGCCTATTAAAGGGAGCTATGGGAACACTTGATGCTATAAAAGCTAATCAAGCATTGCAAACACGTTATCAAGAACTTGAAAAGCATCAAGGCAGTGATAAATTAGTTAAAGTTAAGCCTTTAAGTTACTATCCTAAAAAGAGTTTTGCCATCAATTACGGTCTTGAAGAGCTTAGCAATTCGGATCCACACGCATTTCCAAATGAAGGTTACAACTGGCACTATAACCTTAAAAAAGGCATAATTATGAAGTAAAGAAAAAGCACAGCGATTTTGATATGAACCCCAAAATTAGGACATGTCATTGAGCGGCCTTGAGGACTGACGCCCGATATTCAATCGGTGTCAGTCCTTTTAGTTTGCTCTTAATTCGTTTTGTATTG
>NZ_CAUZLM010000018.1:0-6640 GCF_963580165.1 Fructobacillus evanidus
ATTGCTGTTTCCAGTGTTGTTATCACCACTGTTGTTTAATCCGGTGTTGCTGTTTCCAGTGTTGTTGTCACCACTGTTGTTTGATCCAGCGTTGCTGTTTCCAGTGTTGTTGTCACCACTGTTGTTTGATCCAGCGTTGCTGTTTCCAGTGTTGTTGTCACCATGGTTGTTGTTTCCATGGTTATCATTTCCACTGTTGTTTGATCCGGCATTGCTGTTTCCAGTGTTGTTATCACCACTGTTGTTTGATCCAGCGTTGCTGTTTCCAGTGTTGTTATCACCACTGTTGTTTGATCCAGCGTTGCTGTTTCCAGTGTTGTTATCACCACTGTTGTTTAATCCGGTGTTGCTGTTTCCAGTGTTGTTGTCACCACTGTTGTTTGATCCAGCGTTGCTGTTTCCAGTGTTGTTATCACCACTGTTGTTTGATCCGGTGTTGCTGTTTCCGGTGTTGTTATCACCACTGTTGTTTGATCCAGCGTTGCTGTTTCCAGTGTTGTTATCACCACTGTTGTTTGATCCAGCATTGCTGTTTCCAGTGTTGTTATCACCAGTGTTATTAGTTCCGTTATTATCGATACCGTTATTGCCGTTACTGTCCGTAGCTATGGTATATTGAAAACTATTAAATTTAAACTGATTGGCACCATAACTCTCTCCGGTAGATCCTACTAAGAACATGGTAAGCGAGTTATTCTTAATATATTTAGAAACGTTTACTGACAATTTTTGCCCTTGGGCATTCATGGATAAAATTTTAGTATTTCCGTCATAAGTAACTTCTAAATCTGACCAATTAGGAGAAATGCCTGTTATGTTTGTATAATTTTTATTATCTGAGTGTACTTGCCCATAAGAATCCGTGTAAATAAAATCCATATTAGGTTTTGAAGAAGCATCTGCCAGAGCAGAACCATTTGGAGTTGAATTATTATAAGTATCTAATTTAATACCAAATGCATTAGATAAATTTCCGATTCCAAAAGAATTACCCTGGTCACCTAATTGACCTATGCCGGCATCAGCAAATCCAAACGCAACACCATCGCCCCCTCCTAAATATATCTGGCCAGAAAAAACAAAGCTTTGGCTCATGTCTATTTTTGTCTTCAGTGAAACTGAGCCAACTTGACTTTTAGCACTAGGAGTTAACTGATAAATGTTATTTTTATTTAAAAATGTTGCATCTCCATAATATGAAAAATAATGATTAAACTGACTAGGATCTACTGTTCTATATCCTACTTCTGCAGCTGAAGCGACTACTTGAGTATCTGGAAATCCTATACTTTGGCTACTGACAACAATCGGAGCTAGTCCAACCAAAAAAAAGGTACTGGCAAAAATCCACATCTTTCCACTTTTATACATTTTAAAGTTTTTAGTAACTTTATTAGCTCTAGAAATTATATTTCTTTTCATAACATATAGCCTCCTAAATATAGCTTTTATAACATATACTTCGTTTTCAATTATAAATTTTACTATAAGGTCCGTATTGTTTCTATATAATATTTTTTATTATCTTGTTAAGTAATTATATACGGCGAATTATCGATGAATTTACAACTGAAGGGCAACAATCTTGATAAATAAAAAAGCCCCTTCATTCAACTTTCTCGTAAAATAGAATTTTTCTAGAAAAATCACATGAAAAGAGTTTTTCAATGAATAAGTATAGACCTCCTACAACATTTGAACGTAATCGTATAGATATTTTACATAATAAAGGCTTTTCAATTGGAAAAGTACAAGTTTAAAAAGATAGAAAAAATGGCTTGATTAGAATTTATTCAAAGAATATGGCTCCAAATATTTTATACACGTAATTCGTCCTTAATTCTTGATGTAGGATCCTAAACATGATACATCTGAAATTAATTTGTATACAAAATAATTTGTTTCTGCTGTATACTTTGGTGAAATCCATGTTCAGGAGTGAGATAACTTTTACTTATTTTATAACACCAATATCATTAGCTTTAACTTATCGAGAAACTAAAAAATTAACAGCTAGTATTGTTCAACATGTATTGATGAATACTATAGCATCAATTCCTTTTTTATAATGATTATTCAAAATTAGGAAGAGAACACCTTATGAACTGTAAATATTTCGGATTTTCATTTTATTATCATAATGTGGGACCTCTTGGCTATCCTGAAACATCAAAAAAAGATCCAATTCACTGTCCTAATTGTGGTAAATTAGTGGCTCAAAAGAAAACTGGCGGTTGGTAGGAAACTACTCCGTCTTAAAAAAATCTTCATCCAGATAGCTAAAATAAAATTTACTTAACATAATGTACGTTGTCCGAATAACCGTACAGCCTATGTATGCCTTACGTACAGAAAATGAGGTTAATTTTGTCGGTTTCACCTGTTGTACGTAACGCTTCCGTACAACGTACGTATGCTGTACGGAAGTACGTATTTATTGATAAAAAGTTTAAACATTTTGGTGTTTTCAGCGGGGTAAGAAGCACTTGCTTTTATTATTTAATGTTTCACTGCATAATAAATTTTAGAGGATGAGATTTATGAAATTTGGGGAACATTTAAAGCGAGTACGCCAACAAAAAAAGATGTCACAGCAAACATTAGCTAATTTATTGTTTGTGACTAGGCAGACCGTTTCCCATTGGGAGAATGGAAAAAATTATCCTGATTTTAATTTATTAATTCGTCTAGCTGATATTTTGGATTTATCACTCGATGAGTTGTTAAGAGAGGATGAAGAAATGAAAGATAGTTTTACGAAAAAAGATGTTCAAAGCTTTTTTAAACCCATTTATCGTTGGTTATTATTAGTTGATTTATGTTTTGCAATCGTTTTAATTTTTGAGGCATCAAATGTCATTCGATTGACGATTTGGGGATTCTTTCCAGTGGTGGTGGGAAGTCTTACCTTAAGCCATGTTCTTTCTCAATTAAAGCGATTAGATCATCAATATCAATTTGATATGTATTACGCTTGGCAAAAGCGTATTGAAAAAATAGTTAATTTGGTTCATAAAAAATTTTTTAGAGGCTAGGTGGATGAAAAGACATTTAGGAAAATGGGATAAATTATAAAAGTAATAACAAAATAAATAACGGCTGATAAAAGATCTTTTGCAAGGGTATTATTTATGAAAAAGGAAATGCACAATAACAAAGAAAATCATCGCCAAATCAAATGCAGAACGACCTGCCGATTCATAAATTTGTCCAAAATATCTCTTCTCCTAGGGGGCTTGTTGCCTGTAGTCTAGACTACTTTTCACCTTTTTGAAAATAGATGATATAATAAAATCAGGTTAAAAAGAATGCAGGTGCAAACCTCTATTCTTAAGCCCCGCCGGCTAGCGGGGCTTTTTTTATTGCTTTCGTTTTAAAAAGAAGTTAACTAAAAAGCCCCGACTGGCTAGTGTCGAGGCACATGTGACTAGTCCTTATGGATCTGCCACTTTCGCAACTTAGTTAATGCTAAATCAATTAATACAGCGATTAATACTGGTCGTAGCACGATCAAAGACAGTTGCAATAGGTTAAAAAGAATGTCCAAGGTGCGAACCTCCTTTCCCGATGTCTAACTACAACACCATAGCTAATATTTTACAGGAAGACCGTTCAAAAGACTCTCGATAAAATCATCTACATGAAATGGCCTAGCTGAAAACCATCCAACTAACACTTTTTCCTACTGAAAAAACAAAAAGTTTTACCTCTAATTCAATAACAAGATAATCAACAAAAAAGAATATAAAATGAACTTTGTGAAAAAAACATATCCGGGGATTGGGGCAACGCCCCAAAGTTTACCCCCTTTTCTGTTAGCAGATGAAAGGGTAATTTAAGACATGTGACTAGTCACATGCTAAACTTGCAAAAAGGATAGCCTTTAATTTTAAACAACACTTGTTGCATTATTTTAAACCTTTTTCAATCACTTATTTTTAATGACAAACACTAACTAATTTTGATTATTTCACAAGCAAAATACTAAGAAATTAAAAAGCAAGTTCATCAAATAACACTAAATATCAAAAAAAGAAATTAATAAAACAGTCAAAATACGAAATTAATTTTGACTTTCAAACTCAACCCTGCCAAGGGCAGCAAGTTGTTGTGAGCAGAGAGAGCCCTTAAGTAAAATCTCAAAATTGAGAATACTTATGGGCTTTTCCAAGGTATAGCTAAGAGCCATCGCTTTGGTCAAGTCGCTAACACCGTTTAAAGAGCATTCTGCCCACTCTCCCGTCTTTTTCGGGTTATGCTTAGCCAGACTTCCACTCTGAGCTTAAAACGCCTCTCAGAGCCTCCTAGGTGCTAATCTAGGAGCCACTACTTTGCCAATCACTTGCTGGGCGAGCTAACCCATGTCCAATTATTCATTGCCCAGTTGAACGCTACTTCAACCTTTGGACGTGGTTTGGTCGCTATTTGCAAGCCACCTGACGGGTACACGCCTGTCCCGTTTCAATCTTATAGGGTAACGGCCCAAAGGAAAGCAAAAGCCGTCACAGCAACTAAAAAAGATGACTGCATAAATTACTTGCAGTCATCCAAAATAATCTTTTTGGTTGAAATTTTGTCTCCAGATAGTATAATTGTAACTATTCGAGGAACAGTATCTTATGTTCTGTCCCTTTAAAAACAAATGCAAGTAGCTGCTTCCTCAGTTACTGTGCAGGCCACTAAACCTCTTGCCGGAGATTTAGTGGCCTTTTTATTTTAATGTAAATAAATTTTTACAAAAGAATTTTATCAACAAACAAATCATTTATATGCTTCAAAAATCAATTGGAAACTCTATATCGTTGATATTAAATCTTCATCTAACCGTTGTCAAATGCCATTTTTCATATGTAGTAATTTTTTATTAACTATATGTAGTGCAATAGTTAAATAGTATAGTAGTTTAATAGTATAATAGTAATATAGCTAATTTTATGAACAAGGTTGTGACTCAAAAAGGACAAAACAACACTATTTTTTGTGGTAAAATAGTAATGTAGTTAAATAGTAATATAGTCAAATAGCAATGTAGTAATATAGTATGTTTTAAAAAATATTGGGAGGAATACTTATGGTTACAAAAATGTTGTTCGGAAACTTTAAAGGTGGCGTTGGAAAAACAACAAATTCAGTTATGGTTGCGTATGAATTAGCAAAAAAGGGATACAAAACTCTTGTATGTGATTTAGACCCACAAGCAAATTCAACGCAATTATTACGCCGAACATATGGATTACAAAATGGGATAGAATTACCAATTAAAAATACCATGATGGTTGCTCTTCAAGATGACACAATAAAAGAATCGTTAGTAAAAATAATGCCTAATTTATATTTATTGCCGTCACACAAAGACTTTGTTAGCTACCCAGATTTTCTTGAACTAAAATTTTTGCCTACTGAGACAAATTATAAAAAGAAAAGAATTAGTTTTTTTCAAAACAAATTATCCACAATCGAAGCTGCTTTTGATTTTATTATTTTTGATGTCCCTCCAACATTGTCCATTTATACTGATACTGCGCTATATTCATCTAACTATGTCATCATAGTTTTACAAACACAGCAACGTTCTTTAGATGGAGCAGAAGCTTTTTGGGAATATCTACAAACCTTCTACAACATGTACAAGGACGTTGATTTTGATATTGCCGGTATTTTACCAGTTCTACTAAAGAACAATGTTGGACTAGATAATCAAATTATAGATGACGCCAAAATTATATTTGGCGAAGATAAACTATTTAATGTCATCATAAAACATATGGAACGTTTAAAGCGATATGACCGTCAAGGCATTTCTGAAAAACAAATGACTGCGCAAAACGATTTTCATGACATAAAAGTCCATAATATATACTCTGCACTAACAGATGAAATCATAGAAAGGACACAGAACTTTTAATTATGCCAAAATTAGAATTTAACAGAGATCCCAAAAGAAAAAAATCATTTAAAACAGTGGAAGAAACGCAAATATCAGAACCACAAAAAACTTTTTCTACTAAAGAAATCAATAGCACGTTATATAAGACCTACAATACAACCCCCAATCCTAAATTAGGGAGACCAAGAAAAAATAAAACATACAGTACTGTTCGTATACAGCGACATACTGTAAATAGAATTAACGCATTACAAAACACTCTCAATTTTGATACTCAAGATGATTTAATAATTAATATGTTAGATCGGTTAGAAATTATGCTTGATTCCGAACAGAAAACAATGTTTGATATGTACCTAAAAACATACAGTGCCAAAGAAAAAAGGCGAGAATCATAAATCGGTCTAGATTGTGAAAAAAGGGAAAGTCCCTCCTTTGTGAATGCCAAAAAAAGACTTGTGGAGTAAAATTCACAAGTCCTTTTTCACAATACACTTTAAAACCTCTTATAACGCCTACTTTAGTTAATAGGAGTTATGTCAACTAGAATTGGTATACTTTGCATTGGCCTCCCAATATTTTAACATTCGTCTCTTACTGAAAACTTAGTAACGTTTCTACACAGCAATCGTTTATACACTCTGCTCGTATGCTAATAAAGTGGACAGATTTTATGCACGCATCCACTGTATAATCACTCAAGGAAGAAAAGAATTTTAGCATATAATAAAACGCCCCGATACTCAAAGGAAT
>NZ_CAUZLM010000019.1:0-5972 GCF_963580165.1 Fructobacillus evanidus
GGATTCGTTTGAATTAAATTTGCAATTTGCCAATAATAAAAAATGATTCTTTGTGTTTATGAGATAATGAAGTGAGGATGTAAACTATTAATACTAGGAGAACTTGTATGAATTTTTTTGTAACTTATAATTATGCTTCTAATTTATCTGGAATAGAACATGCACAAATAAAGAGAAATTTAGCTTTAAAAAAATTCGGTTATGATTCTAAATTTGTTAGTCTAGCTTATAATCGTTTCTTAAAAAGAGAATCTATCCAGAGTGGAGTTGAATATAATAATTTAATTAATATGTATGATTATTTTCAAGGGGTTTCTTCTATTGATGATTCTAATAATATAACACCACGAACGCTATATGATGAAGTAAATGACGATGAATATATTGTAAATATTAATAAAAATAAGTTAGAAATAAATAATAGTGATAATACCCATATCAAAAATATTTACTTAATGTGGGATAAAGGAACTAATAATAAAATCGATAAAATAGAATATTTTGATAAATACCATAATATTGTGCGTATTGACTATTTTGATGTGCGAGGATTTCTTAGTATGTCAGATATCATGGGACAACAGGGAGGGGTCTCTAGAGAAATTAATTATGATTATAGAGGAGATTCTATTCTGGAAAGCTTTTACCATATAGACGAGCAAGGAGATGTTAAAGTTAGATGGATGTTAAAATATAAAGATGAGGTGTATTGGTTTTCAAAAAAAGAGATGTTAGAAGCAAAATTTTTAGATTATCTAAACCAAGATTTTCAAGAAAATAATATATTCATATCAGATAGAGCATACTTAACAGATAATAGTTTAATTAATATGTCATCATTTAGAAAGTTATTTATTTTTTGGCATAATGTATTTGTTCCTGAAGACGGGATACCTAATTTTTCTAAACCCTTCGATACATTACTTAATGAAATTGAACATAAAAATAAAATTACTGGACTATTAGCTGCTACTAATAAAGAGGTAATGGACTTAGAAAATGCAGTTCAAGGACAAATTAAAGTGTTTAAAATGAATTCTTTTGTTAAGTTACAAAATATTGATGCTAGTAAGAAAATGAATCTTAAAGAATATGATATTATCACTGTATCACGTATATCACCAGAAAAAAGATTATTGTTAGGCGTTGAAATTTTTTCCAAAATCCATAAAGAGTTACCACAAGTTCATTGGGATATATTTGGGTATGGAGATCAGAATTATGTAGAACTTTTGAAAAATATTATTGCTGATAAAGGATTATCAAAGGCTATTACTATACATGAATATACTTTTGATTTAAAAAGTGTATATGAAAATGCTAAAATTTTTTGGATGTTAAGTAAATTTGAAGGATTTAATATGTCACAAGCAGAAGCTCAAACATATGGAATACCTACTATTGCTTTTGATATAGATTATGGACCTTCAGAATTAATAAAAAATGAAGAGAATGGATATTTGATTGAAAATAATGATACTTACAATTTTTATATTATGACAAAAAAATTGTTATTATCTCCTCAAAAGATGGAATATATGTCAAGATGTTCGCGCCTGGAAACCGATAAGTATTTACCTAATGAATTAATTAAGCAGTGGAAAATTATTGCAGAACTTTAGATTCATAATAATAAAGTGAAAACCAAAATTTGTTTAAAGGTAGTTATTTTACCCAAAGACTAGTAGTCATTATTTGTACATCATTAATGTAAAATTTATAAATTGGACACGATCATTTTAAGTAGAGAAAAAGATATACAGAAAAATCGTAATTTATTGTAAAGCTTTAATTATGTTACTGGAATAAAGAAAGTAATGGTGTGTTAATGACTAATCGATTATCTCGAAAAAATAATGTGAATTAAATTGCTATAGTGGATATGTTTATATAAATTTTATAATTAAACCATCGAGTGAATATTGGAGAGGAAGAAATTAATAGATTATGTTTTATTTTTTAACCCATATGATTGATGAGAAATTAGCCGGTCTAGAACTAGCAATGATTAATAGATTAAATGTTTTTAATTATAATAACGAAGAGGCCAAAATAGTTACTTTTCATTTTAATCGGTTTCAACATATGAATACACAAAAATATGGAATTTCTGATCATGATTATGTGAATTTGTTTGATTATTTTCAGGAAACTGTTGATATAGATGATCAAAAAATTTTGGACAATTATTTAACTAAAATATTAGAAAAGATTAACCAATCGTTTCCAAATAATTACTTAGTAAAACATAATAATTTTCTAGAAGTTTATCAAGATGGAAACAAAGTAGTTGAAATTACGTTTTTTAGAAATAGTAAAGATAGAGTCTCTAATGTAAAGTGGTATGGATTTGACAATAAACTTATTCGTGAAGATGGATATGATTCTCGTGGTTTTCTCTCAATCAGTTCATTTTTTGGTCAAAAAGGAGGAGTAGCGTCAGAAGATGTTTATAATATTAGAGGACAAGTAGTCATTAATTTTTATTATCATGAGACAGACAATAATAATTCTATTTCTAATACATCCATACATTTAAATTATAAACATAATCATAAAGTTTTTAATGACTTACAGGAATTAACTGCTTTTTTTTATGACGACCTAGTAAAAGATTCCAATTCTATTTTTATTGTTGATCGTTCTTATTTAGTCGATGCTTCTGTTTTTAAGATGAAAAATAAAGTAAAAGTTTTTGAATTTTGGCATAATACGTTTAGTTCCACAAATAATCAATACGGCTCCTTATCTAACGTGATGGTTCAAGAATTATTGCATAACCAAAAGATTTCAGGATATATTCTTCCTACTAAAAAAGGAGCAGATGAATTAAAAAATAGAATTCCTAAAATCATACCAGTATATAACGCAACGGTTGCTATTAATAAGGTTAATCATCATTATTCTTCCTATTTTGATCCTGATAAAATCATCATGGTTGCTAGGATTGATAGACAAAAGCAGATACATCATGCTATTAAGGCATTTTCCATAATTCATAAAAAAAGGCCAAATGCTAAATTATATATATATGGATATATTTTTGATAATGAATATAATTTAGAACTGTTATCATTAACTAAAAAATTGGGATTAGTTGACTATATTGTTTATGAACATTATCGTTCGGATAAAGACTCAATATATAAAGATGCTGCAGTGATGATTATGACAAGTCGTAATGAAGGATGGGGAATGGTGATTAATGAGTCGTTGGCGCGAGGCATTCCTGTAGTTTCATATGATACATGCTATGGACCTTCTGAAATTATAACTAATGGAGATGATGGTTACATTGTTGAGATAAATGACTATGTGTCATTATCTGAGAGAGTTCTACATATTTTATGTAACAAAAATATAAGAAAAACGTTATCACTTAATGGCGTGAAAAATATGGAAAGATACAATATAGAAAATGTATCTTTAATTTGGAAGGATTTGTCTAAAAAATTATTAAATGATAAGTAACTATTAAATTATCTAACTAATGGAAATACTTAATATAATTGGCAGATTCTATAATTAATTCGAACGACAATGGAAAAATAAAAAAACAAGAATTCTTTATAATGGTAGTTGCTAGACAAACCATGAGGAGAAATTCTTTGAGCTATTCAATTTTAACATCGTATGATCGTGGTGCCATTCGAAATGTTTTGAAACGAATATAGAAGCTCACGATACCTTTTGGAACAAGCCGTTGATAATCTATCATATAAGATTAATCAACGCCAAGATCTTGGCCATTGGGAAGTTGATTCCGTTCTTCCTATCCATGGTTAAGATAAGACCTGTTTGATTAATCTGGTTGAACGGCAGAGTCGGATGTTGTGGGCCATTAAGTTTCCTAACCGAACGAAGGAGGCTATGAGATTTTAAACGCTTCATGAACTAATCTAGATCAATCGTGAAATCCATCACGGTTGATTATGGGAAAGAATTTTCAGATTATCGAACGCTACAGAGACACTACGGTATCAAAGTCTATTTTTTCCATGCTTATTCTCCCTGAGAACGAATTACTAATGAATTATTTAATCGTAAGTTTGTTATTTTTTATCAAATAAAAGTCATTTTAGGGACGTATTGGAGTAGTTGTTAAATGAAACTGTTGAACGCATTAACAATTGGCCAATGAAATTACGTTAGTGTCAAACACCATTAGAATTTTTTGAGGATACGATCGAATTAAACTTGTAATATGATAATTGAAAACATAAGGTATAAATTATGCAGTATTTTTTAACAAATAAATTTGAATATAATTTTTCAGGAATTGAACATGCTCAAATATATAGGTATAAATTATTTAACTCTTTAGGTGTAAAGTCAAAAATAATTACGTTTGAATATACACCAGCTATGCATTTATTTATAAAAAGACATAATATTCCTTTTAATATTTCATTAAATATGTTTGATTTTTGGCAAAATTCTGTTGATAAGGAAGTTATTAATAATATTGAATATTTTAAAATTAATAAAAGTAAGACTAATAATCGAATAATTGAGTACTTTGATTATCCATTAGTTCATGATGTGTATACTACTCCTCGAATTAAAAAAATAAAATATTTTAATGAATATCAAAATATTATAAAAATCGAATATTTTGATATTAGAGGATTTCTTTCAAAGATAAGTACATTTAACAAAAATAATGAAATTTATAAAAATGAATGGTTTGATATTCAAGGCAATATAGTATTAACAGAAAATTGTTTAGATGGGAATATTATCTTAAGTAAACATAATCCACAATATAATAATGAAAATGTTTATACTTCTTGGGATTCTTTAAAAACATCTTGGTTGGATTTTTTAGCTCAATATGATGATCCTGTTTTTTATATAGATCGCGGTGAGTATGTATCTCCTTTAGTTATTAATATGAAAAATAAAAATGTTAAAAAATTTATTGTTTTACACAGTGCGCACACTGTTGATAGACAAAATCCTTATAGTTCTCCACTAAATGATATTAGAAAATTAGAGTTTAATCATTCCGAATTGTGGTCGGGTTATATTGCTGCTACTAAGGACCAAGCATTAGACTATCAGCGGAGGACTAATATACCTACATTTGATATACCAGTTTCGTATTCTTTAAGTCCTGAAAACATTAAAAAACGAAATTTAGGAAATAGCAAACATATTATTTATCTTTCTCGCATATCTCGAGAAAAAAGAATTGAAGATGCTATTGCCTCAATGTCTTACATTGTTAAGCAAAGAAATGATATAGATTTAAAAATATATGGATATGTAACTGATTCGCTTTATAATCAAGAGCTACATCAATTAATAAAGGAACTTTCATTAAAAAGTAAAGTAGAATTATTGCCTTATAATCCAGATAAAAAATACTTATTTAGCAACTCGGATATTTTTTTATTAACGAGTGAGTATGAAGGGTTCAATATGTCTATGTTGGAAGCAGCTTCATATGGCTTACCATTAATATCTTATGACGTTAAATATGGACCCAAGACCATAATAAATAGTTTAAAAAATGGGTACTTAGTAGAGTCAGGCAATGTTTTAATGTTATCTAAAATGATTTTAAAAATTTTTAATAATGGTAACATTTATCAGTTGTTTAGTCAGAACGGATTACATTATTTAGATGAAACATTTGGGAAAAATGTATTAGAAAAGAAATGGAAGGATTTTTTCAATTCAAATCATATTAAGATATCCTAAGGTTTGAATAGTGCCTTCCAATGATTTTAGATATTTAAAAGACTAATGGAAACATAATTCATAATGTATTTTATAGTGGGGTGAATTTACAATTGAAGTGCAACACCCTTGATAAATAAAAAAGACCAACGGCTATGACGTATACCCCAAAAACTAAAGTAAATATTTACTAGTTCGCTAAACGGCTGGGTGCCGATATTTAATCGGTGACCGGCCATTTAGTTTTGTTTGGATGCGTGTTTCGTTGCAGTACTGAATAAACCGTT
>NZ_CAUZLM010000020.1:0-5434 GCF_963580165.1 Fructobacillus evanidus
TTGACGAGTAGGAGGGTAGGCGCTATACTAGTTATTGTTCGTTACGAAGCAAACGTGCTTCTAGCGAGGCGCTGGTTATCTTTGGTAGCCGGCAGTTGATAAAAGTTTTTCAGAAAGTTGTTGACATCGTTCAACATTCCTGATAAACTAATCAAGTTGCCCTAACAAAGCAGCTCAAATAACTTTCCAAATTAGTTGTTGACTTTGCTTCACAGCTATGGTAAACTAAATGAGTTGCCCAACAAGGCATCGCACATTGAAAACTGAACAAAACTTTGAACAAACAAATCTGTAACGGTGGCTACTTGGTAAGTAGTCACAAACAAATTTGCGAAGTCAATTCGTAACAAACAATAAACGGATAGGCGTTATCGAGAGATAGCAACTAGTCAGTTTAATCGAAGAGCAATCTTCAAACTTTTAACATGAGAGTTTGATCCTGGCTCAGGATGAACGCTGGCGGCGTGCCTAATACATGCAAGTCGAACGCGCAGCGAAGAGTGCTTGCACTCTTCAAGCGAGTGGCGAACGGGTGAGTAACACGTGAATAACCTACCGAAAAGCAGGGGATAACATTTGGAAACAGATGCTAATACCGTATAAAACGTACTGTCGCATGACAAAACGTTAAAAGGTCCGTTTGGACCACTTTTTGATGGATTCGCGGTGCATTAGTTAGTTGGTGGGGTAAAGGCCTACCAAGACGATGATGCATAGCCGAGTTGAGAGACTGACCGGCCACATTGGGACTGAGACACGGCCCAAACTCCTACGGGAGGCTGCAGTAGGGAATCTTCCACAATGGGCGCAAGCCTGATGGAGCAACGCCGCGTGTGTGATGAAGGCTTTCGGGTCGTAAAGCACTGTTGTATGGGAAGAACGGTAAGGGTAGGAAATGATCTTTACATGACGGTACCATACCAGAAAGGGACGGCTAAATACGTGCCAGCAGCCGCGGTAATACGTATGTCCCGAGCGTTATCCGGATTTATTGGGCGTAAAGCGAGCGCAGACGGTTCGATAAGTCTGAAGTGAAAGCCCACAGCTCAACTGTGGAAGTGCTTTGGAAACTGTCGAACTTGAGTGCAGTAGAGGTAAGTGGAACTCCATGTGTAGCGGTGGAATGCGTAGATATATGGAAGAACACCAGTGGCGAAGGCGGCTTACTGGACTGCAACTGACGTTGAGGCTCGAAAGTGTGGGTAGCAAACAGGATTAGATACCCTGGTAGTCCACACCGTAAACGATGAACACTAGGTGTTAGAGGGTTTCCGCCCTTTAGTGCCGAAGCTAACGCATTAAGTGTTCCGCCTGGGGAGTACGACCGCAAGGTTGAAACTCAAAGGAATTGACGGGGACCCGCACAAGCGGTGGAGCATGTGGTTTAATTCGAAGCAACGCGAAGAACCTTACCAGGTCTTGACATCCTTTGAAGGTACTAGAGATAGTGCTGTTTTCTTCGGAAACAAAGTGACAGGTGGTGCATGGCCGTCGTCAGCTCGTGTCGTGAGATGTTGGGTTAAGTCCCGCAACGAGCGCAACCCTTATGTTTAGTTGCCAGCATTCAGTTGGGCACTCTAGACAGACTGCCGGTGACAAACCGGAGGAAGGCGGGGACGACGTCAGGTCATCATGCCCCTTATGACCTGGGCTACACACGTGCTACAATGGCGTATACAACGAGCAGCGAACTCGCGAGGGTAAGCGAATCTCTTAAAGTACGTCTCAGTTCGGATTGTAGTCTGCAACTCGACTACATGAAGTCGGAATCGCTAGTAATCGCGGATCAGCATGCCGCGGTGAATACGTTCCCGGGTCTTGTACACACCGCCCGTCACACCATGGGAGTTTGTAATGCCCAAAGCCGGTGGCCTAACCTTTTAGGGAGGAGCCGTCTAAGGCAGGACAGATGACTGGGGTGAAGTCGTAACAAGGTAGCCGTAGGAGAACCTGCGGCTGGATCACCTCCTTTCTAAGGATAATCGGAGCGTTACAGGGACTTGAGTGTCAATTTGATTTGTATCAAAGTTTTGTTTAGTTTTGAGTGCGTGAAGCACAACCAGCGTATGGGGGATTAGCTCAGCTGGGAGAGCACCTGCTTTGCAAGCAGGGGGTCAGCGGTTCGATCCCGCTATTCTCCATTGGCCAGAAGAAAGCCTTTTGGCCAAAAGCTAGTACATTGAAAACTGAATAATCAAGAAATTCTTTTAAAATGATTCAGAGGTGAATCATCTAAATGAACCGAGAAACAACACAAGTTCTTTAATAAGAACGGTTTAATCGCAGGTCTTTAAAGACCAACTCATAAAACTGATCCAACTTTAAAAGTTGTGGTTAAGTGAATAAGGGCGCGTGGTGGATGCCTTGGCACTAGGAGCCGATGAAGGACGTGACTAACTACGATAAGCTTTGGTGAGCGGTAAGTACGCTATGACCCAGAGATTTCCGAATGGGGAAACCCAGCACATAGAAGTGCTATCCATATCTGAATACATAGGATATGCGAAGGAATACGCTGTGAACTGAAACATCTCATTAGCAGCAGGAGCAGAAAGAAAAATCGATTCCCTGAGTAGCGGCGAGCGAAACGGGAAGAGCCCAAACCAGTGTGCTTGCATGCTGGGGTTGTAGGACTGTCGTTGAGTTACCAAGATAGAAGTTAGGTGAAAACGTTGGGAAGCGTTGTCAAAGAGGGTGATAACCCCGTAACCGAAAGCTTTTGTCCTCTAGACAGGATCCTGAGTACGGCCGGACACGTGAAATCCGGTCGGAATCCGCGGGGACCATCCCGTAAGGCTAAATACTCCCTAGTGACCGATAGTGAACCAGTACCGTGAGGGAAAGGTGAAAAGCACCCCGGAAGGGGAGTGAAATAGTTCCTGAAACCACGACGCCTACAAGAAGTCAGAGCCCGTTAAAGGGTGATGGCGTGCCTTTTGTAGAATGAACCGGCGAGTTACGGTATCGTGCGAGGTTAAGGTGAAAAAACCGGAGCCGCAGCGAAAGCGAGTGTGAATAGCGCGAATAGTACGATGCTGTAGACCCGAAACCAGGTGACCTACCCATGGTCAGGATGAAGGTGAGGTAAAACTTACTGGAGGTCCGAACCGGTGCATGTTAAAAAATGCTCGGATGAACTGTGGGTAGCGGTGAAATTCCAAACGAACTTGGAGATAGCTGGTTCTCTCCGAAATAGCTTTAGGGCTAGCCTCATGATTAGCATACTGGAGGTAGAGCACTGTTAAGCCTAGGGGCCCATCTCGGGTTACCAAAGTTTGATAAACTCCGAATGCCAGATATGTATACATGGGAGTCAGACGATGAGTGATAAGATCCACCGTCGAAAGGGGAACAGCCCAGACTGCCAGTTAAGGTCCCTAAATATATGTTAAGTGGAAAACGATGTGATAGTGCATAGACAACTAGGATGTTGGCTTAGAAGCAGCCACCATTTAAAGAGTGCGTAATAGCTCACTAGTCGAGTGCCATTGCGCGGAAAATGTACCGGGGCTAAACATATTACCGAAACTGCAGGCGTGTTAACACGCGATAGGAGAGCGTTGTAAGGGCAACGAAGGTCGACCGTGAGGACGGCTGGAGCGCTTACAAGTGAGAATGCCGGTATGAGTAGCGAAAGACAGGTGAGAATCCTGTCCACCGAATGACTAAGGATTCCTGGGGAAGGCTCGTCCACCCAGGGTAAGTCGGGACCTAAGGCGAGGCCGAGAGGCGTAGTCGATGGCTAACAGGTTGAGATTCCTGTACCAGTGTAAAGCGTTTGACCGATGGAGGGACGCAGGAGGCTAACAGATCACACGATTGGATGTGTGTGCAAGCAGTAAGTCTAAAGAAGAGTGAAATGCTTTTCTTTGTCAGGACAAGCTGTGATGCGGAGTGAAATAAAGTAACGAAGTCTGTGACGTCACACTGCCAAGAAAAGCTTCTAGGGAGCAATACACTGCCCGTACCGCAAACCGACACAGGTAGTCGAGTGGAGAACACTAAGGTGAGCGAGAGAACCCTCGTTAAGGAACTCGGCAAAATGACCCCGTAACTTCGGGAGAAGGGGTGCTGGACTCCGGTCCAGCCGCAGTGAAAAGGCCCAGGCGACTGTTTATCAAAAACACAGGTTTCTGCAAAATCGTAAGATGAAGTATAGGGGCTGACGCCTGCCCGGTGCTGGAAGGTTAAAAGGAGTGCTTAGCTTCGGCGAAGGTACGAATTGAAGCCCCAGTAAACGGCGGCCGTAACTATAACGGTCCTAAGGTAGCGAAATTCCTTGTCGGGTAAGTTCCGACCCGCACGAAAGGCGTAACGATCTGGGCACTGTCTCAACGAGGGACTCGGTGAAATTTAAATACCCGTGAAGATGCGGGTTACCCGCGACAGGACGGAAAGACCCCATGGAGCTTTACTGTAGCTTGATATTGAATGTTTGTGCTGCTTGTACAGAATAGGTAGGAGGCAATGAAGATTGGACGCTAGTCTAGTTGGAGCCAACAAGTGGGATACTACCCTCGTTGTATGAACATTCTAACAGCGGCCACTAATCGTGGTCCTGGACAGTGTCTGGTGGGCAGTTTGACTGGGGCGGTCGCCTCCTAAAAGGTAACGGAGGCGCTCAAAGGTTTGCTCAGAATGGTTGGAAATCATTCGTAGCGTGTAAAGGCATAAGCAAGCTTGACTGCGAGAGAGACAACTCGAGCAGGTACGAAAGTAGGACTTAGTGATCCGGTGGTTCCGCATGGAAGGGCCATCGCTCAACGGATAAAAGCTACCCTGGGGATAACAGGCTCATCTCCCCCAAGAGTCCACATCGACGGGGAGGTTTGGCACCTCGATGTCGGCTCATCGCATCCTGGGGCTGTAGTCGGTCCCAAGGGTTGGGCTGTTCGCCCATTAAAGCGGTACGCGAGCTGGGTTCAGAACGTCGTGAGACAGTTCGGTCCCTATCCGTCGCGGGCGTTGGAAATTTGAGAGGAGCTGTCCTTAGTACGAGAGGACCGGGATGGACATACCGCTGGTGTACCAGTTGTTTTGCCAAAGGCATTGCTGGGTAGCTACGTATGGATGAGATAAACGCTGAAAGCATCTAAGTGTGAAACTCGCCTCGAGATGAGATTTCCCATCTTATTAAAAGAGTAAGACCCCTCAGAGATGATGAGGTAGATAGGCTAGAAGTGGAAGCGCAGTGATGCGTTGAGCGGACTAGTACTAATCGGTCGAGGACTTAACCAAAGAGTCAATGAGTAGTGGTTTATTTGGAATAAAAGAAGAGTAAAGATTATTTAGTTTTGAGTGTAAAAGCTCAAAGGTGTCGTGTTGATGGCATAGAGGAACCACCTGTACCCATCTCGAACACAGAAGTTAAGCTCTATAGCGCCGAAAGTAGTTGCCGGAACGCTGGCTGCGAGGATAGGACGACGCGATGCCG
>NZ_CAUZLM010000021.1:0-5303 GCF_963580165.1 Fructobacillus evanidus
AAATTGAGAATACTTAAGGGCTTTTTCCAAGGTATAGCTAAGAGCCATCGCTTTGGTCAAGTCGCTAACATCGTTTAAAGAGCATTCTGCCCACTCTCCCGTCTTTAACGGGTTATGCTTAGCCAGACTTCCGCTCTGAGCTTAAAACGCCTCTCAGAGCCTCCTAGGTGCTAATCTAGGAGCCACTACTTTGCCAATCACTTGCTGGGCGAGCCAACCCATGTCCAATTATTCATTGCCCAGTTGCGCGCTAAGCAACCTTTGGACGTGGTTTGGTCGCTATTTGCAAGCCACCTGACGGGTACACGCCTGTCCCGTATCAGCCTTATAGGATAACGGCCCAAAGGAAAGCAAAAGCCGTCACAGTAACTAAAAAGGAGACCGCCTAGCTGGTTGCTATGCGATCTCCCAATGTCTTTTTTGGTTGATTATTTATCCTTCTAACGTTAGAATATCCTTAAAGGGGAGACCCGTTAATATTGTAAGAAGATAAATGCATGGCAACTGGTTAGGACAGTTACTGTGCAGGCCATCAAGAACCCGGCCAAGGTTCTCGATGGCCTTTTTTCGTATGTATTTGTTACAAGGAATATAGCATAATAGACCCTATAAAAACAATTCAATTATCGCTTTAACTCTAAAATTAGGATTTAACCATGCCCAAAACAATCAAGGAACTATCAGAAGAAATCGGCGTATCAAAACAAGCGATTAATCGATTTTTGACCTCTGATTTTAGGAAACAACATGTGACAACTAAAACCGACAACAAGGTTGGCGCTCTACTTGTCGATAAATCAGGAGAAGCACTGATAAAAAAGCATTTCTCAACCGACAACGACCGACAACAAACCGACAACGACGACCGACAACGAGTTGTCGGTCTACTAGAAAGACAACTTGAAGATCAGCAACGAGAATTAGCCGAAAAAAACAAACAAATCGAGGCCAAAGATACTCAAATATCGAACCTACAAAACCTACTCGACCAATCGCAACAATTACAACTTATTTCGGAAAAGAAGTTAGCTGAAAATAAACAAATTGCTGAACAATACCAACAAAACTTTAATAAATTAATTTCGAAAAGAAAACACGGTTTTTTGTCTAAAATATTTCATTTGAGTAATAAATAACGCTTAAAATGGGAATAAGGTTCACTTCTAATCTCCACTATTGGAATAAAAAAAAGTATATTATTAACTTATTATATCGATGTAATTAAGAAGGTTATTATGAAAAAAACTATCAAAATTTATTATTTATTATTAGGTCTATTTATTATAGGTGTTTCTGCGTCATTATTAAGAGAAACGGGGTTAGGTGTCGATCCATTCACCGCTTTGAGTATTGGACTAGCAACAAAATTAAATATTCCCTTATCAATTACCCAATTTCTTATTAATCTTATTGTTTTTCTATATATGTTGTTTAGTGACAGGAATAGGATAGGTATAGGAACCGTTCTAAATATGACCTTGGTTGGTGTATTTATTCAAATTTCTTCTCAAATTCTTCTGTCATATCATCTATCTCAGTTAGAAATTTTTCCAAAAATTGTTATCCTGTTAGTTGGATTGTTATTGTTCACACTAGGTTCAGCCATTTACATGTCTGTCAACATGGGACAGTCACCTTACGATGCAGTAGCTCCTATATTATCAAAACAAACGAACCTAAAATATAGTGATGTCCGAAGCTTTCAAGATATTATTGTTGTCATTTTAGCTTTTATCGTTCATGGTCCTATTGGTTTAGGCACAATAGTAATAGCACTCGAAGCTGGTTCATTGATTTCCAAATGGAATTCCATTATTCCAAAAATAGAATAATAATGATCTCAATAACCAGAAATCCATCAATAATATTAACTCTTAGTTAAAATAAAAAAAGCCCACGTCGTGGGCTTTTTTTATTTTTTATTATGCTTTAACAATATTAACGGCTTGCAAACCACGATCACCAGATTCAACACTGAACGTCACTGACTGACCTTCATCAAGCGTTTTGAATCCATTACCCTGAATAGCCGAAAAATGGGCGAATACATCATCACCACTTTCACGGGTGATAAACCCAAATCCTTTATCGCCATTAAACCACTTTACTGTACCTGTTTCCATTATATGTTTCTCCTTTGGTGTACTCACCACTTTTTGTTAATTAAAATAATTGGTGCTGAGCGTCCTTCAAGAAAAACAAATCAAAATCAAAAAAGTTAATTACAACATTATTATACCACAATTACAATTAATAACATTGAAAAAACATTTACATTTAACAATCCCCCGTCTGACTAGAAAACACTTTCCTCAATAACCTATACCGTGGATGGGTGCATAACATCTGTCCACTTTATTAGCATACGAGCATTCACAATTATTCTTTCATGATTTAACTGTAAAGTAATCCGATAGTAATCATACCTAGATTGATATTCTTCAAATAACTCACGAATTCGGTTCGTGAGCTTTTCATTCTTTGCTCGTATGCTAATATAAGCAACAGCAGATCAATTTTTTTACCGCGAACTATTACTACCTTTTGATTCTTGGAGAACGAAGATGCCTAACTATCCTAATAAAAGAAATTTGATTATTTTAACTACAACATTTATTCTGGGAGTTCTACTTTTAGAACAATTCATCATTTTCCCATTAATCAATGAAGCCTATTTTATTCTCCATTTATCCCAGATAATGAGCAATTTTATTTTTAAAACAGCTGAGTTGCTTCTTTTTATTAGTTTGAATTACTTTTTAACAAAGCAAAAAGTATTCTTAATGCCCTCAAAGTCATGGCTAACGGTTTTTCTTTTTATTTTTATAAGTATCGTATGTATCCCTTTCTTTTCCACTCCACATCTAGAAAATGCAATTTTGACTGGACTTATGGGTGGAATTCCAGAAGAATACTTTTCTAGAGGAGTCCTATTATCATTTTTTTTAACATATTTTGTTCGTAATAATTACTCCCGAACAGCATTAATTAAAGCAATTTTTAGTTCTAATTTTATCTTTGCATTAATGCATCTAACGAACTTATCCCATGAATCTGTGTCCTATGTTATTTTACAATGTATATTATCTTTTGTATCTGGACTTTCATACAGCGCCATCTATGTACAAACAGGTAGCTTGTATTTATCTATGTTCATGCATTTTACAAAAGATTTTATATTAACAGCAGACGTGTCCAGCCAACTAACTAACATACTACATTCATCTTTCGCAATGTTTCAACTACTATTAGTGGTCATTACCTTTATTTATTGGAACAAACATGAACCACGATTAATCCGATTAATTAGATATTCATCTAATGAAAAACAGACCTATTTAACATAATGTGCATTACCGAAAGTAAAAAAGACCAGTCCCCAAATTTGGGGGCTGGTCTTTCTTTTATGAAAAGGGGCCTTGCTCAATTGGGCCCCAACAATTGGTCTACTTCTCAGAAAGCGGTTTTCAAGCCATTCTGGTTTTGTGAAAAAATCAATTCTGAGAATCTTCATGAGAATATTTTTTATAGCTCAATCCAAAAAGGCTTAACATAGAAACGATACCTAACAAGCCACTAGAAACAAAAGCCAATAGTGACCCTGGATACTTAAAAAGAGTCAATAAATTAATCACTGCTAATAAACAAATCAGTATGGTAAAAACCCAGTTATAACGATATAAAATTTTTCGCATATTCTCTCCCCTAAAAACTTCTTATAACGTATTATAGCTTGGCTTTCTCGTCAGCAAAACCTCATATTTTGGGTACAAAAAAAGTACCGATTGCGGTCGGTACTTTTTCAAGGAGGAACTCTCGTACCTCTGTCGTTATTTATATTATAACACGATATAAAAACTTTGAATCAGGTACAATTAGATTGCTTTGCATTGCGGAAAAAGCAAAGCGAAAGGAGGTAACTCTTGTGTTAACTCTGTTGTTAAGTGAGGCATTTGCGATTTTAAATCTTGTACTTGCCGAAACGATCAAAGACTATTTCGCTAACAAGCGGAAGTAACTTTGGAAAACGATTGGTGCAAACCAGTCGTTTTTTTTGCCCTAAAAATCAAATCAAAAAAGCCATTTTAAGACCAAAAGTCTGTACATACAGCGTACGTACAACAGGTGAAACCGACAAAATTTACCCCATTTTCTGTACGTAAGCGTTACGTACAAGAAAAAATGGCTGAGTACTCGGAAAATCCCCATACTATGGGGTACCACGCTTGCGTGAGTATCATTTCCCCTTATGCTCTGTTTTGATGATTTTGTACGTAACGCTTACGTACAGCATTCAATTACTATAAGATTTATTGATGACCTTTTTATACAAAATTCAACCAGATTTTGAATTATCTGTCGACTTTTTAAACCTAAAATCAAATTAGCAAAAAGTCAAAAACAACACTTGTCGGTGTTGACATAAAAAGTAAATTTTGACTCAAATTGACGACAACAATTTTCTCTTTTGGACGCATTTTTTCACAAAATTTTATGTAAAACATATGTAAAACAAGTGTAAAACATTTTGAAAAAAGTGCATGCACTGGGATTGCCCGCACAGCGGGGTTAAGGCACAATGTGCCGACAATCCCCCTTAACCTGTTACAACTCAATTTTTGATAATGACACTGTTTTTTTTAGGGCGAAAAAAATTAGCAACATCGTGAAGCTGTTTTCCGATTTCAACCGAACGAGCAAAATGATTTTAACGATCAATTTTCCCTTTGAACGAAAACAAAACTTGCCAAAAACCGCCCATCCAGTAAAAAAGATTTTAGCGCGAAACTAACAAAATGAAATTTTTACTGTCGGTATTTTTTTGATGATTTTAACCCAAACACTTTTTTCATTTTTAGCTATTTTTAACGCATGCTATAAAAATAATTTTGAGCAAATGAAAAGGTTTGCTGAAAGAATAAACAATCAAAAACAAACCAACATGACATTACGAATAAAAGAAAAAATAACTTTTTTCTAGTGATGACCTAACGGTCATCTGGCCTACTTATTTGCTGTGAAGTCTAACGACTTCATGCGCAAACAGCGCAGGGTCTTTTTTTTCTTTATCAATCAATTTGTTTTAATCTATTTTCTCTAAAAAACCAAAAGACTTTACTTGACTTTCACACTGACCCCAGCCAAGGGCAGCAAGTTGTTGTGAGCAGAGAGAGCCCTTAAGTAAAATCTCAAAATTGAGAATACTTAAGGGCTTTTTCCAAGGTATAGCTAAGAGCCATCGCTTTGGTCAAGTCGCTAACATCGTTTAAAGAGCATTCTGCCCACTCTCCCGTCTTTAACGG
>NZ_CAUZLM010000022.1:0-3413 GCF_963580165.1 Fructobacillus evanidus
GATTATATGAGGCGGTTGAACTCATTAACAAGCGGCCCATGAAATTACATCATTATCAAACACCATTGGAAGTTTTTACGGATGCGTTCGAATTAAACTTGTAATCTGCCTTTAAAATGAAGCCGAGGGGAAACCCTTGGTTTTTATTTAAATTAAAAATAAATGATAAAAGTGTTGACATTCGCTCATAAAGTTGTAAACTACGAATCAACAGATAGAAAAGACAAGCAATAATAAGAACTGTCTGAGTGAGAAAATGATTAGAGAGCGCCTGTTTGGTGAAAGGGCGTCGTTTTCAAACTCAAAGACGATCATTCTTTAGCTAGTGGGCTGAATAAAGTAAGCCTCGCTCGGTTGGTACCGTTATCAAACCGGCGTATCGCCTTTTTGGCCGTACGTTTGAGGTTGGACTTTGCCGTTCAACAAATTAAGGTGGTACCGTGCGTAAGCGCCCTTAACAACGATTTTTTCGTGGTTAAGGGCGCTTTTTATCTGCTGATTTTTTAGAAAAGGAGGGCACCGTGAAGTTTCGTACCGTCGTGAGCTGTTTGTATACTGAAAGGAGCATGAAATATGACAATGACTGAATTGAAGACCAAGGTGAAGGTAGTACCAGCAAAGCAAGAGGACAAATTGGCGCAGGCCCTCTATCATGCTTATCAAGAACGTCAACCACTTGAGATGACGGAATGGGAGAAGGTTGTCAGTGATGATCAAACTGCCTATGCAGTGCAAGACCAATTGATGGAATTGAAAAATCAGCCACTTGGGGGTTACAAGGTCAGTTTGACTAGCCAAGAAACGCAAGATATGTTCGATTCAAACGAACCGTTGTATGGGGCTCAAGTACAGAATCATTTTGTTCAGTCACCAGCCAATCTTTCGTTGAAGAGCGATTTATTGGACCCATTGGCAGAAGTGGAATTGGTCTTCAAGGCCAAGGAAGACTTGCAAGTTACCGATTCTTTGGAAGATTTGCGTCGTAAAACGACTGTAGCAGCTGGTGTGGAAGTGCCCGATGCCCGGTTTACGGACTGGTTCCCATCGTTGAGCAAGTACTTAGTCATGGCAGATGCAGCGGTTGGCGGTTTTGTGGTTTACGGACCAGAACGAGAAAGTACCTCTTTGACCGTTGCTGAATTTGAGGATGTGAAGGCCCATTTGGCCCATAATGGCGAAGTGGTCGCTGAAGGAACTTCAGCCGAAGTTTTGGGTAATCCACTTAAATCGTTGCAATGGCTAGTTAAAAAATTGGCAGCGCAAGGTAAGACCTTGCATGCGGGGGAACGAGTTTCCTCAGGAACTTTCCTATTGCCCCCACATCTAACTGAAGGAACTTGGACAGCTAGCTTTAACCATGATTTTGCAGACGTCGTGGTGGAAGTTAGCAAATAAGCAAACAATTTTGAAATATCAGACAGAATAGTTGTCTTTTTCCGTTAAAATGAGTATAATCATTTCCGTTGGGCAATGAGGGTTGCCATCATGTTGGTCATCCTCATTGTTCAGTCACCCATTTTAGCGGTTCCAAATTGTTTGTTTCAGTAAACAACAATTGGCCGTTCCAATAAATTGGGCGGCCTTTTATTTTGAATAAAATCGATCGGGGAGTTTGTGTAACAGACTGAGAGGATGGTAAACCATTGACCCGAACACCTGAACCGGATAATGCCGGCGGAGGAAATCGTATCACTTTTGTAATCGAGGACTCCGTTTTGGGGTGCTCGATTTTTTCTTTTCAATCAGAAAGGAGTGGTAGTGAATAATTCACGGTGATTTTACCGTGACGGGATGAAGGGGAGCGCCTTGATCCTGAAAAAACAGCGATGGGAAGCCGTGTTCCGGCGTGAGAGGAGACCAATTAGTCTCGACCGAACTTTCTACTAGACAGGGTCTGCCTGGCTGGTTTCACCGCAAAAGTGGGAAAGGAGCGCTGTTTTTTCGCTACCCCACTGATTTTAAAAGGAGCGTTTTCAAATGAAGACACAGAAAAAATTATCAACGAAGAAGATGCTAGTGACGGCCTTGTTGGCTGCTTTGGCCTATGTTTTAAATAGTTTTGTCTATTTTCCGGCAATGGCACCCTTTCAACACTTCGTTGATGTCTTGGCCGCCGTTTTGGTGGGGCCGTGGTATGGCTTTGCTAGTGCCTTGATTTGTGGTATTTTGCGAATGATGTCAGGTCGAACGATTCAAGCCGTGACGGGCGCTATTTTTGGCCCCGTCCTCGGTGGTTTGATTTACCGTAAAACCCACAACCTTTACCTGGTTTTCCTTGGTGAAGTGATTGGAACAGGTATTTTAGGGGCGCTGACTTCCTATCCAT
This sequence comes from Fructobacillus evanidus, assembly GCF_963580165.1. Taxonomy (NCBI): domain Bacteria; kingdom Bacillati; phylum Bacillota; class Bacilli; order Lactobacillales; family Lactobacillaceae; genus Fructobacillus; species Fructobacillus evanidus. The sequence continues at coordinate 2,327 of NZ_CAUZLM010000022.1, forward strand.
TGATGAAGATTTTCTATGGCTTGGACGTCCACAAGTGGTATTATTTTGTGCCATATTACACACCAGCTGCCCTTGTGGGTGCTGGAATGGGATTGGCAGTGGTTCTGATTTTTCAGAAAACGGGACTGCTTAAGCGGATGCACGCGAGCTTGGACTAAATAACAACGGTAAAATCAGGACGGCATTGGGAACAGGTCTGGTAAGAGGAGAGTGAGATCTTGGCGCAGGAAATGCGAGTTTTGATGGACCGACACTATCGAAATGATGTTCCACTTAAGGCTGGCGTGTATGCATACTTACAAAACGCATACCAATCTGGTCACAAAATCGTCCTGGCAACCGCTAGTAGCTCGGCGTTGGCCAAAGACTGTCTACGTCGCCTGAAACTGCTGCCGTTTTTTGACTTTGTTTTTTCCTGTGAAGATGTTGGGCAGGATAAAACGCAACCCACAATCCATCAAGTTGCTGCACAATATTTTGGCCAGCAGCCGAATAAGATTGCAGTCTACGAGGATGCACTGTATGCGGCTTCAACTGCAAAGAGGGCGGGTTTTCATGTGATTGGGGTCTATGACCATCAGTCAAAGAAAGAATGGACTGATTTACAAAATTTAGCAGATGAAACGATTGATTTTGCGACTGTAGTAAAAGGAGAAAACAAATGAGTGCAAGTGTAGCAATTCAGGTCTTACCAGCGGCCGAAAATGACCAAGAATTGTGTCGGATGGTCGATGAGGTGATTGCTTATATTCAGAGTACTGGCTTACGTTATGAAGTTGGTCCCTTTGAAACAACGATTGAAGGCGATGATTACAACCAGTTGATGGACATCGTCAAAGAGTGTCAGCATGTGGCTGTTCGGGCGGGGGCCAAGAAGGCTTCAGCCTATATCAAGGTCGCCTATCAGCCCGATGGTGAAATTTTAACGATTGATCAAAAAATCGGTAAGTACCAAAAATAAAAAAGTCAGACCTTTGTGATATGAACCCCAAAATTAGGACATGTCATTGAGCGGCCTTGAGGACTGACGCCCGATATTCAATCGGTGTCAGTCCTTTTAGTTTGCTCTTAATTCGTTTTGTATTGT
>NZ_CAUZLM010000023.1:0-1140 GCF_963580165.1 Fructobacillus evanidus
TTTGGATAGCGTTTCACTGCCTTTTCCATCATACTAATCGTCTGAGCTAAATTTGGATGCCTGGACACTTCATAAGAAATGACTTCTTGCGTACAACCATCGAGTAAAGCGGACAAATAAGTCTTTTGGCCATTGAGCTTAAATTCAGTAATATCGGCATACCACTTTTGGTCGGGATGTTCTGAGTGAAAAGATTGTTTGATCTTATTCTCTTTAATAACGCCAATCGTACCTTGGTAACTACTATATTTTGCTCGTTTACGGTTGTGCAAAGCTACTAAACCCATGATTGTCATGAGTCTTTGGACCTTTTTATGGTTCACAATCATGCCTTCACGTTTTAACTGTAGAGTGATACGACGATAACCATAGCGAGCATGATGTTCCTCAAATAACTCACGAATGCGGTTCATGAGCTTTTCATTCTTAGTATCCTTTCCCACTTTCTGCAAAGTGTAGTAGTAATCACTACGAGAGAGGTGTGGTAAATCTGGATGACCGTTAATAGTGGCTAAGATGAACGTTAGAGATACTTTCAATTCTCGCCTTAGTTGGGTTACCGCTTGGGTGATTTCTTCCGCTTGTCCTGTTTTTCGCGTTCGATTCGTTCGTCCACTAAGGCATCTAATTTTTTTGTATATTCGTTGATGATACGTAGCCTCAAGTTCTTCTCTTGTAAGGCTTGGTTTTCTTTCTTGAGCTTGCGATTTTCCGCTTCGAGCCGTTCTTTCTCCTGATCGATCATTTGGCTTTCGTCCTTTTTTCTTAGTAACGATAGTATAACCGTTTTCGCGGTAAGAACGAAGCCAATTAGAGACCATCCCACGGCTAGGTAAGGCATACTCAAGGGCAACTGAGCGAATTGAACGGGTTGGATCCAACGCTTTTTGGATGATTTCCAGTTTTAAATCATCTGAATATGACTGGTAAGCATGCTCTAAGATGGCTAGACCATGCTTGTCAATCAAAGAAACTAAATACTGTACATTACCACTGCTTATCTTGTACTCATGGCCAATCTGTTTGGGACTATAGCATTGTTTTTTCCAAAGATAATAAATATTAACTTTGTCTTCTTTTGATAATTTAGACATAGTAAAACCCCGAAATTTGGTTGTCCAAATTTCGGGGTTCATATCA
>NZ_CAUZLM010000024.1:0-1051 GCF_963580165.1 Fructobacillus evanidus
TGCTCGTATGCTAATAAAGTGGACAGATTTTATGCACGCATCCACTGTATAATCACTCAAGGAAGAAAAGAATTTTAGCATATAATAAAACGCCCCGATACTCAAAGGAATTCAAGGATTCAATTATTACTCTTTATTCAGGAAGGACGTTCTTCTAAGTCCCTCGAAAAAGAATTTGGTATGGCCTCAACCACTGTTTTGAAATGGGCACACGGTGCTCAAAAACAAATGATTGGTGATACCATCTACATAAACAATGATATTAAAAAGATTAAAAAGGAAAATGATCGTCTCCGAGAGGAAAATGATATTTTAAAACGAGTGGCGGTATTACTGGCCAAAAATTAAATCGTGATACCGCATTTCCAATTATTCAAGCTAATATCGTTGCTGGTCATCGTGTGACGACTGTACTTCGTGTCTTAAAGATTGCACGGAGTATTTTTTATAATTGGGTAAACTATGTACCTAGTACGCGCGAACAGGAGAATCAAATGATTCAAGGAATGGCCAAAGAAATCTGGCTATCTAGTGACCGTGTTGATAGTTATAAACAAATAAAAATCGCCTTACACCGACAAGGAATCAATGTTGGTGTACGACGATTATGGCAATTATTAAAAAAGGCAAACTGTCAATCAGTGATGACCAAAAAATACCGTAAGCCAGTTCGAAAAGTATTAGCGCATCAGCTAAATTCAGTTCGAGATGGCCGTTTTGTTTCTGACATTTTGTTAGAGGCATTAAGCCAGCATCCAAAATCAGCTTATCTGCATAGTGAGATGGGGAGCGAGTACACGAGTAGTGTTTTTGAAAATTGACTGGAGACAAATCGCATTCGCCACTCCTATTCCAAGAAAGGGCACCCCTATGACAATGCGAGAATCGAGGCTTTTCATTCAATTTTAAAGAGAGAATTGATTTAAGAGTAAATTTGAGCTAATAGCTCGAATTTCGCGGTATATTCATCGATATAATCATGAACAAATTCATACATACGAATCAAGCTCGGCGATGTAAAAAAAGTGTCTAATTTATTGACATACGAGCA
>NZ_CAUZLM010000025.1:0-1032 GCF_963580165.1 Fructobacillus evanidus
GGCAGATTACAAGTTTAATTCGAACGCATCCGTAAAAACTTCCAATGGTGTTTGATAATGATGTAATTTCATGGGCCGCTTGTTAATGAGTTCAACCGCCTCATATAATCGCTGCTCCGATACGTCCCTGAAATGACTTTTCTTTGGGAAGAAATAACGAAGCTTACGATTAAATAATTCATTGGTCGCTCGTTCCCAAGGGGAATAGGCATGGCAGAAATAGACCTGGATACCGTATTGCTGTTGTAAATGTCGATAGCCCGAGAACTCTTTTCCATGATCAACTGTGATTGATTTTACGGTTGATCCAAATTGGTTCATGAAGCGTTTGAAAGCTAATTTCATGGCACCCTTGGTTCGGTTAGGTACTTTAATAGCCCACAGCATCCGACTTTGCCGTTCAACCAGGGTGACCAAACAGGTCTTATCTTGACCACGGCTAGAAAGAACAGTATCCACTTCCCAATGACCAAACTCTTGGCGTTGATTAACCTTATCTGGTCGATTTTCAATGGTTTGTTCGACTTTGAAGGTACCACGAGTTTCTTTCTTTCGTCGTTGAGAAGCATTTCGGTGGGGTAAGTCTGTCAGAAGAAAATTAATCCGTCCATTGTTCAGCCAATTGTAAAGTGTCGAAGTCGCTAATTTTAATTGATGAGCAACCATTGCTGGTGACCACGTTAAGGCCAAATAGCTTTCAATCAAATTCTTTTGTGAACGAGACAAAGTTGTTTTTCGACCACATTGTTTGCGCTTATGGTCGGCATCTTGCTGGGCCAAAGAAGCGACGTATGGTTGTACGCGTTGAAGTTCATAATGAATCGTGGATTTCGAAAAACCAAGCGTATCGGCTATTTTCTGCAGCGAATACCCAAAATTATTCAAAGTTTCGATGGCGCCACGATCATAAGATGTTAAAATTGAATAGCTCAAAGAATTTCTCCTCATGGTTTGTCTAGCAACTACCATTGTAAAGAATTCTTTGGGTTTTTTGTTTTTCAATTATCGTTCGAATTAATTATAGAATCTGCC
>NZ_CAUZLM010000026.1:0-907 GCF_963580165.1 Fructobacillus evanidus
GGATCAAACAACAGTGGAAATGATAACCATGGAAACAATAACCATGGTGATAACAACACTGGAAACAGCAATGCCGGATCAAACAACAGTGGAAATGATAACCATGGAAACAATAATATTGGAAATCATAATTATGGTAATAACCTAATTGGAAATAATTTGCATAATCCGATAATTGTTGCCCATGATGCGACTATTAACGCTGGAAGTTGGAAAGCTAATGATAATTTTACTTCCTTATTGAATGATCAAAATATGTATATTGATGTTTCGAATATTCATTTTGTTGACAGAACTATGTTTGGAACATTTTCAAATACTATTTTAAATAATGTGGTGGAGTACATTGTAAGCGGTAATGTTAATGAGCCAGGCGTATATAAGATCGTGTACATGTGGGGAGATTTATATAAAACTAATGCTACTCGTAGTCAACTATTAGAATTACTGAATTCTAACAACTATGGTACATTTGGAGATATGACCTGGGCTACAGGTTATATCACTGTTGTCCCTAATACTAACGTAATTGGGAGAATGGGAGACTCTAATAACGATAAGGATGTTTTATCTCAAATGAATAATAAGTTACCTGACACTGCCATTGATAGAGATAATAGTCATTCTCACTATTGGAAATTAATAATTAATTCGTTATTAACGTCTATTTCTTCTCTGTTTTTCTTTAGTATTAAAGGTAAAAAGAATAAGAATACTAAATAAGACATATTAGTTTTTATTCTTTTTGATATGTAACCTGGAATTTGTTTACACAAATTCCGGGTTTTTTTATTTATGCTCGTATGCTAATAAAGTGGACAGATTTTATGCACGCATCCACTGTATAATCACTCAAGGAAGAAAAGAATTTTAGCATATAATAAAACGCCCCGATACTCAAAGGAAT
>NZ_CAUZLM010000027.1:0-745 GCF_963580165.1 Fructobacillus evanidus
CGACGCCAACGACCCCAACGGATAACGGTGGTAACACCAACAATGGCGGTACGACGCCAACGACCCCAACGGATAACGGTGGTAACACCAACAATGGCGGTACGACGCCAATAAATCCAACCGATAACGGTGGTAACACCAACAATGGCGGTACGACGCCAACGGATAACGGTGGCAACAACAACACCAACAATGGCGGTACGACGCCAACGACCCCAACGGATAACGGTGGTAACACCAACAATGGTGGTACGACGCCAACGACGCCAACGGATAACGGTGGCAACAACAACACCAACAATGGCGGTACGACGCCAACGACGCCAACGGATAACGGTGGCAACAACAACACCAACAATGGCGGTACGACGCCAACGACTCCAACGGATAAGGGTGGCAACAACAACACCAACAATGGCGGTACGACGCCAACGACTCCAACGGATAACGGTGGCAACACCAACAATGGCGGTACGACGCCAACGACCCCAACGGATAACGGTGGCAACACCAACAATGGCGGTACGACGCCAACGACCCCAACGGATAACGCTGGCAACAACACCACCAACAACAATGGTGGCACGACGCCAACGACTCCAACGGATAACGGTGGCAACAACACCAACAATGGTGGTACGACGCCAACGACTCCAACGGATAAGGGTGGCAACAACACCAACAATGGCGGTACGACGCCAACGACGCCAACGGATAACGGTGGCAACAACAACACCAACAATGG